>JAQULS010000138.1 GCA_028749235.1 Acidobacteriota bacterium | reverse complement strand
CGTACCTGGCCATAGCCAGATTATGCCTGAGAAGGCCTCCGCTTCGCCAGCCGGAGCTGGCTTCGCTCCGTGATGCCATTCATCCCCAGGCTTAAAAGCCTGGGGTTTTCTGGCATGTTTTCATAAAAAATCGCCCCAAATCGTCATTTTCAACCAAGATGGAGAAATCGTCCGTTCTTTTGGAGAGCCAAAAATATTCTCCAGGGATGTAACGACCCTAAACAACGTCAACCTGGAAAGAAATTCGGCGGGAGAGATTTTAGCGGTATATCGGTATTTGCCGATCATAAGGAGATATTCAAAAGATGGCATTTTGTTGAACGAGATTACTTTAAGCAATTCCGCCATGCGGAAAATTGAACAAATCAATACATCTAAAAACAGCGTCCGAAACCGGAATCAAAAGCAAGGTTATATCCTGAATGTGAGTGCGGCAAGAGCCTTCGGCAACGATCTTTTCATACTATGCCAAAGTCGGAATCCCCTTATCATCCAATATGATCTGCAAGGAAGGCAAAAGGCGGTCTTTTGGGTAAAACGCGGCGATTATTGCATCGTAAAGGACTTCATCATCACCGAGAATGAATCGGGGAAAAGATGCTTTTATATTTTACAGGTGTATCCGGAGGCTCAAATAGACGTCTTCGCAGAAGACGTCAATCCCATTAAAGGAGGGAGATAATGAAAAACCGTAGGGTTTCGTTATCTCTGATGGTCGGTCTTCTTTTCGTTCTTTCCATGTTCGCCTATGCGAACATAAGCCAATGGTGCCCATCGGACACATGTAACGGCAATCACTGTTGGTGTGATGGCGACTATATCGAAAGCCTGGGGCCATGTTGTTTCACCTGTTGGAAAGGGTATCCTTGGGGTTGCTCATACCCATCTTGCTGGTATTTGGAAGTCTATGAATGCTGCGGCCCCGGCAATTGTGAAGCCTTAATTCAATAAGCCATTGCCGAGACAAGGAGGCTCCGGGTTATCGGCGGAACACGGAGCTTCCATCACGAGTTAAAGCTCGTCCGGGTTGACGTCGAATACTAGGGCCGGAAAAGATTCGACTTGTTGGCCTTGGCGACAAACCATTCGTCTATTTCTGATTCGAAGGCGAAGACTCTCGACCGTTTCGAATTCTCGTCGATTCGATAGACGGGAAGCCCGTAAGATTTTGCCCATTGCATACAGGTTTTTACATCCCGTTTCAAATAGAGGGCGATGCTTTTCCAAGAGTCCAGCCTATGGATGGGTATTTTCATCGCCCCCCCTTTCGACTATTTAGTCGGAGGAATGGGAAATAAATGGAAATAAGGTCAATGGAATCGGACCTAAAACAGCGTTTCTCGGCTCCGGTCGATTTGACGCCTGCGGCCCTCAGCCGGTCAGTCTCCGGCGGCTCCTAGATCATCGGGCGGCCCGTCTTCTCCCGTGTCGCCTTCGCCGCCTTCAGCTTCCTCGACGGCCCGGTCGATCTCCTGTTCGAACTCCGGCCCGGCATCGTCCCCCATCTCCTTACCCATCTTCTTCATCCAGCGGGCCATGGAAGCGGGATCGCTCGCGTCCATGCCGGCCAGCGCCGAAGGATCGTCCAGCTTGTCCGCGCGGCCATCCTCGGAGCTTAGGATCGCCACCCGGGACACAAGCTTGCGGACGTCCTTGCCGCCGCAGTGTTGGCAGACGGGATCCAGCGCGGCGCTGACGGACAGAGTCACGAAGGTGGACTTGCGCCCGCAGGCGGCGCAACGGTACTCGTAAATCGGCATATCCGTCAGATGAGGAGGCCCTCTTCCCAGCCGAGTTTGATGAGCTCGATTTGGGCCGGGTTGGAGACGCCCAGCTTGTGCCGGGTGTCGGCCAGCTCGATGTGATGGGCCGAGGTCTCGAGCGGCTTGTCCTCGCCGAACTCCTGCCGGCGGCGGGCCTGGATGATGCGGTAGCCCGTGGCGTCCACGGCCACAGGGTCCTGCCCGACCAGCAGGCCGCCGTAGGTCCAGAGGTACTTCTCGGAAAAGCCCCGCGGCCCGACGTTGTGGAACTGGGGCGTCAGCATGGACAGGATGTTCAGCCGGGTCTTGCCCTTGACGACCGGCAGGGACCAGATCGCGGCCAGGTCGGCGCAGGCGTCGCCGTGGTACTCGGACGGCTTGGGCACGAACATGATGTAGTTCTTGATGCAGCTTCCCATGCCGGCCCAGTAGTGGACCCGGGCCGGGCGGGCGTTGATCAACACGGTGGCCGCCTGGAAGATCGGGTCGTTGAGCACGCCGCGGTCTTTGATCCCGATCTTGCTCTCCGGCACGCCGGCGTCCATGACCCGCCGCTTGATGGCCTGCTCGAGCTCGGAGCCGGTGGGCAGGTAGTTCCAGACGTTCGTCTTGATGCCCACGACGTCGTCGGGCTTGACGATCCGCTTCCAGGCCGCGACGGGATTCATCTCCCCGAAGAGCGCCATCATCGCCTGGTCCAGCATCATCTGGACGACCCCGGCGTCGATGGCGCGGCCCCCGCCGACGGCTTTGGCGTCGCGAACCAGGACGACCCGGGATTTGCGGCTGATCTGGGTGATGGTGGCGACGCCGGCCGGCGTGTCACCGGTCTTCACGGCGCCGCCCTTGCCGATGCAGCAGCATCCGACCGTTCCCGCGAAGGGTACGGCAACGACCGCGGTCCGCAGGAAATCGCGCCGGCTGACGATGGCTTTCTTCATGGTCTCCTCCTCGCTCGTTTCTATTTGACACGCTCGATGGCCGCCGCCGCGATGTCGACCGCGGCTTCGGCCGAAACCGCCCGCAGAACGAACGCGACGACGGCGGCTCGGGCCGCCGCCATTGTCCACGTCCCGTCCGCGGCCCGGAAAGCCCGCCCCGCCTCGGTCCCGGGCATCAGCGCGGCCCGGAAGGTCCGCAGGGCCGAGCCGGCCCGCGCTTCGTCCGGATAGCGGACGACGATCAGGACGCTCTTGTCGTCCGCCCGGGACAGCACGGCGTCCGTCCGCTCGTCGAGCCCGAGGATATTCTCGCGGGCCAGGGAATAATGATAGTTCAGAATGACCGGGCTGTGCAGAAAGCGGACCCGCCCGGGATTGTCGTAGCCCGGAGGAAGCGCCCCCAGGAGATCCGGCTTGATTCCGGTTTCCCGAATCGCCTCCGCGAGCCTCCGGCCCATCTCCCGCAGGGCCGCCTTGGATTCCGCCGTCTCGTCTTCGGCGTAGAGGGCGGCGTAATACCGCCCTTTCCAGATCGTCAACAGGCCGCCCTTGTACAGGCTGTCTTGGCCGAGATGCCAATCGTCCCCGTCCAAGTCGTGACTGAAGACGCCGAAGGCGTCGGCGGCGGAGCCCATGTCGAAGAGATCGGCGATGATGTCGGGCCCGCCCGTCTTGTGAAACCGCCGCGAGACCAGCGCCTTCATGTTGTAGGCCCGGTAGACTTCGCCCGCCCCGTCGATGTAGTCGAAGATCGTCTCGGCGTCATAGACCGCGTCCTTCGACTCCGCCGTCCAGCCCAGGACTTCGGAGGGCAGGAGGCCGCCGAGAACGGAGGCCGGCCCCGTCTGCTTCGACACCGCGCCGCCCGATCCGACCGCCATGGCGATCAGAAGAAAGGGCAGCCAAAAGACAAGCCCGCTTTTCCTCATCGGCGTGAATTGTATCAGAAGCGCGCCGCGGACGGGAGCCCGGCCGTGGCCGCCGGGAATAAACCCGTTTGATACCCCGGACTTTGTAGGGTTAATACTGAGCGGCGCTTATAATCCCGATTTTAAAATCGGGGTTTGGCGCCGCGAATGTATCATCCGGCTCCGCCGCCCCCCCCGCCGCCTCCTCCACCGCCGCCGCCGCTGAAGCCTCCGCCTCCGCCCGACGAATAGTGCGCGGCCGACGTGCTGGCGGTTTCGATCGCCGAGGCCGCCGATTCGATGCCCTGGGCAAAGGAGGCGATGCCGTCGATCCCGGCCAGATTGAAGCCAGGATACCAGACGGGGGCGGCGGCCCGCTCGTCCCGCAGGATGATCGGCAGGGCTTTGATGATCTTGCGGGCCTGGCCGAAAAGGATGCCGAAGACGAGATACCTTTCCCAAAGGACGTAAGCCTGCGGCGGCAGGTCCTTGAACTCGCCGAAGTCCTTGAGGAATTTCTCCAGCCCCTTCCACTTGGCGTCTTCCTCGGCCCAGGCCCAGGTCCGGCGAGCCAGCTTGGGAGCCAGGATTCCCGCCAGGACCGCGAGCGGGATATTGACGGTCACGAGGGCCAGGGGCAGGAAGACGAGGCCGACCGTCTTGCGCAGGCGGACGGACTCGGGCTCGAGAAACTCCAGGGCCTTGCCCTCTTCCTTGATGGCGGCGGTCCAGTCGCGGAACCATTTCTGGAAGGTCGTCGACTTCCTCCGCAGCCAGCTTTTGAGCTCGTCGATCGTCAGCGTGTCGCCGGGCTGGAGGCTTCCCCCGCCGGCTTGGCCGAAGACGACGTCCAGAACGTCCCGCTCGAACGGCCGCAGGGAATCGCCCCGGGCCCCGGCGGACGATCGCGGCTCGAGGCCGATGAGAGTCAGGGTCGTCTCGATCTTCTGCCGGACGCCGAACAATCCGAACCGGTCCATCTGTTTGTCCTCGACCCGGATGAAGCCGCGCCGGGCCAGATCGAAGATCGTGGCCGTGAAGGCCCGCGGCGATGTCGGCCCGCCCTGCTTGCGGAGATGCTCGACCAGGGCGGGCGGCAGGTCCGAGGGCGGTTCGTGGACGTATTCGGGGGTATTGGGAACATCGTATTCCCGGCCTTTCCGCTTCCAGGCCGGAAGGTAGATCGCCAGGAAGAGGAGAGGGCCGGCGACAAACCAGATCATCCAGGCGGCCAGCAGGATCTTCATGAAGCGGTTCTTGCGGGCCTCCCTGTTCTTGTAGTCGATGGCCCGCTGGATGGTGTCCTGGACGTACCTCGATTCCTCGGCCATGATGGCGGCCTTGTCCGTTCCGGAAGCGGAAACGCCTGAGACGAGCCCGGCCGGCCAGACGACCCGGATTTCCAGAAATTGCCCGGCCGGAAGATCGGTTGCCGTGAAACGGGCCGTCCGGGCGTCGACGATCTCCGAATTCCCCGAGAGCGGCCCGTGGCCGTAGACGAGCATGTCCTGGGGCGAAGGCAGCGCCCCGGGCAGGGTGACGACGACCTCGGCCCGGGCCGTCGGCTTGATCCAGCCGTCGCCGATGGCTTGCCAATAGAGCTCGCTGACGTCGGGGAAGCTCTGGATTCCTCCCTGGACCCGGTATTTGATCAGGAAGGTCCGGCGCTCATCCTTGGCCGAATAGAACCACTTGGCCTCGAGCCGGCCGGATCTCCGCGAGGCTTCGAACCGGAGCGGGCCGCCGTTTTCGTCCTCGACCGTGAACTCGTCCACATCGACGTCATAAGACCGGCCGAGCCGCTTCACTTGAAGGGGGATCCTCAGGTCGGCCCAGCTGAAGGAGCCGCTGAACTCGTAAGTCCGCCGCTCCTCCACCCGGAACGATCCGTCGGACTGGACGTCGATCGCGATCCGGACTTCGGGAAAATAGTAATCCTTATCCGGAGCCGGAACGGCCGAGGCCCGGGCCGGGCCGTACAAGAGGCTGAAAGCCGCGGCAAACAGGAAAACGGCGCAACGGATCCGGCCTTTGGCCATCTTCACTTCTCCGCGGCCGCCCGCCGCTGCATGACCTTGAAGAAATAGGCCGGGTCGTGCTTGGGCGTGCGGTCGAAGGACAGCAGCCCGTTGACCTCCTGCTCCACGTCCGTCAGCTGGGTGTAGCACAGTCCCGCCACCGCGGGATTGTCGAGCAGGACATCGGTCAGCCTCTTGAAGCGATCGAGGTATTCCTGGATGGTCTTGGGCCGCTCGCCGTAGCCCCAGGCCTTTTCATCAGCCTGGCCTGGATGCCACCAAATGCCGCCGTACTCGCTCAGGAAATAGGGCTGGCCGGCGTAGGGGACATTGTGTTCGGGGCCGTCGTTGACGTAGATCAAGGGCGGCTTGGCCAGGAGCCCGCCGAAGCGGGCCTTGAACGTCGCCGGGTTCTGATCATAGTCGTGGGCGTCATAGACGTCGGGCGAGATGTAATGCCAACCGCCGGAGGCATCGATCACGGGCCGCGATGGGTCGAGCAGCTTGGTCAGTTTGAAAACGGCCGGGATCAATCCCGGCGTGTGGCTCCCCCACCTTTCGTTGAACGGACACCAGCCGATGATCGCGGGATGGTTGAGGTCCCGCTCCACGGCTTCGGTCCACTCCCGGGAAAAGGTCAGGAAGGACTCGGCCCGGCCCAAGTCCAAGCCCCAGTCGGGGAACTCTCCCCAGACGAGGTAGCCGAGCCTGTCCGCCCAGTGGAGGAAGCGGCGCTCGAAGACTTTCTGGTGGAGGCGGGCCCCGTCGAAGCCCAGGCTCATCGACAGCTCGATGTCCTTTTTCAGGGCGGCGTCGTCCGGGGCGGTCATGATCCCGTCCGGGTAGAAGCCCTGGTCCAGGACGGTCCGCAGGAAGAGCGGCCGGTTGTTCAGATAGAATTTTCCGTCGCGGGCCTCGAACTTGCGCATTCCGAAATAGCCGGTCGCGCGGTCCGCGACCGCCTTGTCCTTTTCGTAAACGAATTCGACATCGTAGAGGTTGGGAGCCCGGAGGTCCCAAAGTTTGGCGTTCTTGAGAGTGAAGACGAAGCGGACGACCTGATCGGCCTTCTTGGTCTGCGCGGCGACGGGTTTGCCCAGGAAGGAGATTTTGGCCGTGACCGTCCCCGCTCCGGGCGGGACGTTGAAGTAGACGTGGAGATTGGCCTCGGCGTTTTCGATATCGCAGGAGGCCTTGTAGCGCTCGATCCGGACGGCCGGGGCCGGCTCCAGCCAAACCGTCTGCCAGATGCCGGTGGTGCGGCGGTAAGCGCAGTCGTGGGAGGCGAAGAGTCGGCTCTGCTTGCCCACCGGCTGGCGGCCGGAGCGGGTATCGTCCCGGGCCCGCAGGACGAGGACGTTGTCCTTGGGAGCCAGCAGGTCGGTGATGTCGACGGCGAAGGGCGTGAAGCCTCCCTCGTGCCCTCCGGCCTTCCGGCCGTTGATCCAGACCGTGGTCTGGTAGTCGACGGCCTCGAAGTTGAGGAGGATCCGGCGTCCGCGCCAGGCCTCGGGGACGGCGAAGCTTCTCCGGTACCAGACGGCGGACATGAAATCGAGGTAGCCGACTCCGGACAAGGGGCTTTCGGGCGCGAAGGGAACCCGGATCGTCCGATCGAAGCCGGAGCCCGCCGCCATCCCCCGCTCCTCCCCGGTATCGGAGAGATCGAGGGCGAAAGCCCATGGGCCGTTGAGGTTCAGCCAATCCGCCCGGACGAAGTCCGGCCGGGGGTACTCGGGCCGGGGAACGGCCGCGGGCGCCGTCTGGGCGAAGGCGGCGCCGGACGCGGAAATCAGAAACAACACGACCAAGCCGCGGGCGATGAGGATCCGACGATGCATCGATGCCTCCGGAAAGAACGGTCCGTCCCTATTATGTTCGGCGGCGGGACGGCGTCAAGCCCGTGTACTGGGTCACTACATGGGGGACGCCTTTTTGGCCTGGCCGGATCGCTTCCGGCGAAGCAAGCATTCATGCCGCTATTAATCGCTTTCCGGGGGTATAGGGGAAGGGGTCAGGTCTGAACATTGAACATTTCCGACAACCCAGGGTCTAAAAACGCAAACGAAGGACGTCCCTCGCCAACGTCCAGGCCCGCTCGCCGATCTTGATCTATCTGACTAAAAGCCAGCGGCTTTCGGAGGTCGTTTCGGCACCTGCGGCCGTTTCCCCCCGCACCCGCCAGTAAATGATCCCGCTTTCGCCCGCCAGCGCCCGAATCTTGATCCAATCGGACTTCCCAGGTTGATAGAACATCTCCGCGGTCCAATCCGCGGGCAAAGCCAAGCCGGCCGTCGAGAAATCCGCCGCACCCGAGATCTCGACTCGGAATTGCGTGAACGGCCCCCCGTCCCATGAGAAACAGACCGGCAGCGCGCCGACCGGCCGCATCCCGTCCCCGGGCTGAAGAAGCTCGATCGTCCCCATGACAGCCCAAACCGGCCCGTGGAACGTACTCTCGCCGTTCACGTCAATATCCTCCAGCCGGTAGAGATAGCATTGGCCGGGAACAACGTCGTTATCCTGGTAGGCATAGACCGCCCCGTTGACGGCATCGCCCCGGGCCGGGATCAGCATGGATGTGATCCGCTCATACGGTTGATCAGTCCCCTCCGCACGCCACAGGTAAAACCCGGCGTTGTCCGGTTCCATCGCCGTCTGCCAGGTCAGATCGATGGCGTTGCGCCGGGCCCTAACCGTAATGGACACCAGCCCGATGCCTGTCGGCGTCTCCGGCATCTTCGCCGCGAAGGCATCATAGCCGGACGTATATGCTCTTATCGGAGAGGTGCCCCATGTGGCATTACCGTATCCCCCCACGTACACATTGCCGCTCCCGTCCACGGCGATACCATTGCCGATATCATAGCCGCTTCCGCCCAGGAAAGTGTTCCAGGTCAGATTCCCGCCGGAGTCGAGCTTCG
>JAQULS010000137.1 GCA_028749235.1 Acidobacteriota bacterium | reverse complement strand
CCCGGCCCGGTGCTGATGGAAAACGCCGGCCTCCGGATCGTCGACGAGATCGTGAAGCGTTTTCCCGAACCGGCGCGGGAGCGGATCGTCGTCGTGGCCGGCAAGGGCAACAACGGCGGGGACGGCCTCGTCGTCGCCCGCCACCTGCGCCAGCGCGGAGGAAAACCGGTCGTGCTCCTGCTGGCGGCCAAGGATGACTTAAAGGGCGATGCCGCCCTCAATCTAGCGGCGGCGGAGAAGTCGGGAGTCGAGGTCGTCGACGCTTCGACCGAGCTGTGCTGGAAGAAGCAGAAAACGATCCTGGCTCACGCCTCGATCATCGTGGACGCGATCTTCGGCACGGGGCTGGACAAGCCCGCCGCGGGGGTCTACGCCGTCGCCATCGACGACATCAACAAGGCTCGCGGCTTCAAGGTCGCAGTGGATATCCCCTCGGGATTGTCGTCGGATTCCTTCAGCCTGATCGGCCCATCCGTCAAGGCGGATCTTACGGTCGCCTTGGCGGCGCCCAAGATAGGCCATATCTTTGCCCCGGCCTCCGAGCGCGTGGGGGAGCTTGTGGTCGCCGATATCGGCATCCCCAAGTATCTTATGGAAGCGCCCGAGCTGAAACTCTCCTTGACCGGGCCGGAGGACGTGCGCCCGCTCTTCGCTCCGCGCCGACGAGACGGCCATAAGGGGACTTACGGCCATTTGCTGGTGATTGCCGGATCAGTCGGCAAGACGGGCGCGGCCGTCCTGGCGGGAAAAGCTGCTCTACGGATGGGCGCCGGGTTGGTCACGATCGCTACGGCAGAGCGGGCGGTGCCGACGGTGGCCCGGGCGATGGCGGAGCTCATGACCGAGCCGCTGCCGGAGACACCGGCCGGCACGGTTTCCCTGGAAGCGCTTTCCGCCCTCGAGCGAATCCTGAAAGGCAAGAACGGCGTCGTCTTGGGCCCGGGCCTTTCGACCGATCCGTCAACGGCCCTTCTCGTTCTGGCGTTTCTGCCGCGGCTTAAAGTGCCGGTCGTCATCGACGCCGACGGGCTCAACATTCTGGCCGAGCATCTTGATATCCTTAAAAAGCTCACCCAGCCGGTCGTGCTGACTCCTCATCCGGGCGAGTTCGCCCGGCTGACGGGACGGACGGTTGCCGGAGTCCTGGATAAACGGCTTGAGCTTGCCCCCGCCTTCGCCCGCGAACACAACGTCATCTTGGTTCTCAAGGGCCACCATACGCTGATCGCGGCGCCGGACGGGCGCGTCTTCATCAATCCGACGGGAAATCCCGGCATGGCCACGGGCGGATCGGGCGACGTCTTGAGCGGGATGATCGGATCGCTCATGGTCCAGTCCAAGGACATTCCAGCGGCGGTCCGCGCGGCGGTCTACGCCCACGGCTTGAGCGGCGACCTGGCGGCGGCCAAACTGGGCGAACGATCGCTTATCGCGGGCGATATCATCCGGTTTCTTCCGGCGGCCGTGAAATCCTTGGAAGATGCGGCCAAATGAATAAAGCCAAAAAAATCGAGCCGCGAAAGAAGGCCCCGAAGCCGGCGATTCCGAAGGTCTTCCGCTCCCACAGCGAAAAAGAGACGCGGGACTTCGCCGCGCGGTGGGCCAAGACGTTCAAGGGCGACGAGGTCATCTTTCTGGTCGGCGAGCTGGGCGCCGGCAAGACCGTCTTCGCCAAGGGTGTCGCGGCCGGACTTGGCCTGAAGGACATCGGCGAGGTCTGCAGTCCGACGTTTACCCTGATGAATATCTACCTGGCCCGGGCGCCCATCTATCACCTCGACCTCTATCGCCTGGGAAATGGGCCCGAGATCCGCGACCTCGGCTTCGAGGATTACGTCGGCGAGGGCGTCATCCTGGTCGAGTGGGCCGAGAAGATCGACTTCCCGATGCCCGCGATCCGCGTTTTGATTAAAGTCGAGACGGATGAATCGCGAACCATCCGGATCAATTACCAGACACATACTTAATTCCCATCTTCCGTTCGCCGCCGCGGGCTCTTATTTGTTCTTGCGCACTTCACTTGGCGGATGGGAGATCTTCGCGCGTTCCTCGTGAATTGAGTATGTGTCTGGTAATTCGATTTTGTTTGCGTTAAATTAGCCCCGCTTTGGAAGGAGAGACGCCATGAACACCGCCCCGCTCAAAAAAAAGATCTACGAAGTGAAGGACTACCCCAAGCCCGGCGTCGGGTTCAAAGACATCACCCCGCTCGTCGCGGACGCCAAGACCTACAAGGAAGTCATCGACTGCCTGTCCGCCTGGGCCCGCTTCAAGAAGCCGGACATCATCGTCGGCGTCGAGTCGCGCGGATATCTTTTCGCCGCCCCCGTGGCCCGCGATCTCAAGCGCGGCCTGGCCGTCATCCGTAAGAAGGGCAAGCTGCCTCGCAAGACCGTCTGCGTCCAGGCTCCCAACGAATACGCCGTCGAGTTCTTCGAGATGCACGCCGACGCGATCAAGCCGGGCCAGCGGGTTCTGATCATCGACGACCTGATCGCCACCGGCTCCTCCTCGATCGCCTCCATCGAGCTGGTCAAGATTCTCAAGGGCGTTCCGGTCGGGTTCGGCGCCGCCATCGAGCTCGTCTTCCTGGACGGGCTCAAGGCCATCCGCAAGGCCCACCCCGACGTAGCCGTCTACAGCCTGATCAAATATAAGAAGTGAATCCGGCCCGGGGCGCGTCGCGGCGCCCCGGCGGCGAGGAGAATCCGATGGGCGCGAGGCTCGACCGTTTCTTCCACCTGACGGAGCTTGGAACCAACGTCCGGACCGAGGCCCTGGGCGGGGCGACGACGTTCATGACGATGTCCTACATCATCTTTGTCCAGCCCGCCATCCTTGCCGCGGCCGGCATGGACCGGGGCGCCGTCCTGACCGCGACCTGCCTGGCCTCGGCCCTGGCCACCCTGCTCATGGGCCTGCTGGCCAACTATCCCATCGCCCAGGCTCCGGCCATGGGCCACAACGTCTTCTTCGCCGTCGTCGTCTGCGGCGTCATGGGCTACTCCTGGCAGGCGGCCCTGGGCGCGGTCTTCATCGCCGGCCTGGCCCAGATCATCTTGTCGCTCCTCGGCTTCTACGAAAAGCTCGTGGCCGCCGTGCCCGAAAGCCTCAAGCACGCCATCGCGGTCGGGATCGGTCTGCTCATCGCCCTGATCGGGCTCGAATATGGCGGCGTCGTCGTCGCCAGCCCGGGGACGTACATCGGCTTGGGCGACCTCACGGCCAAGCCTGTTCTTCTTGCCCTGGCCGGGACGGTTTTCAGCATCGTGCTGATGGCCCGCCGCGTCAAAGGGGCCATCCTGCTGGGGATCCTCGGCACGGGACTGGCCGGAGTCGCCTTGGGGATCATGAAGTTCCATGGCCTCGTGGCCGCACCGCCCAGCCTGGCTCCGACCTTCCTCAAGCTCGACATTCCCGGCGCCCTGCATATGGGGATCTTCTCGGTCCTCTTCGTCTTCTTCTTCCTGGACATGTTCGACTGCGTCGGAACGCTCATAGGCGTCAGCCAGCCGGCCGGCTTCATGAAGGCGGGCAAGCTGCCGCGGGCGGGCAAGGCCATCCTGGCGGACGCCATCGGCACGGTCGAGGGCACGCTGCTCGGCACATCCACCGTCTCGAGCTACATCGAAAGCACGACCGGAATCGCGGCCGGCGCCCGGACCGGCCTGGCCAACGTAGTCACCGCGGCTCTGTTCTTAGCGGCGCTCTTCTTCAGCCCGCTGGCCGAGATGATCGCCGGTGAGGTCAAGCTGGGCGAGACCGTCCTTCGCCCGGCCATCGCCCCGGCTCTTATCCTGGTCGGCTACCTGATGATGCGTTCGGTGAAGTACATCGAATGGGATGATTTGAGCGAGGCTGTTCCCGCCTTCCTGGCCATCATCGTGACGCCGCTCACCCAGAGCATCGCCGAGGGCATCGCCTTCGGGTTCATTTCATATGCCCTGTTGAAATTGGCCTCGGGCAAGGGCAAAAGCGTCCACGCCCTGGTCTATATCTTCTCGGTCCTGTTCATCTTGCGGTACGTCCTCGGCTGATCGTGATGGACCTATTGTTTTCGCACGCCATTGTTCGGACTCCCGGCCCCGATGCCGGCGGCGGCTTGACGACGGCGTCGCTCGGCCGGCCCGACATCCCGCTTCTCCTGGCCCAGCATGCCGCCTATATTGAAATCCTTCGGGCCCTCGGACTCGAGGTGACGGTCCTGCCGCCCTTGCCGGGATGCCCCGATGCGTATTTCGTCGAGGACGCGGCCGTCATGACACCCGAGGTCGCCGTGATCACCCGGCCTGGCGCGCCGTCCCGCCGGGGCGAAATCGAATCGATCGAGTCCGTCCTGGCGAAGATGCGGCCGGTTGCCCGAATCGAAGCGCCGGGGACTCTGGACGGCGGCGACGTGCTGCGCGTCGAAAACCGGTTTTATATCGGGCGATCCGAGCGGACGAACGATTCCGGCGCCGGGCAGCTCGGCCGAATCCTGGAAAAGAACGGCTACGAGTGGCGCGTCGTTCCCGTGGGATCCGGGCTGCATCTCAAATCGAGCGTCAATACGCTCGGCGGCCGGGATCTTGTCTTTGCGGCCGGTACGCCTTTTCTCGACGCCTTTGAAGGCTGCCGGTCCATCGTTCTCGACCCGGGCGACGACTACGCCGCCAATGCTCTCTGGATCAACGGCACTCTGCTTGTCCCCTTCGGCTTTCCGGAAGCCCGATGGAAGATCGAACAGCTCTCTCGGCCCGTTATAGATGTCGCGATGACCGAGATGCGCAAGATGGATGGCGGGCTGACCTGCCTCTCGCTCCGCTTCTGACTTCCGCGGCCGCGCCTTCTTGACACCGGTCGGGGGCCGAGACTAGGATGGGCCCGCCATGAAGAAATCCCGCTTCCGATCCCTTCTCCAAGTCTGGCCGGCGGCCTTGGCCGTCCTGGCCGTTGTCGGCGCAGCGTCCGTTCCCAACCCCGGGCTGATCCTCTCTCCCGACGGCACCCGCTGGGTCGAGAAGATGATGCGGAAAATGACGCTCGAGGACAAGGTGGCCCAGATGATCGGCTGCCGGTATTCGGGCGAATTCCTAACGGCCGATTCCGGCCAGCTTGCCCATCTCAAGCGGCTCGTGGCCAAACACAAGATCGGCGGCTTGGCCATCTTCCTGGGCGAGGCTTACGAAACAGCCGTTCTCAACAACGCCCTGCAGGCCGCGGCGCAAGTCCCTCTGCTCCTGGGCTCGGATCTCGAGCGCGGCGCCGGCAATCAGATCAGCGGCGCCACGCTCTTTCCCACGATCATGGGCTTGGGCGCGGCCGACAGCGAAGAGCTGGCCTACGCCATGGGCCGGACGACCGCGTTGGAGGGGAGAGCGGTCGGCCTGCATATGGCCTATGCTCCGGTCGTCGACGTCAACGTCAATCCCGACAATCCCATCATCAACACCCGCGCGATCGGCGAAGATCCCGCCCAAGTCGCCCGCATCGCGGCCGCCTTCGCCCGCGGCTGCCAGGACAACGGCATGATCGCCACGGCCAAGCACTTCCCGGGCCACGGCGACACCGACCAGGACTCGCATATTCTGCTGCCCGTGATCAAGGCCGATCGAGCGCGGCTGGAGAGAGTCGAGCTCGCGCCCTATCGCAAGCTTATCGAGGCGGGCGTCGGCGCGATCATGGTTTCCCATCTGACGGTCCCGGCCCTCGACCCGACGCCCGGATTGCCCGCCACCTTATCGCCCGCCATCCTGACCGGGCTCCTGCGCGGCGAGATGGGCTTTAAAGGCTTGATCGTGACCGATGCCATGGAGATGGGCGGCATCACGAACGCCTACACGCCGGCCGACGCCGCGCTCAAGGCCATCCAGGCCGGGGTGGATATCGTTCTGCTGCCGCTCGAACCCGAGACCGTCGTCGAGGCCCTTAAAGAGGCTGTGCGCAAGGGCGTCCTGACCCGCGAACGGGTGGACGCCTCGGTTCGCCGCATCCTGGAGGCCAAGGCGCGCCTGGGCCTGCATCGCAAGCGATTCGTCGCCGTCGACGCCCTGCCTTCCAAGCTGGGGACGAAACCGTTCCTTGATCAAGCCGCCAGGACTTTCGAGGCGGCCGTGACCCTGGTCAAGAACGAGGGGAACCCTCTGCCCCTGCCCGTGACCGGAGAGAAGCTCGCGGTCTTTTCCTTAAGCAGCGACAAAGGCGAGTATTACGCCGGCCGGACGTTCGCCAACGCCGTCAAAGCCCGCAGCCCCGAGACCCAGATTTTCTACGCCGACGGCGACACGGGCCGGGACGGGCTCTACGATGCCGTGTTGAAGTCGGCCGGCTCGGACGCTTACATCGTGGCCCTGTTCTCCAGCTTGAGCGCCTGGAAGGGGAGCGTCGGCCTCGATCCGCGCCACATCGAGCTCATTCGACTGCTGGCGACGGGGGACAAACCCGTGATCGTGTTGTCGTTCGGCAGTCCCTACTTCCTGCGCGATTTTCCTGATGTCGACGCCTACCTTTGCCTCTACCGCAATCAGCCCCAGATGCAGACGGCGGCGGCCAAGGCGGTGTTCGGGGAGGTCGACGTGACCGGGAAGCTTCCGGTTACTATTCCGGGCCTGGCCCGGGCCGGGAGCGGCGTCGTTTTGAAAAAACGCTGACGGAGAACGAAATACAACCGGCTTGACAAAGCCGGCGGAGTCGGAATAATCCAAGCTATGGCAGAGAGAAAGCGCGGCATCCCCGTCTGGTTGGCCGTCCTGGTCCTCCTCCCCTCGCTCCTCATCGGCTACGGCAACGACGGGCCCGGCGGCGGCCCCCACCGCCGCTTGAACGCCCTGGCCTTGAGCCGGTTTATCCAGGCGGCGGCCAAGGACCCGATCCTGAAACACTACGATTTCCAGCCCACGCTGAAGCGATATGGATTGCCCGATGCGAGCCGCTTGTTCCTGGTCGAATCAAAGACCGTGACCAAATCGGGCGCCTGGCACCGCGGCGAGACGATCTGGCCGGGCGTTACGGCGACGTATATCGAGGAAGGCCTGGTCCGTAATCCTTTCGCTTGGTGGGTTGCGGAGGGAGGGTATACGGCGGACGAGCCCGAGTCCTATATGGCTTTGCGCCATTTCTACGATCCGCTGGGCAGAGGGACGGACGCCGAGACCGGGACGCGGGCGTCCTATCTGACCGACTCCTTGGACGCGTATATGTCGCCGATCATGATGGGCCACAATCCGCGCCTGGACGCTAAGACCTGGGCCACATCCGAGTCGCCCTATTCCTGGGGACGAGCCCAGCAGAGCCTGGACTATATCGACGCTATGGACTTCGGCGACAAGGATCGGGACAAGGAATTCGGCGCGGTCTGGCGATCCCTTGGAGAAATTCTCCATCTGTTGGCGGACATGACTCTCCCGGCTCACGTCCGCAACGATTCCCATCCCGGAGCCTGGTGGCCAAAAAGGCTGAACAGCGATCCTTACGAGGACTATGTCGACGCCGACGTTGCCACGCGCTGCGCGGCGGGGGCGGCGCCCGACGCCATCCGGTCGGCCCTGAGCGGCATCCAGGATCCCGGATCGCTCATGCACGCCGTGGCTCTTTTCACCAACCGGAATTTCTTCTCCAAAGACACCATTTCCGGCCGGGACGCCGTGACGGGTGAGCCCGTCGTGCCGGCCAACGGCCAGCCGGCGTATCCGTCCCCCAAGCTCGAGTCCTACCGCTTCGAATCGTCCGCGGGAGGGATGGGCTTCTACGAGACCCCCAATGGACTTTTCGCTCCGGTGGGCCGCCTGCGGGACGGGAGCCACGCCATACTGACTCCGACCCTCGTCGGGCAGGCCTTGGCCTTGATTCCCGCGGCCGTCGAGGCGGAAGTCAAGATGATCGACCTCTTCATGCCCCGCGTCCGGGTCATCATCGACGGCTTCGACGATAAGACATCGCGACTGCGGTTCCATGCCCTCCGTTTTCAGACCGACGAATCGGGCGCTTTCAGCGTCGAAGGCCGACCGACGCATCTTTGGTCGAGCCCCCAAGCCGTGGTCCTGTTGAGCCATGGCGACGCCAAGCGCGCGTCGACGTTCTTGATCGAGTCCGGGGATCAGTCGGACTTGAGCCTCGACCTGTCCGGCGCGATTGAGTCCGCCCGAGAACGGGCTGCCGCCGCCGGGAAGGCACTCGAGGCGGACTGCGTCGTCGGCTTGGATATGGGCGGCATCCTGGTCCGCTCCGAGCCGTTCAAGATCGTCATCGCCCCGCCGACCGCGCCGCCTACGGAGAACAAGCCGGTCCCCGGGGGCGATTCCGTCGTCGCGTTGCTCGGGCGCTGTGTCGGGGTCCACGCCATTGTTTACGGCAAGTTCGAAATGCGCGGCTATATAGCCCATGAAACCACCAACGAGATTGAAGCCGGGAACTTCGACTGGTTCACGGAACAGAAATTGCGCTACAAATACCCCTTGCGATGGGCCGGGATGCGGTTCTCGACATCGTACTCTTACAGAGAGGAGTCCACGCCGACGGCGCAGGATCCTCATCCGATAATCACTTATACGTGTTCGGTCACGGGCCAAATCTCGGAAGACGGCCGGAAGATCCTCAGTCTGACTATAATCAAAGGCCATTCCGGG
>JAQULS010000020.1 GCA_028749235.1 Acidobacteriota bacterium | reverse complement strand
CGGCGATGCCGGGGACCTCGGCGGTCAGGACGAGCTCGTTCTCGGTCTCGTAGATATCCACGGACGGAGCCCACGAACTGGGCGTCAGTTCCTTGTCCTCGCCTCGGCCGGCGAAAACATCCTCGAAGGCCCGGTTCATCCTCTCACGCAGGGTGACCATGTCCCGGAAGGGATCAAACCGAATGATAGCCATTGAAGACCTCCTAAGTCTTTGACTTTCAACCCAAATATAAAACCTTAGCGGTAAGTTGTCAAGTATTATTATAAAAACAATGTAACATTTATATTAGATATATCTGTTTAATTTAAATGTTGATTATAAATGAATTATAATAACTATGAAGGATTACAAAGTACGGTCTTTGATTTTAATAACGGTCTTTTTGATACATTCGCGGCGCCAAACCCCGATTTTCAAATCGGCGTTATAAGCGCCGCTCAGTATTAACCCTGCAAATACCCCGGGCTTCAGCCCGGGGTATCGAACGGGTTTATCATCGAATCGCCGGAACGATCTTCAGCTCTCTACTTTTCTTTTCCGGCAATGAGGATCGTCAGCTCGCCCTTGAAGACGCGTTGCCCGGCTTGGGCGGCCAGGTCGGAAGCCTTGCCGCGCAGGAACTCCTCGTGGATCTTCGTCAGCTCCCTGGCGACGGCAACCGGCCGGTCGCCGAGGCCGGCCAGGACGGCTTCCAGGAAAGTCGCGAGCTTGCGGCCCGGGACGTAGAAGATGAGCGTGGCGTCCTGATCGGCCAGGGCCGCCAGGGCTTTGCGCAGCCCCTCGGCCTTGGGGGGGGGGAACCCGACGAATAAAAACTTATGGGTGGGCAGGCCGGCCGCGCTGAGGGCCGCCGTCACCGCCGACGGCCCCGGCACCGGAACGACCCGGATGCCTTCGCGGACGGCCTCTCGGACCAGCCGGAAGCCGGGGTCGGAAATGGCTGGCGTTCCGGCGTCGGAAACGAGGGCCAGATCCTTGCCTTCCTTCAACATGCCGATCAGCATCGGGACGCGGGCCCCTTCGCGCGGCTGGTAGTGGCTGATGAGGCGGTTTTTTATCTCGTAACGCGCCAGGAGAAGAGACGTCCGGCGGGTATCCTCGCAGGCGATCGCCGCCGCCTCCTTGAGGACGCGAAGGGCCCGGAAGGTGATGTCCTCCAGGTTCCCGATCGGCGTCGCGACGACGTACAGCGTCCCTGCCACGGTGGCCCGCTCTCCTAGCGCTCCCAGTCGTAAGGGTAGAGAAAATCGTGCCCGATCGTCCGGGTCGAAATTTTGGCGATCGGCGGCATTTGGCGCTTAAACTCCGAGCCCCGGATCAGGCCCAGGATCCGATCGACCTTGGCGGCTTCGAAGCCGGCCGCCACGACGTCCTTGCGGCTCTCCCGCTCGTCGACCAGCTTGAAGAGGATCAAGTCGATCTCCTCGTAGGCCATCCCGAGCTCGGCCTCGTCCGTCTGCCCGGCCCACAGCCCGGCCGTCGGCGCCTTGGTCCGGATCCGTTCGGGGAGGCCGAGATGGGCCGCGATCTGGCGGACCTGGGTCTTGTAGAGGTCGCCCATGGGATTGACGGCGCACGCCGTGTCGCCGTGGATGGTGCCGTATCCGATCAGGAGCTCGGTCTTGTTGCTGGTCCCGAGAATCAGGGCGCGGTCGCGGGCCGAGATGTCGTAGAGGATGGACATGCGTTCGCGGGCCATCTTGTTGCCGCGGCGGATCCGGTCGTCCGTCGGCCGCTTCTCGAAATAGGCTTCCACCATCGGCCGGATGTCGATCGTCTCGGTCCGAATCCCGAGATGCTTTGCCACGAGCCCGGCGTCGTCCCTTTCGCCGGTGAAGCTCGCGCCGCAGGGCATCATAACGCCCAGGATGTTCTCCGGTCCCAAGGCCAGGGCGGCCAAGGCGGCGCAGACCGACGAGTCCAGCCCGCCCGACAAGCCCAAAACCCCCTTCTGGAAGCCGGCTTTGGTCAACTCCTCCCGAATGAACGCCGTCAGGATCTTGACCGCGAGCGGAGCGTTAATCGTCATGGTGCAAAAGCGTCCTTTGCAGGGAATTCAGGGTCACCGCAGGCTTGTCGTCGCGCTTCCAAGCCCAGGTTTTACGGGCTTTGCGGATCGCTCCCGGGTCGACCTCGGCCAGCAGGAGGTGACTTTCGGCGTAGGGCGCCTGGGCCAGGAGCCGGCCCGAGGGGCTGAAGACGAACGAGCCGCCGGCGAAGGTCATGCCGTCCTCGACTCCGACGCGGTTGCAATAGACGACGGTCGAGGTCGTGAAGAAGGCCATGGATTCGCCCATCAACTCCCACATCCGGCTCGAGGCGAAGCCCTTCTCCCCAGCCAGGCCTCGGCCGGGCGCGGCGCTGATCGTGATCATGATCTCGCTGCCCCCCGCGAAGAGGAGGTATCCGGCGTTCAGTTGGAGAAAATCGCGGCAGATCATCATCCCGGCCGGACCGAAGGGGGACGGGAACGTCCCGAAATGATCGCCCTGGGCGAAGAAGCGCGCCTCCTCGAACATGCCGGAGTTGGGCAGGAAGACCTTACGGTGGACGTGGAGAATCCTGCCCTTGGCCAGGAAGGCGGCGGAATTGTAAAAGAGGCCCTTTTCGTCCGGCCGTTCCTCGACGAATCCGACCACCAGCGCGATCTCGCGGCTCAAGCTCTTGAGCTCGCGGAGCAGGGGCGCCCGGCCGGGGTCGAGGGCGACCGTCTCGACGAGGTCGCGGAGCTTGTATCCTGTCAGGCCGAGCTCAGGGAAGACGATCAGGTCGGCTTTCTCCCGGCGCGCCTTGGCGGCCGTTTCCAGGTGGAGGGCCAGGTTCTTCTTGAGATTACCCAGGTGGGGGGCGATCTGAGCCAAAGCGATAAGCATGGCCCTAAATTATCACGGTGCGTGCTCCCTGTCGATACGTGCTTGGCCCCTCATACCCCGAGCCCTCCTTTATTCGCGTTCGTCTTTGATTTACAATGACCCCCATAACCATGGACCATATCGCCCTTTTTCTCAAGGATATCCATGCCGGCCGCAAGAACGGACGCCTGACGGCCCGGACGGACGGTTGGGAACGGACCCTGGCGTTCCAGGACGGCGGCCTCATCTTCGCCAAAACGAGCCTTCCCGAAGAGCGGCTCGGCACCATCCTCCTGAACATGGGCCGGATCACCTCCCAGGATGCGGAAATGATTCCGAGCCTGATGTCCGCCGAACGCATGCTCGGCGAAACCCTGATGGCCAAGCGTTTGATCTCCCAGAAGGACCTCTATGAGGCCCTTCTGGCCCAAATGTCGAAGATCAGCCTGGCGCTCTTCTCCGTCTTTGACGCCCGACTCCAGTTTGCCGAGAGCGAACGGATCGTCGATGTCGATTTCGAAATGAAGATGTATGTCCCCCAGATCATCGAGCTGGGAATCCGGGAAATGGAATATCCGCCCGCGCTGATCGAGTTTCTCGGCCCCCAATTCCCGGCCGCCGGCGGCACGGGCAGCACGCGGACGCTTGGCACGGACGAAAAGGAACTCCTGGCTTCGCTGGACGGCAGCCGTTCCGTCCAGGAGATCATGGCCTCCACGGCCATGGAGCCGAAGCATTTTTGGAGGACGATCTACCTCTTTTACTGCCTCGATCTGGCGGACTTCCGGAAGCCCGGGCCGGAACCCGCGTCCGTACCCGCCTCCGGGCCGGAAGCGTCGGCCGCATCCGAAGCGCCCTCCGAGACGGCCGTTTCGGCCGATCTCCGCGCCGCCATCGAGGAGGTCCTCGCGTTCCATCAGCGGCTGCCGCGCCTCGACTACTACCAGATACTGGAAGTCGGCCGGACGACGGGAGACGAGGATATCAAGAAGGCGTATTTCCGGCTGGCCCGCAAGTTCCACCCCGACCGCTTCGGCCGCCAGGCCGATGCCGAGGTCAGGGATAAGATCGAAGCCGTCTTCGATGCCGTTTCCAAGGCTTATCGTACGCTGAGCCGCAAGGACCAGCGGGCGATGTACGACTCGAAATCGGCGGGCCCCGCCCCGACCGACGACAAGGACCGCGGCCGGAACGCCGAAATCCGTTTTCGCCAGGGCAAGACGCTGTTCAGCCAGGGCCGTTACGAAGAGGCCGCGGTCCTGCTCGATGAGGCCGTCCATCTCAAGGACGACAAGGGCGACTATTTCCTTCTCCTGGCCATGGCCGAAAGCAAGATTCCCGATCTCGGGCGCAGGGCCGAGCATGATTTCCTCCGGGCCATCGAGATCGAGCCCTGGAATCCGGAGGCCCATGTGGGCTTGGGCTATCTCTACAAGCGGGAAGGCCTGACTTTACGGGCCCGCAAGCAGTTCGAGAAGGCCCTGGAGATCGACTCCGATCACAAGGCCGCGCGGCAGGGCTTGGACGAAACCGGGAGCAAGGCCGAGGGCAAGAAAAACATCAAGGGACTTCTCGGCAAGGACTTGTTCGGCGGCAAGAAGAAGTAGCCGGCGGTCAGGCCCGTTCCAGGAGCTCGCGGAATTCCGTTTCGGTCAGGGTCGGGACGCCGAGTTTCTCCGCCTTGGCCAGCTTCGATCCGGCCTCCTCGCCGATGACGAGAAAACTCGTCTTCTTGGAAACCGAGTCCGTGACCGCGCCGCCGCGGCGCTCGATCTCGGCCTTGGCTTCATCCCGGCTGAACGAGGCCAGCCTTCCCGTCAGGACGAACGTCCGTCCGGCCAGGACGGCGCCGGAGGCGGTCGCCGCCGGCTTCTCGGAGCGGAACCGGACGCCGGCCGCCTTGAGGCGGTCGAGAAGGATCCGGTTTTCGGGCTGGCGGAAGAAGAAGACGATGCTCTCGGCCACGATGGAGCCGATCTCTTCGACCTCGAGCAAGGCCTCTTCGCCGGCCGCGGCCAGCGCCTCGAGCCCGCCGAAATGGGCGGCCAGGTTGCGGGCCAGCTTTTCTCCGACGTGGCGGATGCCCAGGGCGAAAACGAGCCGGGCCGGGTCGTTCTTCTTGGAAGCCTCGATCTCGTCCAGCAGGTTTTGGGCGCTCTTCGAACCCATCCGCTCCAGCGCCGCCACGTCGTCGAGCTTGAGGCCGTAGATGTCCGGCACAGAGGCCACCAGCTTGGCCGCCAGCAGCTGGTCGACCAGGGCCTCGCCCAAGCCTTCGATGTCCATGGCCCGGCGCCCGGCGAAGTGCAGGATGGACTCGCGCAGGCGGGCCGGGCAGGAGGGATTGACGCAGCGGGCCACGGCCTCGCCTTCGGGCCGGTGGGCGGCCGAGCCGCAGGCCGGGCAGTGCGGGGGCATCACGAAAGCGCGCTCGCGGCCGTTCCTCCGTTCTCTCATCGGCCCGACGATCTTGGGGATGACGTCGCCGCTTCGCTCGACCAGGACCGTGTCGCCGATCCGGATATCCTTGCGCTTGATCTCATCCTCGTTGTGGAGCGTGGCCCGGCTGATCGTGGTCCCGGAGAGGAGGACGGGCTCCAGCACGGCGACCGGAGTCAGAGCCCCCGTCCGGCCGACCTGGACGATGATGTCGAGGAGCCTGGTCGTCGCCTGGCGGGCCGGGAACTTGAAGGCGACCGCTCCGCGCGGAGCCTTGGCGGTGGCGCCCAGGTCGGCCCGCAGGTCGGCGGCATCAACCTTGATGACGATGCCGTCGGCGTCGTAGGCGAGCGCGTCGCGGTTCTCCGTCCACTCCGCCCAGTAGGCGGTGACCTCGGCCAAGGAACGGCAGCGGCGGGATTCGGGATTGGTCTTGAAGCCCAGGCGCCGCAGGGTCGTCAGCGTCTCCCATTGGCTGGCCGGTTCGGAGCCATCCACGGTCAGCCAATACAGGAACGCGTCCAACCGGCGGGACGCGACGATGCGCGGATCGAGCTGCCGGATCGATCCGGCCGCGGCGTTGCGGGGATTGGCGAAGAGCGGCTCGTCCTCCTTCTCCCGCTCCCGGTTGAGGGCCTGGAAGGACTCGAAGGGCATGTAGATCTCGCCCCGGGCCTCGACTTCGCCCCGTTCCGGGATGGCCAGGGGGAGGCTCCGGATCGTCCGCACGTTGGACGTCACGTCGTCGCCCCGGACGCCGTCGCCTCGGGTCACCGCCCGGACCAGCCGGCCGTCCCGGTAGAGAAGGGAGATGCCGAGTCCGTCGATCTTAAGTTCGGCCACGTAGGTGACCGTCCGGCCGGGTAGAAGCTTTTCCATCCGGCGGCCGAACTCCTCCAGGTCTGCCACGGAAAAGACGTTGTCCAGGCTCATCATGGGAATCCGGTGGCGAACCGCGGCGAAGCTTTCGACGGGCGCTCCGCCGACGCGCCGGGTGGGGGAGTCGGGCGAAACGAGATCGGGATGGAGGGCTTCCAGGCTCTCCAGCTCCTTCATCAGGCCGTCATACTCGGCGTCCGAGATCTGGGGATCGTTGTCGATGTAGTACTTCCGCTCGTGGTAGACGATCTCGCGGCGAAGGGCTTCGATCCGCCGGGCGGCTTGGTCCCGGGTCGGTATTTTTCCGGCCATACCGGAATTGTATCGGGTTCCCGGGGAAATAAAAAGGCAAAAAAAAGCCCCGTCCTCCTGGCGGAGAACGGGGCTGTTGTTACCGTAAGGCTGTTTATTTCCCGTTGCGGCGCTTGGCCTCGTTGACCAGTGCCTGGAAAGCGTCCATGGTCGCTTTCTGCTGGCCCTGGATGCCGGACACGATCTTCTTTTCCCGCTCCAGGTTCTCGTTCAGGCGGCGGAACTCGCGCTTTTCGTCCGAGGTCAGATCGTCTTCGGACTTTTCGCCGAACTTGGTGTTGAGCGTCTTGGTCCATTCCTCGGTCAGCTTGTTGCTTTCCTGGATGGCCTTGACGCGGTTGTTCCATTCCTTGTCCTGGCTGAAGAACAGGTTCTGGGCGATCTCCACGGCTTGCTGGGCCTGCTTGGCGTTTTTGGTCCCGAGGATGCCGGCGTCGAGCAGGAAACGGATGGCGTCGTTGGTCGCGGCCGGATTGGTCTTGGCTTCCTTGGCCAGGACGAGCCCGATGTTGTAGGCCATCTCGCCGGTCCTGTTCTTGGCGTAGCCCTCCTTGAACATGGCCAGGGCCTCGGTCGACTTGCCTTGCTTGTAAAGGGACTGGGACAGGAACGAGAGCGACTCACCGTCCTTGAGAACGTCGTAAGTGGCCCGGTAGAGCTTCTCGGCCTCGGCGTAGTTCTTGGCGTCGTAGAGCGACTTGCCGGCCTTCTTGATCTCGCCCAGGATCTCGGCTTTCTTGAGGATGTTGTAAGCCTGGAAATAAGCGTCCACGGCGCCCTTGTAGTCCTTGGCGGCCAGGGAGGCCTGGCCGATGACATAGTGGGCGGCGCCGGTCATCTGATTCCAGACGGCGGGATTGGCGTCCGCCTTGTTCTTGGCCGCGGCCGCGTGCTGGATGAGCTGGTTGGCGAAGGCTTTGGCCTTCTCGGCCGTCTGGGCGGATTTGGCGTAGACCGAAGCCAGTTGCATCAGGGTTTGGCCCTTGAGGGTGTCGTCCAGGCCGGAGAAGGTCATGGCCTTTTCGCCGTAGCTCAGGGCTTCGGCGTCGATCTTGCCCGACTGGACCATCGCCTGGAAGCAATAGGCGTAGGCGAAGCTGTCGTATTGGCCGCCCTTGCCGGCGTAGGCCGAGATATAGGCCTTCAGCAGGTTCGCCTTTTCTTGGGGCGAATTGGCGGTCATGGCCTTGATATAGGCCTGATCGGCATCGCTCTGGGCGAACGCGACTCCGCCCAAAAGAACGGATAGGACGACGGCGGTCAATACGGCTTTCTTCATCCTAGACCTCGCTTCGATTTTTTTGGAATATAGCCCAGGGATTGTAAAATGTCAAACAAAGAACCTTTACAGACGCCACGGCCTTTTCCCATTGCTCGAGCTCTGCCGGATACTGATGCAACTTTCATACCACCTTGAAAGCGTTTACAATAAGGACGATGAACGAACAAGCCGCCGAATTCGCCCGCGCCTATGAACGCGAAACGGGCCGGAGCCCTCGCCGGGACGAACCCATGAACCGGCATGCCAGCTTCCGGATCGGCGGCCCGGCCGACCTGTACATCGAGACGGCTTCGCCGTCCGAGCTCAAGGCGGCCGTCGGGCTGGCCCGGGCCGCGGGCGTCCGTCACCGGGTCATCGGCGGCGGGTTCAACCTGCTTTTCGACGACGACGGCTACCGCGGCCTGATCATCCGGAACTCGGCCCGCGGCCTGGCTTTCCGAACGGCCTCGGAGACGATTGAGGCCGCCTCGGCCGCGGCGGTCGACGACCTGACCGGGAAAGCCGCCGCGCTCGGCTGGGGCGGGTTGGAGTTCCTGGCCGGCATCCCCGGCACACTGGGCGGCGCGATTTACGGCAACGCCGGCGCCTTCGGCCGGGCGATGTGCGATGTCCTGGCGGAGGCCAGGCTCTTGACTCCCGAAGGCGGCGAGATCCGGGTCGGCCCCGAAAGCCTCGAGTTCGCCTACCGGCACTCGCGCCTCAAGAAGAGCGCCGACATCCTGCTGTCGGCGTCCCTTCGGCTGGCGCCCGCACCGCCGGATCGAATCCGGGCCGCGATGGACGAGAACGTGGCTTTGCGGTCCCGCCGTCATCCGCCGCGGGCCACCGCGTATCCGGGAAGTTTTTTTAAAAATCCCATCCTTCCGGACGGCTGCAAGCAGGCGGCCGGTTTTCTCTTGGAACAAACGGGGGTCCGCGGGCTTCGCGTCGGCGGCGCTTCCGTCTTCCAGGGCCACTGCAATTTCATCATCAACGACGCGGGAGCCACGGCCCGCGACGTCCTCGGTTTAGCCGCCGAGATGAAGCGGCGCGTTTTGGAAAAGTACGGGATCGTTCTCGAAGAAGAAGTTATTTTCGTTCCAGCGTCCGCCTGACGGCCGCGGCCGGCTTTTTATCCAATCCGTTCCGCACGGCCAGCTCCAGCGCCCGTCCGCCCAGGACTTGATAGACCCGGCGATGGCTGCCGCGCCGCGGCAGCGTATCCAGGTGCAGTCCGGCCGTCGCCGCGTCGCCGCGGGAAATCGGCCCCGTCAGCGCCCGGACGCGGCCCAGGGCGGCGATGTTGCGGAGAGTCCCCTCCACGAGCGGCAGGAGAAGAGCCTCGGCCCGGCGCGGCGTGATCCCGGCGTCCTCCAAAAGCCCGCAGGCCAGGTCGAACAGCGGGATGAACAGGTTCGAGGCGAAGCAGCAGGCGGCGTGGTAGCGGAGCTTTTCGGAGGCTTTGATCCGGAGGGGCTTGGCTCCCAGAGCCAGGGCCAGCCGGCGGGCCGCGGCGGCCGCGCGTGCGTCGCCCTCGATCGCGATCGTCGTTCCGGCGAACGCCGCGGCGGGCGTCTCGGGGCGCGGAAAGGACTGGGCCGGGTGGAATGAGCCCGTCGCCGCGCCCTCGCAGCGCAGGGGAGCCAGGACGGCCGAGGTCAGCGATCCGCTCGTATGCAGGACGATTTTCTTCCGCCAGTCGATTCCGGTCAGGGCCAGTTCCAGCGCCGCGGCGGCCAGTTCGCCGTCGGGCACGCAAAGAAACACGATGTCGGCCGCCCGGGCCGCGCCGCCTCCGTCGCGCGCGATGCGGCCCCGCCCGATGATGGTCCGGGCCCGCCGCGAGGCGGAGAGCTTCTCGTCGTAAAGCGAAGCGACCTGAAGGCCGCTTCCGGCCAAAGCGCGGCCCAACGCCGTTCCCACCCGTCCCGTTCCGATCAGGGCGATTTTCATCGGCGCGTCTTCTCCTTCTTGCCGCGGGGAGGATCTTCTTTTAGAATCCCCGCGCCCATCGTCCGGGCCGTTTCGGCGGCTTGACGATGGGTGAAAACATCCATCCAGAATCCGACTTCGAAGGACGAGGGCCTCTCCGCGGGCTTGGCCATCTCCCGCCCCGCTTTCCGCTCGCGCAGGGCGGCCTTCAGCCGGCCGTCGAACTCCCGGCAGGAGAGCGAGGGAGCTCCGGCCTCGCGGGCATAGTCGCGCAAGGCGCGATCGTTGCTGACCAGCGTCAAATGCCGGCGGTCCTTGGGCCTGTCGATGAGCTCGATGATGACCGCGTCGGCGCTCTCGCCTTCGGGCGGAGGGACCACCCGCAGCTTGTCGTCCCCCCGGGTCAGCTCGGCCAGATCGTCCGTGACCCGGCCGTCGAAGACGAGGAGGATGCGGGTCCGGGTGAAATGGGCGAAGGCCAGGAGGCGGCGGGCCAGGGCCATCCTGTTTTCGGGGTCGCGCATCTGCCCGGGGTAGGCGTAGCCCAGGAAATTATTGCCGTCTACGATAAAAGCCATGTCCGCCCGGCGATCATCCCGGGGGCCACAGCATCGGCCGCCCGCCCAGGATGTGGAAGTGGATGTGGAGGACTTCCTGGCCCGAATCGCGGGCCGTGTTCAGCACCACCCGATAGCCCGTCGTCGCCACGCCCTTCAGGGCGGCGATCTCCTTGGCCTTGACCAGGACGTGGGCCAGCAGGCCGGCTTTTTCGGCCGGGACTTCGTTGAGCGAGGCGAAATGCTCCTTGGGGATGATCAAGGTATGGACGGGCGCCATGGGCCGGATGTCGTCGAAGGCCAGGATGAGATCGTCTTCGTAAACGACCTTGGCCGGGATGGCCTTGGCGGCGATCTTGCAGAACAGGCAGTCGTGCATGGGCTTCCTCCCGCCCTCCGGAACGGGCTAGGTCCGGATCCGCTCGATGCGGGCGCCGAGTCCCCGGAGCTTTTCCTCGATGGACTCGTAGCCGCGGTCGATATGTTCGACCTCGTTGACCGTGGTTGTGCCGTGGGCGATGAGGCCGGCCAGGATGAGGGAAGCCGAGGCCCGCAAGTCGGTCGCGGTCACCTCGGCGCCCGACAGCGGCGTTCCGCCGCGGACGGTGGCTTTGTCGTTCGCGACCTCGATGTTGGCGCCCAGCCGGAGCAGCTCGTTGACGTGCAGGAAGCGGCGGTCGAAGATCGTCTCGGTGATGATCGAGGTCCCCGCCGCCTGGGTCAGCAGGACCATGAACTGGGCCTGCATGTCGGTGGGGAAACCGGGGAAGGGCGAGGTCGTGATGTCCTGCGGCCGGATGACTTCGCTGCCCGTGACGCGGACGCAGCCGGGGCCCAGGTCCTCGATCGTCGCTCCCGCGTAGCGGAGCTTGTCGACGACCGTGACCATGTGGTCCGGCTCGACCCCTTCCATGACGATATCGCCCCGGGTCAGGGCCGCCGCCACCATGTAGGTCCCGGCCTCGATGCGGTCGGGGATGATGGCGTGTTCGGCGCCGCCCAGCCCGTCCACGCCGATGATCCGGATGGTCGGCTCGCCGATGCCGTCGATCTTGGCCCCCATTTTGACCAGGAGTTCGCAGAGGCAGCGGATCTCGGGCTCGCGGGCGCAATTGCGCAGGATCGTTTCGCCGCGGGCCAGGGTGGCGGCCATGACCAGGTTCTCCGTCCCGCCGACGGTCGTCTTCTCGAAATGGACCTCGGCCCCCTGCAGGCGGTCCGCTTCCGCGGTGATGTAGCCGTGCTCCAGGGAGATGCGGGCGCCCAGACGCTGCAGCCCGGCGATGTGGAGATCGATCGGGCGCGAACCGATGGCGCAGCCGCCGGGCAGGGCCACGATGGCCTTGCCGAAACGGGCCACGAGCGGCCCCAGAACCAGGATCGAGGCCCGCATCAGGCGGACCAGGCTGTACGACGCCTCCTCGGACAGGAGCTTGGGCACCTGGATGGACAGGGTGTTGCGGTCGACGGATGTCTCGGATCCCAGCTCCCGGATGAGCGTCAGCATCGAATGGACGTCCCGCACCAGGGGGATGTTGGTCAGCACGATCCGGTGCTCGGTCAGGAGCGAGGCGGCGATGGCCGGCAGGACGGCGTTCTTGGAGCCGCTGATCCGGACCCGTCCCCGAAGAGGGACGTCCGGCGCGCCGAAGATGCGGATTTTTTCCATCACCGGAATGGTAGACGATTATCCCGCGCGGGTCAAATCGGATTCGCGGCTTCTTCAGAGACGGGCCAGGGCCTGCTCCAGATCGGCGATGACGTCGGCCGGGTCTTCGCCGCCGACGCAGAGCCGGATGAGCTGGGGCGGCACGTCGGCCGCCCGCCGCGCCTCCTCGCCCTGCTGCTGGTGGGTGGAGATGGCGGGAATGGTGGCCACGCTCTTGATCCTCCCCAGGTCGGTGGCCCGGTAGATCATCTTGAACCCGTCGTAGACCTTGCGGGCGTATTCCGGCGGGCCGTCCACACGGAAGCTCATCAGGTGGCCGTACCGCGGCAGTTCTCGGCCCGTCCCGTCGTTCGAGTCGATGAGCGACATGTACCGCTCGGCCAGCCCGTGCAGGGGATGGGAGGGCAGGCCCAGGAAGTCGACCTGGTAAACCCGGGGATGCCGGCCCAGCCACTCGGCCACGGTCTGGCAGTTGCGGCTGACCAGGTCCATGCGCGTCCGCAGGGTCCGCAGTTCGTTGAGGGCCATCATGGCGTTGAAGGGCGAGGCGGCCGGTCCGTTGTCCCGGTAGGGCAGGAACTTGACGTACTCGGCGAAGCTGGCCTTGAACAGCGGGTGGTCGTTCGCGACGTTGGTCGTGATCGGCTTGCGGCTGATGAGCGCCCCGCCGACGGCCATGCCGCCGGCCGTGATCGACTTGGTCAGGGAATGCACGACGATGTCGGCCCCGTGGGCGATCGGCCGGGTCAGGGCGGGGGTGGCGCAGGTGGCGTCGAAAATGAAAGGGGCGTGAAACGCGTGGGCCGCGTCGGCCACGGCCTGGATGTCGCAGAAGCCCTGTTGGGGATTGCTCGGCCCTTCCATGTAGACGAAGCGGGTATGGGCATCGATCTTGGATTTCCACTCCTGGATGTCCTCGGGGTGGAGAACCCAGCGGACTTCGATGCCCCGCTCCTGGCCGCGCCGGAGGTTGAAGAGCTGGAACGTCCCGCCATAGACCTTGACGCAGGAGACGAAGTTCATCTTCTCGCCGTCTTTCTGCTTGACCAGGAAGGGATCGACGGCCATGGCGATGGCCGCCATGCCGGATGCGGTCGCGCAGCAGGACGTTTCAACCCCGGTTTTGTATCCCTCGAGCAGGGCCAGGGCCCACTCCAGGTAATAGGTCGTCGGGTTGGCGATCCGGGTGTAGCACCAGGTCGGGATGAGGTAAGCCAGGGCCGCCTCCAGCTCGTCGGAGTCGCGGTAGGACTGGGAGGCGGAGAGATAGAGCGGCTCGATGAGGGCGCCCTGATTGTTCCGATAGGACTCCTCGAGGGAGTACAGTCCGTGTACCGCGATGGTGTCGAACTTCCAGGTGCGGACCCTGGCCAAATGCTCCTCGCGCTCGACCTGGAGCCGCTTGGCCTCGTCGATGTACTTCTGGACGCCCGGAGCGTAGGTCTTAGTCTCGGTCATGAGTGGTGCCTCCCTTGAATAAAGAGACGGATGGTATCGAACGGCGCGGAATGGACATGGGTTGAGCCTAGAAAAGACCGTCGGGAAAGACGTTGCGATAAGGCTTCTGTTGTGTTCTCAGGCCCATAATACGGCTCGGGAGCCGAATTCGAGAAAACAGTCTATTTCAAATCGCGGTGGATGGCAAGCACGTCCTGCAGAACCGCGTATCCGGTTTCGATCCGGCCCGCTCCCGGCCCTTCGAGGGTGATGGAGCCCAGCAGGTCGAGGTCGAAGGTCAGGGCGTTGCGGGCGCCCGCAATCCGGGCCAGAGGATCGGAGAGAGACAGCTTGCGGGGCCCCACCCCGGCCGTGATCCGGGCCCCTTCCCGCCGGACGTAGGCGATGAGCTTGTAGCGGAAGCCGTCCTCGCGGGCGGACGCGATCATGGCCCGGGTGATGCTGCCGATGCCGGCCGGATTGATGGCGGCGGGCTTGAGCCCGGCGTCGAGAAGCACGTTGGCCAGGATGACGATCTTGGCCAGCGCATCACGCCCCTCCACGTCGGCCGAGGGATCGGTTTCGGCGTAGCCCAGCTTCCGGGCCTGGGACAAGGCCTCGGCGAAGTCCAGTCCCTCCTCTTCCATCCGGCCGAGGATATAGTTCGTGGTCCCGTTCAGGATGCCCCGGATTTCCTTGATCGAGACGCCGGCGAGACCGGCCTCGGCCATGTTGAAGACGGGCGTCCCGCTCATGACCGCGCCTTCGAAGCGGAAGGCGAGCTTCCGCTTGCGGGCCAGCTCGCTCAATTCGCGGTAGTGCAGGGCGAGCGGGCCTTTATTGGTCGTGACGACGTGCTTGCCCGTCATCAGGGCCCGGACGATATGGCTTGTGGCCGGCTCGCCGGTCTTGAGGTCGGTCGGAGTCAGCTCGGCGATCAAGTCGGCCCCCGCCGTCTCGATGATATCGACGGTGGGAACGCCATCGTACTTGGCGGCCCGGGTGTCGACGGCGTGCATCTTGCCGCCCTGGGCCAGGACCTTGATCGTCTTGCGGATATCGAGGCCTTGGGGAGCGATCAGGTTGCCGCGGACGGGATCGGCGATGGCCGTGATCTTGGCCTCGAAGCCGTAGCGAGCCCGCAGATCGTCGGCTTTGCGGTCCAGGCATTCCAGGAAGCCCTGGCCGACCGTGCCGCAACCGACGATGCCGATTCTAAGCTTCATGTTGGATGTCTTTCGCCGCGAATGCTTTCTTCCTTTTTAAGCATCTTAGCGTAGGAAAGAAATCGTGTCAAAGAAAGGCTCAGGGCGGATGGGGCCAAACACGCTCGCTCCCCCGTCGATGGGTTTGGCCCCTTCCGCCCCTCGCCCAGGTTCGAATATTCAACGAGATGTCAGTTAACCGGATTGAATAAAAAATCCGTTGCGGCGGCGGTTCTCTTTGCCTCATCGCCCGTGTTCTTGAAGAGATCGGCGTTTTTCAAGCGGATCGGATTGAATGGCCGTGTCGAGGCGCGTAAGATGGACGCGTTCGAGGAGGGAAGCCATGAAAAAAGCCGCCGTCGCGATCGTTCTCCTGTTCACGCTCACCTTTTTTGCCGCCGCCCAGGCGCCCGCCAAAGGCCTCAAGGTTTTCATTTCGGTCGACATGGAGGGCATCACCGGAGTCGTCAACTGGGACGACGTGACCGTCGGCGGCCTGGACTACGGGCTGTTCCGCAAGCTCATGACCCAGGAGGTCAACGCGGCCGTGGAAGCCGCCCAGGCCGCCGGCGCGGCCGAAATCGTCGTCCGGGACGCCCACGACACCGGGCGCAATATCCTGCCCGACCTTCTGAACCCGGGCGCCAAGCTCCTGCGCGATTGGAGCTACGGCCCCTTGAGCATGATGGAAGGGATCGACAAGACTTTCGATGCCGTGATCTTCATCGGCTATCACGCCCGGGCCTCCACGCCAAACGGCGTTCTCAAGCACACCATGACGACCAAGCTGCTCGACGTGATCATCAACGGCCTCAAGATGCCGGAAGCCGGGGTCAACGCCCTCATCGCCGGGATGTTCGATGTCCCGGTCGTCCTCGTCACCGGCGACAAGGCCATCTGCGGGCAGGCCCGGGATCTCTTCGGGGACGTCGAGACCGTCATGGTGAAAGAGGGCATCGGCTCGGCCGAGCTGGGCCTTTCGCCGCAGGCCGCCCAGGCGCAGATACGGGAGAAAACGATCGCCGCCTTGCGCCGGGTGAAGGCTTTCAAGCCCTACAAGCTGGCTCCGCCCTATACGCTGGACGTGGCTTTCGCCGACGAAGCGGGCGCCCAGAAGGCGTCCTGGATCCCGGGCGCCGTGCGCAAGGACGAGCACACGGTGAGCTTCAAGGCCGACGACGTCATGACCCTGATCAAGCTCTTCCGCCTGGCCAAGATGTAACGTTTCAAGCCGAAAAAAAAGGCGGCTCCCGAAGGAGCCGCCCTTGATGATTCAGGCGTCCGGCGGATCTCCCGGGCGCATTTAACGCCCAGGCTCCGCCGCGAACCGCTTGGCCGCCCTTACTTGGGCTGCTCGGCGGCCTTGATCTGGGCTTCGATCCACTCGGTCGTGACGGACTTGGGCCGCTCCAGCGGCAAACCCGTGGCCCGGCTCCAGATGAGCTGGGACAGGATGCCGATGGCCCGGCTGACGCCGAAGAAGACCGTGTAGAAGTCGTACTCGGTGACCCCGTAGTAGTACAGCAGGACGCCGGAGTGGGCATCGACGTTCGGCCAGGGATTCTTGGCCTTGCCGTGCTTCAGCAGGATGTCCGGGGCGACCTGGTAGATGTCGCTGACGACCTTGAACATGTCGTAGTCGGGCAGGTGCTTGAGGGCGAACTCGCGCTGGGCGACGTAGCGGGGGTCGGTCTTGCGCAGAACCGCGTGGCCGTAACCCGGGATGACCTTGCCGCTGTTCAGCGTATCCCACAGGTACTTGACGAGCTGGTCCTTGGTCGGCACGCCGCCGAGGTCCTTCATCGTGTCCATGATCCAGCGCAGGACTTCCTGGTTGGCCAGGCCGTGCAGCGGGCCGGCCAAGCCGTCCATGGCCGCCGACAGCGAAAAGTAGGCGTCGGACAGGGCCGAACCGACCAGGTGGCTGGTGTGGGCCGAGACGTTGCCGCCCTCGTGGTCGCTGTGGATGTCGAGATAGAGCCGCATCAGGTCGTAGAAGTCCGGCTTGTCGATGCCGATCTGGTGGGCCAGGTTGGCCGCCCAGTCGAGCTTCGGGTCGGGGGCGATGTACTTGGCGCCCTTGTAGCAGCGCATGTAGATGCGGGCCGCGATCTCCGGCAGCTTGGCGAGGATATCCATGACGTCTTCGTACATGGGGTCCCAGTATTCCAGCTTGTGCATGCCGGTCCGGTAGCGGGAGGCGAACTTGGAGTCTTTCTGGAGGGTCAGGATGGCCAGCGAGAACTGGGTCATCGGGTGGAGGTCCTGCGGCAGAGACTCCAGGACCTTGATCAGATAATCGGGCAGCTTGGCCCGCTTCTTCCAATCCTCGCCGACGGCCAGGGCGTCTTCGAGGGTCGGAATTTCGCCGAGCAGGAGGAGGTAGAACAGGCCCTCAGGCAGGGGCTCGCCGGTCCCGGGGAGCTTGGGCAGCTTGGCCTGAAGCTCGGGGATGGTGAAGCCGCGGAAGCGGATGCCTTCGTTGGGGTCGAGGGCCGAGGTCTCCCAGAGCATGCACTTGATGGAGCGCATGCCGCCGTAGGTCTGGGCAATCGTCGAATCGCCGATCTTCATCTCGCCATGTTCTTTGAGGATCTTCTGATACCTCTCGCGCATGGGGCCGATCTGGGCCTGGAATTTCTCTTTCAGAGCCGCCATTCGATGTACCTCCTTTAATAATTAGGCGATAGAGTTTGACTCCTTCGCGCATAAGGCACCGCATTATAGCTTTCGCCGCGAGCCGAAGTCAACGAACGCCGGGGCTTGGAATGGGGCCGGGCCGGCCTTGCTTTTTGGCTTCGCCGCCGCTATTCTGAAGGGGATATCCCACGCCAAGGAGGGAGAACCATGGCTCCATTGGTCCTTTTCCTGATCATCATCGGCGTCCTGTTCGTGGCCGCCGTCGGCATCTACAACGGCCTGGTGGCGCTCCGCAACCGCTGCCAGAACGCCTGGTCCCAGGTGGATGTCCAGCTCAAGCGCCGCTACGACTTGATCCCCAACCTGATCGAGACCGTCAAGGGCTACGCCAAGCACGAGTCCAGCGTCTTCCAAAACGTGACGGAAGCCCGGACCAAGGCCATGGCGGCGGGAACCGTCAAGGACCAGGGCGCGGCGGAAACCCAGCTTCAAGGCGCCCTTAAGTCGCTCTTCGCGGTGGCCGAGGCCTATCCCGACCTGAAGGCCAATCAGAACTTCCTGCTGCTGCAGGAGGAGCTGTCGGGAACCGAAGGCAAGATCGCCTATGCCCGGCAGTTCTACAATGACACGGTCATGAAGTTCAACCAGAAGCAGCAGGTTTTCCCCTCCAACCTGATCGCCAACCTGTTCGGGTTCAAGGAGCGGGAGTACTTCGAGATCACCGAAGCCGCGGCCAAGGAGCCGGTCAAGGTCCAGTTCTGATCCGGCCGGATTCATGTACGAGCAGATCGCCGCGAACAAGCGGAAGTCCGCTGTTCTCGTCTTCTTCTTTATCCTGGTCGTCGCCTCGCTCGGCCTCGCCTTCGACTACCTGACGGGCTGGGGCGTCCCCGGGATCGTCGCCGCCGTCGCTTTCGCCCTGATCTCGGCCTTGGGGAGCTACTATGCCAGCGACAAGATCACTCTGGCCATAAGCAAGGCGCGGCCGGCGACCAAGGAAGAGTTTCCGTATCTGGCCAACGTCGTCGAGGGCTTGGCCATCGCGGCCGGGGTGCCCGCTCCCCGCTGCTATGTCATCGACGACACGGCGCCCAACGCCTTTGCCACGGGGCGCGACCCCAAGAGCTCGATCATCTGCGTCACCACGGGGCTTCTGCAGAAGATGGACCGGGCCGAGCTCGAGGGCGTCGTGGCCCACGAGATGTCCCACATCCGCAACTACGACATCCGGCTGATGACCCTGGTCGTGGTCATGGTCGGGATCATCGCCCTGTTGAGCGACTGGATCCTGCGCAGCTTCCTGTGGGGCGGCCGGGGCCGTCGGGTGAGCAAGGACAAGAGCGGGGGCGGCGCGGCCTTGATCGTCGTCGGCCTTCTGCTGGCCCTCCTGGCGCCGATCGCCGCCTCCCTCATCCGGATGGCCATCTCGCGCAAGCGAGAGTTCCTGGCCGACGCCAGCTCGGCCGAACTGACCCGCTACCCGGCCGGCCTGGCCTCGGCCCTGCGCAAGATCGCGGCGGACAAGGAGCCGCTCGAGGCGGCCAACAAGGCCACCGCCCATCTCTACATCGCCAACCCCCTGCTCGACCACAAGGGCAAGCTCAACAAGCTCTTCAGCACCCACCCGCCCATCGAGGAGCGCATCGCCGCCCTGGAGAAGATGTAGAGTCGATTGTCCTTGCGAGCGGCCTTGCCTTCGAGCGAATTCTGGGGGCATGACCCGATTTCTCTTGAAATCGGGATCGTGTCCCCCATTTTGAGTTCGCCGCCGATCGCCTGCTTAAACGGCGGCCAGAGGTCCGGCGTAATACTCGATAAAGACGCCTGAGGGCGGATTGCCATTAGCTCGAGGCCATCGGGATAGGAGGGGCGATATGAACGAATATTCAGCGAGACGGCGCTTTGTCCCTGCCGCTGCGGCGACTCTGATTCTGCTGGGCACCACGGCTGTTTCTTTCCCCCAAGTCATCGAGAATCCCAAACGTCCGCCGAGCCCGAACGCGGGCCGCATCGTCCCCCTAAAAGAGGTAGCGCGGATCACGGACGAGAAAGGCAAGTTTTTCTTTGTCCAGCCGATCGCCGTCTTCACGGGGCGGGACGGCTCCGTTTATGTCCAGGAGTATAAGCAGCTGTTGAAGTTCGATCCCCAGGGCCGGTTCGTCAAGAACCTGCTCAAGAGGGGGAGCGGCCCCGGCGAGCTCAACGACAACCTGACCGACGTCCTGATCCTCGAGAAAGAGATCATCCTCTGGTCTTCGAACAGCCTCAAGCTTATCCGCATCAACCTCGACGGCCGTCTGATCGCGGACAAGACGTCCCAAGTCCCCCTGGGGAGTCTCTTGGGGACTTTCGGCGGACGGTACTTCTTCCTGAAAAGAGAGATCGGGGAACGGCCCAAATCGGGGATCAGCGGCATCTTCGAGAACGATTACCGGCTCGTCACCTTCAACGAACGCGGCGAGATCGTCCCGACGCCGGTTTTGATGCCTTGCACCTCGTCCCTCCACTTCCGGCCGGGATCGGTTTCGAGCGGCACGATTTCACGGCCGATGCCCCTCGCGGCCGACGACCGCTCGGTTTTCCTCTTCCACTCGCCGGAATACCTCATCAAACTTCTCGACCTTGAGACGGGCGAGATCGTCCGGAGCTTCAAGCGGGAATATGATCGGGTGAAATACACGGTCAAAACGCCGCCCGGCTATCCGGCCGAGCTCGTGCCGAAGTTCCACAACGACCTCTGTCGGCTGCTCTGGCGGAACGACCGGCTCTGGGCCGTGACCTCGACCTTCGACCCGAAAAAAGGGATCTTGGTCGACGTCTTCAGCCGCGAGGGCCGCTACCTCGACAATTTCTATCTGCCCCTCTTCAAGGTCCGCAGGAACAACCCCCAAATCTATGCGCCGATGGCCATCCACGGGGATTTTCTCTACCTTCTCGAGGCGGACGAGGACGACCTGATATCGCTGATTAAATACGAGATCGGCGGGAACTAGGCTTGTCTCCATCGCCGGGCGTGCCTAAGCGAGAGCTGGCCCTTCGTATCCGGCTTGAGCGGGAAGGGAACCGGCCGCGCGGATAACGGGAGACGGCTTCTGCCGGCCCAAGGCCATTGCATCGAAAAGCCGTTCCGGCGTCGTTTTATCATCGAGGTGAACATCATGAAAGCACGCTCGACGCTAGGTTTAATTTTATTTCTGACCCTCGGCGTCGCGTCTTTGGCGGCGGCCGACAAGGGCTTCGCCGGGACGTGGAAGCTCGATCCGGGCGAGAGCGCGGTGCAAGAGATGTATCCCGAAACCGTCCCTGAAATAACGCTTGCCATCGAGATGGACGGGGCCAAACTGATCCTGCGCCGTAAGACGGTGATGCCCCAGGGAGGAGAGCGTACGACTCTCCAAACCCTGACGAGGGATGGGAAAGAATCCCTCAACGCGGGGGAGAGCTTCAAGGATCTCAAGTCCGTCTGCCGGATGGAAAGCGGCAAGATACTCATCTCCGGCGAGAGAGAAGGCGTGATGATGACCATAGCGGGCGGGGGAGAGCCGGAAACAGAATATTTCCGCTACGCTTTCGAGGAGGAATACTCCCTGTCCGCCGACGGCAGCGTCCTGACCGTGATCCAGAAGATGCAGATGCCGGACGGCCAGAAGACGATGACCCTCGTTTTCGACCGGGCTCCCGTCGAACCCTAGGTTATTGCATCGAAAAGCCGTTCCGGCTATAATCTCGGCGCTTTCCTGGGCGGGGCCGTAGTTCAGTTGGTTAGAACGCTGGCCTGTCACGTCAGAGGTCGCGAGTTCAAGTCTCGTCGGCCCCGCCATTTTTTACTTTCCAGCTCTTTTCTCGTTTTCGATGCGGCCTTCGATTCTGCGTTTTCCTCGGCCATCCCCTGAATAAAACCAATCTCGTCAAGCGCCTTAAAAGGCTGATTCCAAACAAAATAGAAAGGTGCAATAGTTATGTTCGGATCGTCTTCTTCGGGGGTTGCCATATGGTCTCTTAGGGTTATTCTGACAGTACTAAACATCAACTTATTCAGTTTTTCTCGTTTTTCTTGATTGGCCGCTAAGTAATTGTCTTTTAAAGCTTTAGCCAGTACTAAAGTATCATCGATTTCTTGGAGGGAAATAGCCGATTCTCCCTTTTCAAGGTCCTCGATTCGCGCTTCGATTTTAGTTTTTCGATCCTCGAGTTTTTCAATCTCGTTCTCATATATAGTTTGAAAACGCGGATTTGCTCCCGCGATTCTGTTTATGATGGCACTTTCCTTTGTTTCAATGGCAGAGTGTTCTCTTTTCAAATTGGTTACTTCTTCTTCATGCAAAGCCTTAAGGTTATTGTAGTCAGCTTCGATCTCGTTCCGAATCCAGTCATACGTATCGGGATCAACGTATAGGCTCTCAATTGCGAGACTAAAGAAACCATCGATCTCTTCCTCGGTGTAATAAGGACCGTAATAAAGGGGGCATTTGTCTTTGCCGAAATTTTCTAAATAGAATTCCCTCTTTTTCCCAGAGGTGCAATGGTAGTAGGTGAATGATTTCTTTTTGCCGGTTTTCTTAATTACCTTTTGATGGGAGTCTCCGACGAGAGCGCAGCCGCAAAAATCGCAGGTCAGGAGACCCTTATATTTGAAGTCCTTGCCACGTTTAATGGTGATCCTACGCCCATCTAAAACTTCCTGGACGGAATCGAACAGCGCCTTGCTGATGATCGGCTCAAAAGAACCTTTGTTAGGAAAAAGTTTTTGGCCCCATCGAAAGATACCAGAATAGAAAGGTGTCCTAAGGTAACGACGGATTTCTTCCAGAGTGAGAATTCTTCCGAACTTCGAACGCAGCCCCAAGTTTTTCATCCGCTCGGTGATTTGACGAAGGCTATACTCGCCCGAGTTATAAAGCTCAAACATCTTTCTTATGAGCGGCCCGCGATCTGGGTCAATAATGGTTCTATTCTTTACCTCGCCCTTAACTACTAAAATTTTCCCATCGAGCATCTGAGGTTCAAGAAGGTAACCAAGAGGAGGGTTACCCGGATATTCGCCGTTTTTGGCTTTCTCGGCCTGTGCGTCGCGGACCTTCTTTCCTGTTAAATCCGAAGACTCTTTAGCGTTGACAAGGCCGTGTTCAAATTCCGCGATCTTTTTGTAATCATCACGATGACGCGGATTGAAGCTCACGCCTGATACTGCGTCGTGAAGAATAACGCCTGTGTCTCTAAGGGGTATCCAATCATCCAGATTCCTGGCTACTCTGTCCGTAAAGGCATAAATCAAGTGGGGGATTTTCTCATTCTCGATGAACTCGATCATCTTAAAATATTCTTGCCGCCGACCAGCCTTCCACCCCGACGCGGCCTCACGAAAAAGCTGGACGACACTAAGCCCCTGCGCGCTAGCGTATTTACGGCAGAGATCAATCTGGACGTCGGGGGAAAACTTGTCGTCTTGAGCCTTTGTCGACACGCGAACGTAAATAACCGCTCTGTTATCTTTCATATCTTTTACGGTTCTATACCATAACACATACTATAGAAATTATCAATAGATTTTCTAAAAATATCGAGAATTGCCGAATCTGCGCGAGAGAAGTCTCTGAATAATAACTCAAAACAGATCAAAGCTCGTTTTTGGTCTTTAGCTAAAGCACTCATATGGCGAAGCTCGTTTCTATAACGCTCCGCTGAAGCTTGGCCCATTCGGGCGGCATGATCTCCAGATAAACGAGGCTCGATTGTAGGCTGCGGTGGCCCAGGTAACTCTTGATGAAAAATATGTCCTTCCCTGATTCTAAAAGCTTAATGGCGCAACTGTGCCGCCATACGTGAGGATGAGATTTTGACTTTTCAATTCCCGCTAGCTTGCTATACCGGTCGTGGGCCTTCTGGACGTTGATTTGAGAGATCGGCCCACTGAGACTCCTCTTCGTGATGAACAGATAGGGATTGCCATCGGCATTCGGAAACTCTCGCCGGAGCTTTAGCCACTTCTTTATTAGCTTTGCGTCCGGCAAACTTATCGAATACGTCCGGGATATACCGCCTTTTGATCGTGAGATCTTGATCTCGACTAGCTGGGTTCCGAGGTCCGCGAGCTTCAGCGAACAGGCCTCTCCTACGCGGAGCCCGTAGTGGTAGAGGAAGCTGAAGATCAGTCGATCGCGGGGTGATTTGATAACGTCGAAGAAGCGCTTGATCTCTTCGTTGTCCAGGTATTTCACTTTTTCCATCGTCTTACCTCCTTATCACGAATCGTGAGCGAAAAAGCCAGGATCAGCAAAATCGAGTCCGAGGGGGCTCCGAGTTCTCGTAAATACCGCTGAAAACATGCTGGGGCATGTTGAGCCAGGCGAGTTTGCGCGCCCGGCTACCCCTCTAGGGCGAAAACAGGAAACGGCCTTAAAACCATTGTTATGGTCGTTTGTGTTCATATTACTATTACCCCATCGGGAATATAGGAATACTTCCATATTATATAAAAGTAAACAGATTTGTTGACTGAGGACCGGCCCGGATCGGTTGCCAGCGGTACGCTGAGCGGGGAGCAGGGCCACGACGCGAAGACGATGAGCCCGTTTGCTTCGGAGTATCCGGGCCGCACCCGGCCCCACTCACGCTTTTGTTGCCCCCGGTAACGCCAACGGTGCTATCTCGTCGCGGGGGATTCGTTCTCTCGGCCTAACGTCAGAAGGAGCTCTCGTCCTCATCCGGCTCTTTGATTTCGCCGTCATCCGGTCCATCAAAGGACCTGCCGCAGCTCAGGCATCGGTAGACGGGGCACATTCGCTCAACCGCCCGGCCGCCCGCTGGATCCTCGACATAACGCGAAGAGACGATCCCGTCGAGGCGCTTAATGCAGGTGGACTCGCAAAATAGGCAGACAATGTTTTCAATCATTTGAGAAAATCCGGCCTTCCCGCCGTCCATATTATCGAGGCGCGAGCCCTCGCCTTAACCGGTATCTTTATCCTTCAGGGGCCCGCCCGGGCGACCGGCGACCCCCTGGCACGTCGCTGATATTCTGATCATTCCGGCCCTGATCTTACGGCTTAGCCGGATGATTCGATTCATCCCAATCATCTCTCCACTTATTCATCTGCTTATCGGCTTCTTCCTCTGAATGCTCCAAGCGATCTTTACTTAAAGGCGCACAGTGGCCAAGTTCATAGTGAGCGATTTCATGCAAAATACTACATTTATTATGGGTTATGTACTTGCCTTCAGTGGACAGATAGCGGGCTCCGAAGATATAGGGAGTTAATATGATTATAAGTTTCTTGTCGTGAAGCTCGTCGAGGGGAATAGAACATGCAACATGCATTTCTCCCTGAATCCTATCAAATAATACGAAGTGAACTTCCTGAGCGATTTTATTGATTAGATTCTTGGGCAACCTTTGTATTTCATCGCAAAAGATATCAAATGACTCCATCCTAATATTTATATATTCCTTGAATATGTCTTTTACTTCTTCCAAGGTATAATAATCAAAAAGAGGTTTATGCTCAATAATTTGGTCCATGGTGAATATCCCACTCCTCGATCGTTATCTTCTCCACCCTGCGGTACTTCGAATCCGCCTCTCCATGCCCGCCCGGGCGACCGGCGACCCCCTGGCGATTACCACCATTGTTTCTCGTTGATAGGATACTTCTTTCGTATTGAACTGCTAATAAATTCGGCGTCGAAGACTATCTCTTCAATATTAGGTTTGTCCTTATAACAGCGTATTGTATTCGTAGCACGAGGTTCAGAAGATAGCGTTGTCTGTCCTCCACTTACCCGGATACGACCCGTTGATCGAACTTGAGCCCTAAACGGCGTCGTATAAGCTGAATATCTTAATGAATTGTTAGACTCAACAATAATGAAATACTTATATCCCGCCGATAGCGCAAGTTCCGCCGATCGAAGTAGGCAAAAATCAGATGCAATTTCCTCATTCGTATATTTATTTCCGTGAAATGATACTCGAAAAGTATCTGTACCGAGATGAGTTTCTGAGTAACCCAGGTTGAAACTATCAATTTTATGATAACTTGTAGCGCAACTAACGAGGAAGATGGATATTATTAGTTGCAAATAAATTCGTTTCATAGCGCCCCCATTTTGAACTAGATCTACGTTATTTCTTTTTCCCGATCCCGGACCTGACCAGATGAGCCTCTAGATAGGCGTCAATATAATGCTTTCAGAATAGCACCTTCCGTTTAAGTTTAATATAGGGAGAGCCAAGCTTTACGAGCAGCCGTTTAGAAGAGCCAAGCGCGAGTCAAAAGTTTGAAAGTAAATCGTCCTCTTCCGGTTCATGGACTTCAAATAGATCGGGTATGTCAAAGGACTTGCCGCAGCTCAGGCAGCGGTAGACGGGGTACATCCGCTCAACTGCCCGGCCGCCCGCTGGATCCTCGACATATCGCGAAGAGACAATCCCGTCGAGGCGCTTAACATGGGTAGAGTCGCAGAAGGGGCAGACGATGTCTTCGAGCATATGAGAAAATCTCGCTTCCTGGACGTCTATCAATACGAGGCGCGAGTCCTCGCCTTAACCGGCGTCTTTTCAATCGATGGGGATGCCGTGCCCATCGGGGTCTCCGGCTCCCAGCAGCGCCTCATGTCTTTTTTCTGAAACAAGAGACTATATGGTCATCGGTAAGGCCAACAGATTGCATATAAGCATAGGCTATCTTCGGACCAAAGTATTTGAAACCCACTTTCCGAAATGCGCAGCTCAAGGCAACCGATTCCTTACTGAATGAAGGAATGTCATGCCAATAGAAATAAGCACTACTTTTGGGTTTTCCCCCGATAAGCTCCAAAGCATAATCATAGACATTGCCATGCTCGTTCTCCAGTCGTAAAAAAGCACGAGCATTATTAAGGACGGCTTCAATTTTGCTAATGTTCCGTATCCCACTTGAGTCACGACATATGCACGTGGATTCCTTTTTGGACCATCCCGAGATAACTCGGAAGTCAAAATTGGCAAAAAGCCTCTTCAAGTTATGCCTACGATTAAGAATCAACTCCCAGCTAAGCCCCGCTTGAAGCCCGCTTAAGCATATCTGCTCAAAGTGGAGGCGGGAATCCTGACTAAACACTCCCCATTCTCCATCGTGATAAGTTATTAGAGCCTCGCTAGTGGCCCAATCACAACGTTGAATACTATCGCCGGGGAATAACATATCTCAATATTAACTCGACAACGCCGCCTGTCAATGCTAGACTTTTTTTCAACTGTGATGAGGGGCATTAAACGGTTTTTCATTTTCCTATTTTCATTCGCACTAGGTCCACAATCTGCGAGGAGGTTCCAGAATTATGCCCATCAGCGTTAGCTCCTACAATGAAATCAGAGCTTCCTTTATTGCGAGTCCGGAAAATATGATCAAGATTGAAAAAGCATATATGGACAGCTTGCTTAAGATCATACTCGCTGCGGCAGACGACCTTTATAGGGACTTTTGTGCAGCAACCGAGCTCGGCCCGTTCTGGCTCTCCTATGCCCCAAAGCAGAGAGGGAGGCAGCCGATGGGAACCAGCATTCCCTGGATTGAGGTTGGGGAAAAATCACTTAGCTTTCATCTGCTAAAGTCCATCCTAGAGGCAAATCCAAGCATAGGTTTCCCGGGCCTCCCTTTTGGAGGAGACGTTCGCTTTTCGACAGAGGACGCCTTTGTGCACGTGGACGTAAAGCTTACTGGACCCCACGATAATCCCGATGAAATCGTTGTTCCGCCTCAGCAAATTTCCGGCGATGGTGCCCATTGGGGTTCAACTGCACCCAATTCTACTTTTAACGTAGTTGGCCCGAGAGCCCGAATGCCTTTCCAGCCAAAGCTTCCCCCTTTCTATATCTTGGGCGGTAAGGTGCTTCTTTGCCTGACTTTTTTCGTAAAGGGGATTTATAGAGTTGAGGAATATGGCATTCAGCCTCTTGACCATATGGAGTTAATTTGCGTCCCGAACGGACTTCTCCTTTTCGATACGAAGAACTACGCACGTCAAAGAGGGCTCTTCATCCCCGGCAAGGATGACAGAAGTAAGCCAGCGGCAGATAAAAGGACAAGGATTAGATTGGACCCGCTATGCCTGAGCGCTGGAGCATGGAGATGTGTAAAAATCGAACACCGCGAGGGCGGCTGGGTAAGAACTAATCGTTCCCTCGGCGAGACAGAATAGCTTAACGGTCCGGAAAAGTTAGCTGCTTATGCGGGACCAGTTTTGGGAGGTCTCGTAATTCTTCCGCGTTATCAGCAAATAGCCTGCGTGTCTTCATTTCCTCTTTGACCATCTTCTTAGCCATTTCAACATATTTCGCATGAAGCTCGATTCCAAGATACTTGCGATCCTCTCGAACCGCAGCAACGGCAGTCGTCCCACTTCCCATAAAGCAATCGAGAACAATGTCCCTGGGAGATGTTAAGAGTCTAATAAGTCGCCGAGGAAGTTCTATGGGAAACTTCGCTTCATGGTTGTCGTTTGCCCGCACAGAAGGGATTGACCAAACCGCCCTGGAGCCCCACTCTACCCATTCCTTCGCAGCTAATTTATTCCGATTTACAACCGTCACTCCAGGCTTCCAGAAAAAGAATAGATACTCAAATTCATCTACGGCCCGATACGATAATGTATGCCATTTTGAGTTTTGCCAAGCAGCGTCCTTAACCCATACCCGTCTGTCATAAAGGAAAAGGCCAGCCTTCTTGCCAGCGTCCTCGATCATGCCACTAACGAGATGGATTCTCGTTTGGTCATTATATTTACCGCCTCGGATGTTATTCCCGTGTAGCCGCCTGTCAACAGTCTGTTCGCTGCACCCCAAGACCGCAGCCAGCTCATCTCTGTTATAGCTGGGATACTTCTTTTGAGCCTCCAGCACTTCTTCCCTTGTCACCGCCGCAATCTGACGGCGAATGTTCATAGCCTGAATGCGAGGCATGTTCTTATCGGGGAAACAAAGGATATCGGCGATATTGACGATAAGAAAGGCCCCCGGTTTCAGAATCGGGTAATGCAAGCCAATGACGGATTTGATTAGGTCGACCCACTCCTCAAACGAATATTGTTTTTCATATTCTTTCCCGACATGGTAAGGGGGCGACCAGACGCTTAGCGAGATGCTGTCCGGCTCGATTTTCTTCAATAATTTTCGAGCATCTCCCTTGTAGATATTATCAGGCTTTAGGTAGTTGCCGGGCTTCATACGCTAATTATAGTTTCAATCTGCGAGAAAAAGAAAGTCCTCTGTACCCGCCCAGGTCCGCAGCCTCCGGGTCGGCAAGGGATCTGAAGGTGAAATCAATCAACGCTTTCGGAGCTCAGTTGATTTCTTCGTCGGCCAAACTGACATCATTATAGAAAAATTTGATATATTTTCTCGGACTTGATCAAATATTCAAGGCCAAAGAGCATTTTTTATAGTGATATGTATAGGAAATATATTATTTCATATAATCGATAGCGTCCGTTAATACGACTTAAGAGACGGGCCGAAGGTCACGAGCGTGAGCCATATGTTGGGTCTTCTCCCAAAACGGCAGAAAACCTGAGAATACCGATTCGATGACGTTCTTTAGCCGTATTGGATCATCCAATATAACGGTGCCGACTCCACGCCGCAATAACCGGCCAATAAAGATCCAATCAAATTTGGTGAACTTCTCCCGTGACAACCACTCTGTTACGTTATTTGCTGATATCTTTTTAATAATAGGGTGCTTATAATTAAGCATCGATTCAATTTCTAGCCTATTCGTATTAGCAAATTCATCCCATGAACGATCTTCACGCGCAATAAGATCGCGGAAGGATTCAAAAGAACTCGATAATATTCTACGGCTGTGTCCATAGAAATTCCATGCCAAGCCCACTCTAAGATAGCCAGGACTTTTGGCCGTCGATCCGCACATGCCTATATTAAATTGCATTTCATTGCGGCCGCCATGATTGAATGTATACCACTGGCCTTGCTTAATTGTACGGGAGCCAAAAGCCTGCGAGTATCTGGGCCTTATCCCCAATGCCTGGTGCCGAGCTTCTTGGAGACCTCTGAGGCAAGGCAAATCATTAAGGAACTGATGCAGTTCTTGAATTATCGGATCAAACACGCGTAGAACTTCTGGATTGCTTTTTTTAATCGCATTAAATAGCGAGTCGTTAATAATCGGCGGTAGTAATGACATTATTCACCCCTCTGCTAGCAGGTTGTCCTAAAAGTTCATTGAATCAATTAAGTATCTGCCGACTTTCGATGGCGTTTAATACGCCTCTAATTAATATACCACCTGTGAGACGATATATATATAGGTAGTAATCACACACTGGAGGAAAGTACACCTTTGCCTTCTTTACGCTGTTTGAAAACAAAGAACGTAAAGAAAATAAGAAATCCTCTTTTATTATTTTCTTCCCCCAGCGGGTCTTTTTCGCGGTAGCGAAAAAGGGGTAAACCAGGCTCCCTCTGGAAGATATTGAGGCTTGGGCTTTTTCGAACCATTTACCTGAGCAAATGCAACGCGTACTCTCTTTGCGGCATCATTCAAATTTGCCCAGATCTCTTCCTTGTTATCCTCGTAGCAGGGATCGTCACGAACAAAGAATAGCAGATAGCCATATTTAATTTCGTTCTCAGGTCCGGCGAGCTTCGTCGTGTCGTTGATCGTATGCGGATTGCCGCGTCGGGTTTCATTAAGCGCCAATTCCGCAGCGCATAAAACCTTCTGCTTCCGGTGATCCCGGCCAGCGATGTACGCGGGATCCCAGATGCAGATGTCAAAAGCGCCTCGTCTCCGCCCGTCAACGGATTCGCGCAAATGTCCATCATCTCCGCGGGAGCAACGTGCGACTGTGGGGTATTCTTTATGAAGGAGGATGGTATCGTACCCCTCGATCGTGTGATATAGGCCATTCGCCAGGCCGCCAGAGTAAAGACGGTGGTAAAGGTAGCAGTGCATATCGGTCTCTGTATAGAAAGCATACGGGTGATTTCGAAACCGCTGCACCAAGCTTTTAATGGCCGCCTCGAACTTAGAAACGAGCACCTCGGCCGATGGTACCGTTCCTGATCGGCGGTATGGCAAGATGTCCTCCTTTTAATCGTATGACGGAGCGGAGTTCCCCTCGCGGCCAAGTTGCCAGAAGTACATATCCACGAGTTTCATGATGGGATAGTGAAGCCCACTACTCTGCTTAATGCTGGCCTGCTCCTTCAGGAGTTCGGAGACATGATCACGACAAAAGCCGAGAATGCGCATTAAATAATTAGCGTTAAGCATAGAATACTTGTATCCCTCGCTCTTAAAGCCCTTGATGAAGTACTCATCGCAAGCCGGCAGGCAACCGAAAGTGCCGAGGATAACTTTCGTAATGAGCGTATCTGTCGGCTGTGCGGAGCCCTTTTCACGAACGAACGGTTTATATGCCTGTCGGATGTCGTCAATTAAGTCACGGATTCTAGGTACCAACTGACCGTCTTTCTCACCTGCGCCGAAGTCCGCGGCCCAGAGCGTGTCAAATCGAGCTTCAGAAATTAGGTCGATCACCCCACGATGAACCGTATAGGCGTGTTGAAGAAGGAAACTCGATCCGCGATACATCCCCCAACTGGCAAGGTAGAAGGCTAATTGGAGTGCCGCGAGGTCTCGGTCAGCGGCTAGACCTTTCGGTCTGGATTGGCGGAAATAGTTATAACAGTGATTCCATGAGCGATTGCGGTGATGCTCCTCCTTACCTTCATCATAGAAGGCTTGTATCGTCCGACGGATGTTCTCGGCTCCAACCTCCTGCAGGATCGGCATTTCGTTATCTCCATATGTTCGACGTGACAGATCAATAAAAAATCGGAAACGATCTATCTCGTCGTCCGATTGAAATGCTTTTCAAAAGCCAACGCAATGATAAAGGAGGTCCCCTTGCATTTGTTTTTTGGAGGCCCCTACATTCGATGATTGGATGATATTCTGGCGAATGGCCGATGTCAACGTTCGTGTATAGTGAAAACGGCCAGGAGCCATAAAAAAACACGCTAGGAGTTCATTGGACGAGCCGCCGCGATGACGGTCCTCCTACCCTCGGCCACGGCCTCGGACCTTACCCCATAACAGCGTTTGTCGGCGATGTTTCCGGATCTTCTGATTCGTAGTCAGGCGCTATAACAGGCAGAAAACAGTTAAATGCATTATATTCAACGTATATAGTGGGAATCTATAGGAAACCATGAGAAGGCTTGATAGACACATTATAGACACACTCAACGGACGAGAGCAAATCCTCTACCGGAAACTGTAACCCGTGACAGACACAGCAATAGACACACCACCGCAATTCCGCTTTAGGATCACTTCGCTGCAGAAACCTTTTTGACATTTTCTGGTTTTCCGTGTAGAAAGAAATACTAATTTTATGGGGGGTTATAATGGAAATGAATTTCTCTTCTTGGAGCAAACTCATCGCACGTTATTTTTTACCATGGTTTGTCGGCTCAATCGGATTTATAGGAGCGCTTGTGACGATCTTCTTCCAAGGAACCAGCAAGCGAACGCCACTCATCATACTTCCGTTCCTGTTTTTTATAGGCATCGTCCATGCATCATATAGAGTCTTTAAAAGAATGTGTAAAAACAATATTGCCTTTCGGCATGAGAAAGACCTCGATTTTGACGTTTTCCTGGCAGCCCCGATGGCTGCATATAAAGACAACCAGGAATATCAAGACGGAAACAAAGAAGCCAGAGGGCTGATGTCTCTTATTCGGCAACACTGCGGACTGAATAGGATTTTTTATTCTGGTGAAGACGTCCCGAGTAAAGAAGACTTCGATCCAGAAGACATCGCCTATATTGGAAACCTCGAAAAGATTAGGAAGTCCAAGTATTTTCTTCTTTATTACCCTAGAAACATCGTATCTAGCGTCCTCATCGAACTGGGCTATGCCATAGCTTTCAATTTGCCTATTATCATCCTCACAAAAAGCCTTGAAGAATTGCCATATTTGCTAAAGAAACTGCCGCAAGCTTCTCCTGCAAATAAAATATATGAATTTAATAACCAGCGGGACATTAAGAACATAATTAGCAAACATGGAAAGACGATTTTCGATCTGGTGGAAAACGTAAGCCCAAATCTTTTTGCCGAGTTTATTGATTGACGGACGGAGATGATAGCCGCCCCGATCTCGGCTGCGGCCACCGGCCCGACTCCGCAACATCTCGAGGAAAAGATCGCCCGCCCTAATGGCCTCTTGCGCATTTTTATGTTTCCATGTAATTATTCTCTACACTATAAGAGATTAACGGCAGTTGCAGGCTTAATGTCATCCCTAATTGGCAGCTTTGACATAAGCATGCTGCTTGATTTAAAATTCTTCCCAAAGGGGAATCAGCACATGCCCACAACATTAAACGAAATATTACAAACATTTGCTCACATCGCAGCCATTCTCGGCATTCCCATTGCGATCATTCTCTTTATTAATGAAAAACGCAAGGAACGACGAGACCGGGAATGGGGCACCTATGACGCACTCGATGATAAATGGAAGGATTTCCTTCACCTATGTATTCAACATCCCGAATTCGATCTATATGATATTCCTTTGGAAAAGAAAGTAGGGCTAACCCCAGAGCAGAAGATCCAACAATATGCAATGTTTGAGATTCTGATCTCATTGCTGGAACGGGCATTCTTGATGTACCGTGACCAGTCTGACAAGATAAAAAAAACGCAATGGAAAGGTTGGTCGGAATATATGCGGGATTATGCGAGACGGGAGACGTTCCACCATTTATGGAAACTGCGTGGAATAGAATACGATCAAGATTTTATGGATTACATAGATCCGATCATAAAAGAATAGTAGAAAATACCCCATATTCGGACGGGGATTCGAACAATCCCGGGGCTCTCCCTGAAAATTGCCGTTTCTCGGGGATAATGCCCGTCCTGAGGGGCCAGAAAAAGACCCGAAAAGACCAACTCTGTTACAATTATAGAGACACATTTCTACTCTATGCCTGCCTCGGTCGGAGTTAGAACGCTGTGACCGTAACAATAAAATAGGGATTATTTTTGGACTGAAAAATGGCCATAGGAAAATATTATTCCGTCCGCCTAATGAAGCCGTCCAGAGGCGGCCCCGCAATAGAACAAAATGCCTGGTCTAACGCGGACTGAACGAGAAGCGACGTAAAATAGGCCTCTTGACCCGCTGCCTTTGCATGAATCTTAAGGGAGGTTTTTGGGAGGCGTTTCCTCTTTCGCCGAAGTTGCCGGCTTATTAGCCGATGCCCAAATAAGCGAGATCAAAAAGCCGAGGATTGTCCCGATCCCCCCGATCTGAATCTGGGCGCCAATATCGCGCATTTCTCCCTTGACCAAGGGGACGCCGAGCTTCCAAAGCAAGATGGAAAGCCCAATGACAGAGTGACAAGACGTGAACCTTTTACTATCGATCTGCTAATACCCTATGTTCGGCAATGTAGCCATATTCTATTGGCCTTTTATTTTATTCAGTAACGTTTTTATTCCATATCGGTAATGATCGTATCTCCAATCCGCGCCGCCGCTTTGTGACGGTCCCCATTCCTTCCATCTTTCTCTATATTCACTTTCCCTTTTTACCGCACTTTCCAAAGCAGGAATAGCCATACTTCCAATTTTCAACAAAGCATCTCGTGCAGCAGATGGAATACCGCCAGCTAGGCCAAGAAATACAGAATCGACTATAGGCC
>JAQULS010000019.1 GCA_028749235.1 Acidobacteriota bacterium | reverse complement strand
AAGCCAAGATCATCAAGCTCAACAGCAAGGACAAGAAGATCAGCCTCAGCTTCCGGCAGGCCCAGGCGGACATCCAGAAGCAGGATTACCAGCGCTGTCAGGACAACCAGGGCGAACGGCTGACCTTCGGCGACCTCATCCGCGAACAGCTGAACAAGAGTCTGGCGGCCAAGACCGCGGCCCCGGCCGCCGTCAAGGAAGAAGAGGTTCGGCCGCAGGAACCGGAGGAGAAGGGGGAGACGCCGGCGGTCGATGCGGCCGCCGCGCCGGTCGAGGCCGAGCAGGTTGCCGCCGCACCGTCGAAGGACGGCACGGCCGAGGCGACGGAAACGATCGAGGAGAAATCCGATGATTAAGGCCGATCTGATCAACCGGATCAGCAAGGAACTCAATATCCCGAAGCAGGAGGCCGAAACCGGCGTCAATCTCTTCTTCGACACCATCAAGGAAGCCATCCTGAAGGGCGAGGAGATAGAGGTCCGCGGGTTCGGCAGCTTCCGTTTCCGCCGGCGGCCGCCCCGCTCCGGCCGCAATCCCCGCACGGGCGACCCGGTCAAGGTGCCGCCCAAGAAGGTTTTGTACTTCAAACCCAGCAAGCTCCTCAAGGAGCTGATCAACAAGGAATGAAGTACATCACCGCGCCCTGGAGGGCGGCCTACGTGCGGACCGCCGCCGCGCACCGCGGCTGCGTGCTCTGCCGCGCCGCCAAGACCCGCGATGACGCGGAGGCCCATGTCCTCGTCCGGGGCCGGCACGCCTTCGTCCTGCTCAACAAGTATCCCTACCAGCCCGGCCACCTGATGATCGCCCCGCTCCTCCACCTGGCTTCGCCCGAGGACGCCCCGCCGGCCCTCCTGGCCGAGATGGCGGCGCTTCTCCGCCGGAGCCTGGGGGCGCTGCGGACGGCCTACGCCCCGCACGGCTTCAACACCGGCATGAATCTGGGCCGCAGCGCCGGGGCCGGGGTCGTCGGCCACTTCCACCTGCACGTCGTCCCCCGCTGGGAGGGCGACGCCAATTTCATGCCGATCGTCGGCCGAACCAAGGTCCTGATCGAGGACCTCGACGCCACGTTCGCCCGGCTCCGTCCGCTTCTTGCCGCCCGCCGCGGCGCGGGCCGCCCGGAGGCGGCTCGCCGCTAACGACTTATCATCTCCGAGAGGTTCACCATGCTGAAAACCATGCGCCAGAACATGAAGTCGCTCAAGATCATCCTCTGGTTCATCGTCGCCGCGTTCATCGTCTCCATCTTCGTCATCTGGGGCGGCTCGGGTCAACTGGGTGAAGGCAAGGGGAGCACTTCGATCGCCTCGATCGGCAGGCACAAGATCCCCACCGAAGACTTCCAGAACGGCCTGCGCAACCGCGTCGAGAGCCTGAAGAAGGACATGAACGATATCGATCGCTCAACCATCGAGCAGCTCAACCTCCCCCAGCAGGTTCTGGAGCAGATCATCGAGCAGCGGCTCCTGGCCGACGCCGCCCGCAGCCTGGGCATCCGGGCCTCCAAGGCCGAGGTCCGCGACCGCATCGTGTCGCTGCCCGGTCTGCAGCGGGACGGCAAATTCATCGGCTACGACGAATACAAAAAGGTCCTCGACTACAACCGCATTTCCCTCTCCGAGTTCGAGACCAGCATCCGCCAGGAGATCGTCCTGACGAAAACCGTAGCCGCCCTGACTGGCGGCGTCGTGGTGACGCCGGAGGAGGTCTGGAACGCGTACCGGCTGTCCAAGGACTCGGCCAAGATCGAATACTTGGCCCTGGAGACGGCCACGATCACCCTGGACGCCGAGCCCAGTGAGGCCGAAGTCCGGGCCCACTTCGACGCCCACAAGGACGCCTATCATCTGACCGAACGGCGCGAAGGCGGCTACGTCTACCTCAAGAACGACGATCTCAAGGCCGAGGTCGAGCTGTCCGAAGCCGAGGTTTCCAAGTACTACCAGGACAACAAGGCCCAATTCGAAACCCCCGAGCAGGTCAAGGTCAGCCGGATCTACATCCCCCTGGCCGGCAAGGACAAGGGCCTGGCCGCGGCCGAGGCCAAGAGCGTCCGCGATAAACTCCGCGCCGGCGAGGGTTTCGCCGACCTGGCCAAGCGCTTCTCCAAGGACGCCAAGGCGTCCGCCGGCGGCGACTGGGGCCTCTACGACTGGCGGACCCTCGACGCCAAGGAGCTCGAAACGGTGAATAAGCTCGACCTGGACGAAACATCCGAACCGGTCGAGCTGACCGACGCGTTCGTCATCCTCAAGGTGACCCAGAAGGACGCCCCGGCCACGACGACGCTCGAGGCCGCCAAGCCGCGCATCCAATCCCTGCTGAAGAACCAGAAGGCCGCCGCGCTGGCCGGACAGCGCCTGGCCAATCTGGAAAAGGCGGCCCGCAAAGCCAAGAGCCTGGAAGCCGCGGCCAAGGCCGCCAACCTCAAGGTCCAGTCGACCGGCCTGCTCAAGAGCGGCGAGTCCCTCGGCGACGTCGACCCGTCCGGCGTGATCAGCGCCGCCCTGTTCGGGATCAAGGACAAGGAGATGACGGCTCCCCTTTCGACCTACGGCGGCGTCGCCCTGGCCGAGCTGCGCAAGGTCGAGGCCCCGCGGGCCGCGACGTTCGAGGAAGTCCGGGCCCAGGTCGCATCCGACCTGGCCGACGTGAGGAAGAAGGACAAGGCCCTGGCCAAGATCAAGGAAATCCGGGCCAAGCTGAACGACAAGAATTGGGAGGACGTGGCCGCGGCGAACAAGGTCGAGATCAAGACCGTGACCGAGCACAAGAAGGAACAGTACTTGGGCATCATCGGCGAGAGCGCCGATGTCGACAAGGCCGCCTTCAGCCTGCCCCTCAACGAGATCAGCCAGCCGATCGAGTTCAAGACCGGCTACGCCGTGATGCGCGTCCTGGCCCGGACCGAAGCCGCCCGGGAGGAGTTCGAAAAAACCAAAGGGACCGAGATCGCAAGCCTCCTGGAGCAGAAGAAGAACAAGTTCCTACAGGCCTACCTGACCAAGCTGCGAACCGAAAAGGACGTCCGGATCCAGTACGAGACCTTCCTCAAGGCCAGCCAGGATATTTTGGTCCGCTACGAGAAGAATACCAGCGGAAGCTGAGCCTGACATGAATCGGAAGCTGGATAAGGCCGCGGAGCGGGCCGTCACCCAGGCTCTGCGCTTGAAGCGGGGCGAAAGCTTCCTGCTCGTCGCCGACGAGCCCAAGCTCGAGATCGCCGAGGCGCTGGCGCGCTGGGCCCGCAAGGCGGGCGCCGAAACGACGACCTACCTGATGACCGAGGCCCTGCGCCCGATCGAGGAACCGACCTCGCTCTTCCGGGCCATGGCCGAAAAGGCGGACGCGGTCGCTTACATGCTCGAGGCCAGGATCGAAGAGAAGGCCTTCCGCGGCTACATGGTCGGCCTCGGCCGGGCCGGCTCCCGCGTCCTGATGATGCCGGGCATCACCGTGGACATGATGGAGCGCCTGGTCGCCGTCGATTACGCCGCCCTGGACGTTTTCACCCGTAAAGTCATGGCCGCCCTGCGCAACGCCCCGGACGTCCGGATCACGAACGCCGACGGCACGGACATCTCCTTCAGCGTCAAGGGCCGCCGCTGGGCCAACAGCAACGGCGACATCGGGCGCCGCGGACGGCACGGCAACCTCCCCGCGGGCGAGTGCTACACCTGCCCGGTCGAGGAAACGTTCAGCGGCCGCGTCGTCCTTCGCCTGATCGACGACAAGCTCGGGCGAGGCGTCCTGGTGTTCGAAAAGGGCCGGCTCGCATCCTGGAGCGGCCGCGGCGTCGAGGCGATCATCCGCCACATCGGGGACGATCCGAGCGGGCTCGTCATCGGCGAGTTCGGCGTCGGGACCAACCCGGGGGCCCGCATCTGCGGCAACATGCTGGAGGCCGAGAAGGCCTTCGGAACCGTCCATTTCGCCATCGGCGACTCCTACGGCCTGGGAGCCAACGCGAGCCGCCACCACTACGACGCCCTGGTGGCCGACGCGACCATCTTCGCCAAAGGCCGCCTCATCGCCAAGGCCGGAAAATATTCGATCTGAGCCGGCTTCTTAAAGAACCGGCGAAGCCCGAGGATGAGTTCGTCCTTCGATGGCTGGTTCCAACCCCGGAATTGATTACGCCCTTCCCTACGTTTCAAGGCCGGCCTCGACGGCCCGGTTAATAGGAACCCAGCCGGCGCGGCCCGGTCTTTCTCTCGATTGCAAAGAGTTCCGGAAATCGGTAATCTGGGGCGGAATAAACCCGATTTTAAAAATCGGGATTTGGCGCCGCGAATGTATCAAGGAGGCCCCGCATGACCAGCAAGGAACGCGTCCTAGCCGCTCTGGCCCACCGGGAGCCCGATCGCATCCCCGTCGACTTCGGGGCGTCGTCGGTCACCGGCCTGCACGTCAAGATCGTGGGCGCCCTACGTTCCCATTACGGCCTGGCGGCCGGTCCGGTCAAGGTCCACGAGCCCTATCAAATGCTCGGTCTGGTCGAGGAGGACCTCAAACAGGCCCTCGGCCTGGATGTCGACGGCGTCTTTCCGCCCGAGACGATGTTCGGCTACCGCAACGAGGATTGGACTCCCTGGCGGCTGGACGACGGAACCGAGGTCCTGATGTCGGGCCATTTCAAAACCGTCAGGGACGCGAACGGCGACACCCTGGTCTTCCCCAAGGGCGACACCTCCGTCCCCCCCTCGGGCCGCCTGCCCAAGGGCGGGTACTTTTTCGACACCATCATCCGCCAGCCGCCGCTCGAAGAGGCCGCCCTCGATCCGGCCGACAACCTGGAGGAGTTCGGGCCGATCTCGGACGCCGATCTCGATCATTTCGACGCCCGGACCCGCGAAACGGCCGCCTCCGGCCGGGCCGTCCTGGCCACGTTCGGCGGCCTGGCCTTCGGTGACATCGCCCTGGTGCCGGCCCCCTTTCTCAAGCATCCGCGCGGCATCCGGGACGTCGAGGAGTGGTATGTCTCGACCCTGACCCGGACGGACCTCCTCCACCGCATCTTCGAGAAGCAGGCCGCCATCGCCCTGGCCAACCTGGAAAAAATCGCGGCCCGGGTCGGCGACCGCGTCGACGTCGTCTTCGTCTGCGGCACGGACTTCGGGACCCAGCAATCGACATTCTGCTCCATCCGAAGCTTCCGGTCCCTCTACCTGCCCTATTACAAGATCATCAACGACTGGATCCACAAGCACACCGGCTGGAAGACGTTCAAGCACACCTGCGGCGCCGTCGCTTCGCTCCTCCCCTCGCTCATCGAATCGGGATTCGACATCCTCAATCCCGTTCAAGTCTCCGCCGCGGGCATGGACGCCGCCCAGCTCAAGAGCGACTACGGCCGGGACCTCGTTTTCTGGGGCGGCGGCGTGGACACCCAAAAGACGCTGATGTTCGGGACGCCGGCCGAGGTCCGCGACGAAGTCCGCCGCCGGCTGGACATTTTCGGCCGCGGCGGCGGATACGTCTTCAATTCCATCCACAACATCCAGGCCAACGTCCCGCCGGCGAACGTCGTCGCCCTGTTCGAGACGCTGCGGGAGGCGCGATGAAGACCAAGGGCTACGTCGTCTACGTCTCGGTCGTCGCCGCCCTGGGCGGCCTGCTCTTCGGCTTCGACACCGCCATCATCGCCGGCGCCACCCGCTTTCTCAAGGAGCGTTTCTCCCTGTCCGCCTTCGGCGAGGGGCTGGTCGTGAGCATCGTTCTCGTCGGCTGCATGATCGGGGCCGCCGCCGCGGGGACGATCAGCGATCGCCTGGGACGGCGCCGCTTCATGCTCGCCTCCGCCGTTCTGTTCTTCATCTCGGCCATCGGCTGCGCCATCCCCCAGAACCTGGCCCAGTTCCTGATCTTCCGGTTCATCGGCGGGCTGGCCATCGGCTCGGCTTCGATCGTCTGCCCCCTCTACATTTCCGAGGTCGCGCCGCCGCGCGTCCGCGGCGCCCTGGTCTCGGTCAACCAATTGGCCATCGTCACCGGCATCCTGCTGTCCTACTTCGTGAGCTGGATCCTGGTCGGCGCCGGCGCGGCCAACTGGCGCTGGATGTTCGCCACGGGCGCGATTCCGGCCGTGGTTTTCTTCGTTTTTGTCCTGGGCGTACCCGAAAGCCCCCGCTGGCTGATCAAGCAGGGCCGCGAGGACGAGGCCAGGACGATCCTGACGCGCCTGAACGATCCCGTGATCGCCGCCGCCGAAGCGCAAAGCATCCGGGAGACGCTGGCCTTCGAGGGAGGATCGATCCGGGAGCTCTTCCGGCCGGGCCTGCGGCGGGCCCTCGGCCTGGGCATCTTTCTGGCCGTCTTCCAGCAGACGACCGGCATCAACGCCGTCATCTACTACGCCCCCCGCTTCTTCGAGGCGGCCGGCCTGGGCCGGGCTTCGGCCATCTTCCAGTCGGCCATCATCGGCGTCGTCAACGTCCTCTTCACCCTGGTCGCGATCGCTCTGGTCGACAAGCTCGGCCGCAAGCCGCTCCTCCTGGCCGGATCGGCCGGGATGGGCGTTTCGGCCATCCTGCTCGGAGCGGCCTTCAAGTTCCAGTTCTTCTCGGGCGGCCTGGTTCTTCTCTTCACCCTGCTCTACGTGGCCTCCTTCGCCATGACCCTGGGCCCGATCGTCTGGGTGGTCATCGCCGAGATCTTCCCCACCCGGGTCCGCGGCCGGGCCATGGCCATCGCCACGTTCGCCCTATGGCTGGCCGACTTCGCGGTCTCGCTGTCCTTCCCGGTCATCGCCGACACGCTCAAGGAGCCGTTCGCCTTCTGGCTCTACGCGGGGATGTGCGCCATCAACTTCATCGTCATCGCCGCCTTCCTGCCGGAAACCAAGGGCAAGAGTCTCGAGGAGATCGAGCGGCGCTGGACCAAGGCCTAAGCCGTCAGACCGCGTTGATCACGCGGATGTAGAGATAGCAGCCGATCGCGATGACGATCCGGCCCAGGAAGCAGGCGGTCGACACGGTCGTGCCCGCCGCCAGCTCGGGGACCAGGAAGGACGCGCCCATGAGGGTGACGATCACGATCCGGGCCTTCGGGCCGGCCTGGACGACCGCCGCAACGGCCAGCCAGACGGCCAAAAGATTTCCGATCAGGCCGTAGACGAGCGACATGGCGAATCCGCGCCGGCGCCAATAGACAGCGCCCGGCGCGCGGCCCTCGTTGGGACGATTGCTTCAACGGTCCCCGCGAGGGCGAGCCTTTCGAAGGCGGCCCTCGACAGGACGGGCGTTTCGCTGGTCCTCGCGAGGGCGAGCCTTTCGAAGGCGGCCCTCGACAGGACGAGCGTTTCGCTGGTCCCCGCGAGGGCGAGTCTTTCGAAGGCGGCCCTCGACAGGACGGGCGTTTCGCTGGTCCTCGCGAGGGCGAGCCTTTCGAAGGCGGCCCTCGACAGGACGGGCGTTTCGCTGGTCCTCGCGAGGGTCAAGATCGGCTCCTGTTCATTTCTTCTCCGCGGGTATGACGACTACGGTGTGATTGAGCGTCGGCGCGGTCACGGGGAACCGGATGTCCCGGTCGTCGGCCCTGGCTTCGACGTAGTATTCGATGTCCTGGCTCATGGGCGGAAGCACGCCTTTATAGACACCCCGGGCGACAAGAGCCAGGGGGGCCGCAGCGAACTCGCCCCGCCCCAGCGGGCGCCAATGCAGGACCACGCTTGCCACCGGACTCGACGCCAGGACCACGGCCTTGATCGCCGGCTCCGCGCCCGCCTCGACGCTCGTCCGCGCCGTCGGCACGAGGATCCGGGCCGGTCCTTCATAGGTCAAGGGAAGGTCGGCGTAGGCCGGAAGCGGGCCGCCCAGCAGCCCGACCAGTTCCTCGCCCGGCGTTTCAAAGGCCGGCGGCAGGAGATGCTGTTCCCAGTTGGCGATCGTCCCCAGCTCGCCCGGGTTGGAAACGGTGGACAGGAGGTTGGACCAAATCGCCCGCAGCGGCTTGATCATTTCGGTCCGCTTGGGGACGAGCTTCTCCAGCGCCGCCGTCCGCCTTGCCCCGGGGTCCTTCTCGGCCTTGACCTTGATCAAGGCCGCGTCATATTCCGCCCACAAACATTGAAAGCGGGCGGTCTCGCGCATGATTTCAAAATTCTCGAGCCAATAATCGAACCGCTCCAGAGCGCCCGCCCCCTGGATGCGGGGCCGCAGGGCCGCCAGCTCGTCGACATAAGCATAGGCCCGGGCGACTTCGCTCCAAGGCCGGGCATCCGGACGGATGCCGCCGGGACCGTCCGTCCAATTCACGGCGATGGGCAGACGCCCATCCAGGCCGGCGAACAGGGCCGCGATCTCCGCGTCCGCGCCGCGGCCGAACTGGTTGCGGGCCCAATCCAGATAGAGGTCCTCCACGGGAAGCCCGCGCGGGGTTTCCGGCCAATCCGCGATATAGTCCGCGATTTGCGGCCCGCCGCAGTTGATCTTCTGGACGAAAGCCGTTCCCGCCGCGGTCGTCCCCTCCACCACCAGGCCGGCCAGGGACGGATAATGGATGCGGTCGCCGAAGTCCACAACCAGCCGGCCGTCCTCGACTTCGACCTTGCGGACGACGATGTCGAGCGGCTTGAAGCGGCCGGCCCGGTCGAAGATATCCACCGCTTCGGCGGTCTTCCGGCCCTGGATGAGGACATCGAAGACGCGGGCTCCCTTGCGGTCGAACTCGGTCTCGCAGAACTTGAGGGTGACGTCATAGCGGCCGGCCGGGACGAGCAGGCGGTAGCTCGAGACGCGGTCGCGGACGTCGGCATAGACGGCCTCGGGTCCCGCGGTCGTCATCGTTCCCTGCGGCGCCCGGACGAACCGGCCGTTGACGGGGCCGACCAGGTCGGCGAAGTTCACGGGCAGGGTGTTCCAGCTCTGATCCCAGCCCGCCCGGGCCAGGGCCAGGATGTTGGGCGACAGGATCCGCGTCCGCCAGTGGATGCCCAGCAGACCGTCGCAGCCGAAGCGGCGGGCATCGACGGCGTCCCGCCGCATCCGGCCCGCCCAGAGCTGGGGCGAAGTCAGGGACGGATCGTCTTCCAGCCAGGGGATGACCCATTTGGATCGGCCGGCGATACGGGCGAAGGCCGGATCAACCGGGGCCTTGCCCACTTCGCGGTTGATGCAGCTTACGGCCATCGTCTTCGGCAGGCTTTCGTCAAAGAGCGTCCGGTCGCTCGGCGGCCCGAGAACCCAGCCGCAAGTGGCCAGGGAGAAAGGCGCCGCGACGTCCGCCGCGGCCCGGACGGCCATCTCCAAGTCGGTCGTCACGGCCTTGATCGCGGCCGGTGTGGCGTCCGACCAGGTCCAGCTCTCGGTCGTCCAGAACCAGTAGTAATCGACCGGGAACGCGGCGGCCAGCCGGCGGAACATCCCGCCGTAGATCTCCCGGACGACCTCCGGTTTTCCCGCGTCCCGGCCCAGTTTCTTCAGGCGCTCCCGGACCAGGGCGGGGACGGTGAGGGGCGTTTCCGTCCCGACGCACGTTCGCACGCCCAGCCCGCGGGCCAGGGTGAAGGCCCCGCGGAGCATGGCCGCCGTGCGGTTGAACAGCTCGTTCGCGTCCTCGGCCGAGGCCGGCTCGGGCATCAGCCCGGACATGACCTCGGCTCCGTAGCCGTCGCGCTCGAACAGGTTGGCGGCCCCCATCCGGAAGCGGCCGGTCGGCTTGGGGCGGTAACCCCAGTTGTGCGAGCCGGGGTTCGCGCGCAGGGTGTTCTGCCAGCTCGACGGGTAGGAGAACGCGACCCGGCCGTCCGGCCGGAAATCCTCGGCCGTCCCGATCCAGACCAGAGGTTCGGCGTTGGGGTTCCCCTCGGGGTAGGTATGCAAACCGAAGAAGTTCATCCGCAGCTTGGGAAGCTGGCCCAGCACCGCCTTGTAATCGTCCTCGTTCCACCAGTCCGGCCCTTCGGCAAAATCGTGGAATGGCTGGATGCCCCGCAGCGCGAACAGCGGGCGGGACGTCTCGTCCAGATCGGGCAGGCGGATGGAAACGCGCTCGTCGGGCACGACGTCGCCGTCCAGGTAGAAACGGACGCCGAATTTTTCGGCCAAGGCGTAGGCCGCGTAGAGGACGCCGGGACCGTCCCCTCCAACGGCCAGGACATAGGTCCGGCGACCCTTGTGGACCGTCTTCAGACAGTAGTCCTCGGCCTCAAGCCGGGGAAACGTCTCGGCGGCATAGCCTTCGAAAACCGCGGCCGCCGGATCTCCCGGGCCGGGAAGGCGCGTCCGGCGGATGACGATGACACCGTCGGACTTGACCGCGGCCAGGGACGCCACGGTCACGATCTCGGGCAGCTCCCCGGTCGTCAGGTACAGATAGCGCCGGATCTCGGAGGCGGCCAGCCTCTCCAACCGGGAAGCGTCGGACAGAACATAGACGCTCGGAGATTTGGGCCGGGGGGCGCAGGACGCCGCCGCGAGGAGAAGGAGGGCGGAGATCAGGACTCTATTCCGGCTCATGAGGCACTCTCCCTAAAATCCATCGTCTCTTCCCCCGGCGGGAAGGTCAACGGCGGCGCAGGATGTCCTTGAAAAGCTCCAGCACCCGCGCTTCCTGGGCGGCCTTGAAGCGCAGGATGGAGGCGTCGCGGCCGCCGCCGAGATAGTCGCGAATGTATATCGGGGCGCCGATGTTCAGCCGGATGGTGAAGGGGACCAGCCAGGCGACATGGGTGCCGAAGAAAGCCAGGGGGGTCACCGGCACATGGAGACCCTCCTTTTCCAGCAAGTCGTAGGCAATGAAAGCCACGCCCCGGCCGAACGGCCAGATGAAGGGATTCGGGGCCCGCGGATCGACGCGGCCGCGGCCCTGCAGCGAGACGACGGCGCGCCCCCGGCGCATGTAGTCCTCGCAGCGCTCGACCGCATCGCGCTTGCTGCTCAACAAAGAGATGGGAATGGAGCCGACGCGGGCTATGTGGGAGGCGATGTAATCGACAAACAGGAACTTATAGGGGTTGAGCATAAAATCCAAGACCGAGCCGATGCGGCCCATATGGCGCTTGAGGTGCTTGTGGACCAGGGCTCCGAACTCCTCGCGGCTGAAGATCTGGGCGTTGGCGTTGAAAAAGAGCGGCCGGGTCGAGGCGCCGAACAGAGTCGCCACGTCCTTGAAGGATCCGATGTGGTTGCCGATCAGAAGGTTGGGGCCGCTCGGCACCAGGTTCTCGCGGCCGATGACCTCGATCGTCTTGCCGGTCAGGCCGATCCGGCAGAGACGCTCGATCACGGGGCGGAGGCGACGAAGCTCGGCTTCGTGGTCGTAATCCAAGCTCAGACGCGGCATGGAAACCTCGCGGTCCAGCTTATTCTATGCAGAAGGCCACGTCCTGTAAACCGGAAAATGCCGCCCGAAGCGTCTTTTTTGATTCTCCGGAGATCCCGGTCTATCCCTTTTCGAGCGCCTTCTCGAACTTCTCCCTGGCCTTTTTGAGCTTCTCCTGCTCCAGCGCGGCCGTGGCCTCGAACTTGGACGCCATGCCGTCGCGCTTCTCCTTCTCCTTGGCCAGCAGGTCGTCGAGGGTCTCCTTCTTCTTCTTGGCCGCCTTTTCCGACTTCAGGATCTTGCGGCCTTCCCCATCGACCCAGAGGACGGTCTGGCAATGCGGGCAGACGATCTCGAAGACTTTGTCGCTCATGCGCCCCAATCTACCAGAACCGACGGGGCGGGGCAACGAGCCGTCGCGGCGATCGTCCCGTCGAGGGCGGCGAAGCGCCGCCGCCGTCAGGGCTTTCCCTCGGCCGCGGGCTGGTCGCCGGCGACGCCGTGGCGCTTGATCAGCTTGAACAGGCCCTGGCGGGAAAGCCCGATCGTCTCGGCCGTGCGGGCCTTGTTGAAGTCGCAGCGCTCCAGGGCCTGGCGCAGGAAGCGGCGGACGAATTCGGACTTGGCCTCGGCGTAGGTGCCGGCCGGGGAAGCCGCGCCTGCTTCGCGGCGCGGGTTGAGCTTGGGCGAAAGATGCTCCGGACGGACGACGCCGTCCTCGCCGCACAGGATCACGGCCCGCTGGACCTCGTTCTGAAGTTCGCGGACATTCCCCGGCCAGGCGTATTGGAAAAACAGGTCCACCGCGCGGGGGGCGAACCCGACCTTGGGACGGCCCATCTCGCCGCCATAGCGCTCGGCGAAGCAGTCCATCAGATGCGGGAGATCGGCCCGCCGCTCGCGAAGCGGCGGCACTTCGATGACGATGATCTTCAGCCGGTAGAAAAGGTCTTCGCGGAAGCGGCCGCGCTCGATCTCCTTTTCCAGGTCCCGGTTGGTGGCGCTCAGGAAACGGGCTTCGACCGGGCGGGTCCGCGTCTCGCCCACCCGGCGCATCTCCCGCTCCTGCAGGACGCGCAGCAGCTTGGCCTGCAGGGAGGGCGAGAGATCGCCGATTTCGTCCAGGAAGAAGGTCCCGCCCGCGGCCTCCTCGATCAAGCCGGGCTTGTCGCGCAGGGCCCCGGTGAAGGCGCCGCGGACGTGGCCGAACAACTCCGACTCGAGCAGGTGTTCGGGGATGGCCGAGCAGTTGACGGCCACGAAGGGCTTGCCGGCCCGGGCGCCCCGGGCGTGGATCTCGCGGGCGATGAGCTCCTTGCCCGTGCCGCTCTCGCCCACGATCAGGACCGGGGCGTCCAGATCCCGCACCTTGTCGATCAGGATCAGGATGCGGGCGAAGGCCTCGCTCGTCCCGGCCAGGATTCCGTTGCCATTGCGCATGGACCGCCGCCCTTTCGCCCTCGCCGGAGGCGCCCGAAACGCCCGCGACAAAGAAAAGGACGCTCGGGGGAGGGGAATTTCTCATTCGGAAGGCGCGCCTATTTCCCGCATCATGGGAATTCGAATCGGAGTCTAGCGAGAAACGCTCCCTGCAGGGGTGGCAGAAGACCGGCCGTTGGCCGGGCGACATGGGAGGGGTTGGGAGGGAGTCCGGATCGAGGCTATCTTTTCCCGCCCAATATTCCCCCCAGCACGCCGCGCATGATGGAGCGGCCGATCTGGCTGCCCATGGAGCGGACCGCGCTCTTGGCCATGGATTCGAACATCGTCTCGCGCGGCCGCCCGGCCGGCCGGGGCGCGCGGGTTGTCGTCCGCGGCTCTTCATAGGGCTGCTCCGCGGGCGGCGGGTAGTCGCGCGGCGCCCGGGTGGACGCGGGAGCCGGCGCTTGGGGATACGGAACGGGCGGCGGCGGATAGGCCGGCGCCGGCGGCGCCACCCTCTGCTCGGCCCTGGCCCGCAGGATCTCAAAAGCGGATTCGCGGTCGATCGCCTTCTCATAGTGGCCGTAGATGACCGAGCCTTGAATGATGCTCCGGCGGAGATTCGGATCGATCGGCCCGATCTGGCTCCACGGCGGCCGGATGAAAGCCCTCTCGACGATGCCGGGCTGGCCTTTCTCGTCCAGGAAGGAGACCAGCGCCTCGCCCACGCCCAGCTCGCCGATGGCCTTCTCGGTGTCGAGTTTGGGATTCGTCCGCAGGGTCTCGGCCGCGACCCTGACCGCCTTCAGGTCGCGCGGCGTGAAGGCTCGCAGGGCGTGCTGGATGCGGTTCCCGAGCTGGCCCAGGACGATGTCCGGGACGTCGAGCGGGTTCTGGCTGACGAAAAAGACGCCCACGCCCTTGGACCGGATCAGCCGCACCACCTGCTCGACCTTCTGCAGAAGGGCGGGCGGGGCGTCGGTGAAGAGGAGATGGGCCTCGTCGAAGAAGAAGACCAGCCGCGGCTTGTCCAGGTCGCCGACTTCGGGCAGCTGCTCATAGAGCTCGGACAGCATCCAGAGCAGAAAGGCGGCGTAGAGCTTGGGCTGGAGCATCAGCTTGTCGGCGGCCAGGATGTTGATCATCCCCCGCCCTTGCGGGTCGGTCTGAATGAGGTCCTCGATGTCCAGGGCCGGCTCGCCGAAGAGCTTGTCGCCGCCCTGGGATTCCAGATCTAGAAGGGCCCGTTGGATGGCCCCGATCGAGGCCGCCGAAACCCGCCCCAGCCGGTTCGAGATGTCCGCCGCGTTGTCGGCGACGAACTTCAGCATCTCCCGCATGTCCTTAACGTCGAGGAGCATGAGTCCGTCCTCATCGGCCAGCCGGAAGACGATATTCAGGACGCCGGCCTGGACGTCGTTTAAGTTGAAGAGGCGGCTCAGGAGGAGCGGCCCCATCTCGCTCATGGTCGTCCGGACCGGATGGCCCTGCGTCCCCTCGATGTCCCATAGCGTGACCGGGCTTTCGCGGAAAGGGAAATCCTTCAGCTTGAGCTTCTGAATCCTTTCCGCGACCTTCGGCGTCGGCCCACCCGCCCGGGCGAGGCCGGAAAGATCGCCCTTGACGTCGGCCATGAAGACCGGGACGCCGATCGCGCTCAAGCTCTCGGCCAGCACCTGGAGCGAAACGGTCTTGCCGGTGCCCGTGGCGCCGGTGATCAGGCCGTGGCGGTTGGCCATCCGGGGCAAAAGAAACAGGTCACGGGGACCCCTGGCGATGAGGAGGCCTTCCACAGGATTCATGATGCCTTCCTTTCCCCCTATTTATAGATCATCGGGCCCGGCCATGCAACGAGACCGCCCCTTAACATCGGGCTCTGCGGCAGGGTATACTGCCATATGAAATGGATGAGCAGGAGAACGCCTTGATCGAACGGGTGCTGGCCGGCGACGCGGCGGCCTTCGAGCCGCTGGTGACGCCCTACCGCTGCGCCCTGCAGGGCCTGGCCGTCCGCATCGTCCGCGACCCCGAGGACGCCAAGGAGGTCGCGCAGGAAGCCTTGCTCCGCGCCTATCGCTATCTCGGCAGTTTTGACCGCCGCCTCGGCTTCCGCAACTGGCTCTACCAGATCGCCGTCAACACCGCCCGCTCGTTCCAGCGAAAACGGTTGGATCGCGACATCGGGCTGGACCGGGCCGCGCCGGAGATCATCGGAGCCCGGGCCGCCGAAAATCCGGAAGTCCGCCACGACCGGGCCGCGATCCGGGCCCGCCTGATGGCCTGCCTGAATGTTCTTTCCGACCGCGAACGCGAGGTCTTCCTGCTGCGCGACATCGAGGATCTCAACGTCGAGGAGACGGCCCGCGTCCTGGGCTCCTCGGCCATTTCAGTCCGGGTCCACTTGAGCGCCGCCCGCCGCAAGATCCGAACCCGCTTTCTGGAATTGAACGGCCCCTCGGCCGGGAGCGGGACATGAGACGCCGCCGCCGGATGGAATACGAGGCGGCGTTGCGCCTGATCCGCGGCTGGGCCGCGGACGCCGCGGAGACGGGCTGGACGGACGAGGAATGGAAGGATCTTGTCCGCCGCGCCGCCCGGCAGGCACCCGCGCCCCCAAGCCGCGCGCGGATGCCGCTCTGGCGGCCGGCGATCGCGGCCGCCGCGATGCTGGCGGCTCTCATCGGCGGCGCCTGGTACCTAGCCCACGGTCCGGCCGCCCCGGCTTCGTTCGTCCCGGACAGCCGGGCCGGCGAAATGCTTCCCGCGGATCCCGGCGCCCTCGTCGCCCCGGAGCGATCGGCCTTTCCCGCGGGCGCAACCACACGGAATCCCCTTCTGACGTGCCCGCCCGAAAATCCCCCGGCCTGGCTTTACCTGGGACCCGGCCCGGGTTCCACGATCTTCTTTTTTACCCCGCCTGCCATCAGCCGGTGATCCGTTCCAGAATCCGGACCCTCTTGGCAACGTCGCGGTAGGCTCCGTTCCAACTCATAACCCGCCGAAAGTGCTTCAGGGCTTCGGCGTTGCGGTCGAGATCCTCGAGGATCTCGGCCCGTTCGTAGGTCAGGGCATAATCGGCGTCCGATCCCTGGTCCGTCCGCCGCAGGGCCTCATCGATCCGGCGCAAGGCCTCGCGCGGGTTCTTGCGGCGGCGATAAGTCTGGGCGATCAAGGCGTAGCAGTCGGCGGCCCGGGCGGGATCTCCTGCGGCCAGCTCGAATTCGGATACCGCCTCGTCCAGCAGGTCCTGCTCCAGGAAGGCCAGCCCGAGATGGTAGCGGACATCGTAAGCGGCCGGATCGATCTTTTGCTCCACCTGGCGTTTGAACTCGGCCACGATCTCGCTCAGATCCTTCTCGATGACGGCCGCCCGCTCCTTGACCTGCCGGAAGGTCTCCGCCTCGATGGCCGCCAGCTCCTCGCGGATCGGCACGGTCAGATCCGGGTAGACTTTTCCGGCCGGCGACGTGGCGAGATTGGCCCAAAGATCGGTATCGCCGAAGATCTCCTCGAGAGAAACGGTATCTCCCGCATTCTCTTCGGGCTGGGAAAACGACGGCGGCGGCGCTCCCTCTTCGGCCCGCTTGCGGTCTTCCGCCGCCAGCCGGATGACCAGGGCAGTCAGATCCTCGGGCTCCGCCGGCGGAGGAGCGGAGGGGAGCATGTCGATCTCCTCCTGGATGCGGACATCATCGGGATAAAGGAGCCGGAGGTTGTCCAGAACGCGGCGGGCGTTGCGAATGAGTCCCTGCTCGATATAGAGGCCGGCCTTGGTCAGATTGGCCCGGATGATCTCCTGATCCTTGGCCGCCAGCTCGGCCGGACGTTCCGGAGGGGCGTCCGAGGCGTCGGGGGCGGCCGGCCGGATCTTTTTCCACTCCTTTTGGAGGGCGCCGTCATCCGGCCTCATGTCGATCAGTTCCCTCACCGTCCGCCGCCGGATATCTTCTTTGCCCTGGGCGCGGGCTTCCTCGAGCAGGAGGCGAAGCGCCGCCTCCAGGTGCTCGATCCTGCCGCCCCGGCGGAAAACGGCGGCCAGCTTATCCAAGCTGGGAAGATGCGAGGGCTGCGCCATGAGAATGAGACCGAGCAGGCCGGCCGCGCGACTCTCCTTGGCCTGGCGAAGGAGGGAGGCGATAAGCGGCTCATAGAGGGTGAAGGCTTCGTCGGGCCGCCCGGCCCGGAGGGCCAGGATGCCCAACTTGGCCCGGGCATCCGAGCGATCGGGGTCCTCTTCCAGAAGCCGTTTGAAAACATCCTTGGCCTTGCCGTCGAGCTTGCCATCCAGGTAGAGATCGCCCAGCAGGGTGATGAGCCCCGGCTGGGGGCCGTGGCGGCGGATGCTCTCCTCCACGAGCTGGATGGCCTCGCCCATTCGCTTGCCCCGCTTCAACACGCAGGCCAGGCCGGCCAAGGCACGGGTGTCGCCGGCCCGGATCCGCAGGGTTTCCCGCAGGATGCGTTCGGCCTCGGCCGTTTCGCCGCGGGCCAGAAAGACGTCGGCCGCTTCGTTGAGCTCAGCCGCCGCGCGGTCCAGCGATCCGGCCCGGGCCAGGAGCCCGGCCAGCTTCATCCGGGCCGCTGTGTCCGAACGGTCGAGGCGGGCCATCTTCTCGGCCAGGGCGATTTGTCCCTGGGCATCGGACTCTCCCAGTCCCTCCAAGGCGCGGGCGTATTCCGCCTTCGCCTCGCCGAGGAACCCCAGGCGGCTGTAAAGGTCGCCCAGCTTGGCGAAGATCGAGGCGTCCGCGGGGACCATCTTGTGGACGCGCTTGGCCAAGGCCAGGGCCTGGGGGTAGGAACCGTGTGCCTCGAGCGCTTCGACATTGTCCCGGAAGATGCGCACGGCGCGGTCCTCGCGCCCGATCTGGACGTAGAGGTCGCCGAGGATGTTGCGAAGGGGAATGTCCTGGGAAGTGCCGTCCAGGAGCTTCTCGTACTCGGCCGCCGCTTCCGTCGGGTGCCCGGTCCGGGCCAAACGCTCGGCCGTTTCGGATGCCCGGATGCGGTCGCTCTTGTCGTTCATTCGAACAAAGTCCGCTCCGATTGTAGAGAAAAGCTGCGGCGATGGAAAGGGGTCGGCCCAAGATCGTCCAGGGCCCGGTAGTGGCCGGCGGTGCCGTAACCCTTGTGCCGGGCCAGGTCGTAGCCGGCGAACAGCCGCCCGCTGAAGACGAGCAGGGCGTCCCGCAGGACTTTGGCGACGATCGAGGCCGCGGCGATCGAGGTCGAAATCCGGTCGCCGTGCGGCACGGCCCGCTGCCGGAACTCGGCCAGGCGAAGGGGGACGCCGTCGACGAGGACCAGGTCGGGACGGACCGGCAGAGCGGCCACGGCCCGTCGCATGGCGGCGTGCGAGGCATGAAAAACGTTCAGGCGGTCGACTTCGCCGCCGGGACTCAAGCCGATTCCGACCGCGGCCGCGGCGGCGATGCGGCGGCCGAGATCGGAGCGCAGGCGCGGCGTCAGACGCTTGGAATCGTCCGTCCGGACGATCCAGTCCGGCGGCTCGGACAGGATGAGATCCAGGGGGAAGACAACGGCGGCGGCCACGACCGGGCCGCACAGCGCGCCGCGGCCGACTTCGTCGACGCCCGCTACGACCCGGCAGCCGTCCCGGGCGCAGGATCGTTCCAGAGCGAAATCCGCCACGGCGATACCGTCCGCGGCGGAGGCCTCAGCGCTGGTCGCCGCGCAGGCGGGCGGCCTTGCCCTTGAGCGAGCGCAGATAATAAAGCTTGGCCCGGCGGACGCTGGTCTTGCGGACGACCTCGATCTTCTTGATGGACCGGGAATGCAGCGGGAAGACGCGCTCAACGCCCACGCCGAAGGAGATCTTGCGGACGGTGAAGGAAGCGTTCATCCCGGCTCCGCCGCGCTTGGCGATGATGTCGCCCTGGAAGATCTGGACGCGTTCCTTGTCGCCTTCCTTGATCAGGACATGGACCTTGACGGTGTCCCCGACGGCGAAGGGATCGAGGTCCTTCCTCATATACTTTTCTTCGACCAACTGCATCGTGTTCATGATTCGTTCCTTTCCTTGCGGCCGGGGGCCAATAGTTTTTGTTCCTCGGGCGTCAGCGGCAGGCGGGCCAGGAGGTCGGGACGGCGGCGGGCCGTCTTCTCCAGCGCCATCCGCCGGCGCCAGGTCTCGATTTTCTTGTGATCGCCCGAAAACAGGACGGCGGGCACTTTCAGCCCGCGGAAGTCCCGCGGCCGGGTGTAGTGCGGGAAGTCCAGCCGGTCCCCGACGAACGAGTCGTGCCGGACCGAGGCCTCTTTGCCGACGACCCCCGGTACGAAGCGCGACACGGCGTCCACGACGGCCATGGCCGGGATCTCGCCCCCGGTCAGGACGTAGTCGCCGACCGAAATCTCGTCCGTGGCCAGGTGCCCGGCGATCCGCTCGTCCACTCCCTCATAACGGCCGCAAATCAGCACGGCCTGGGAGCGGCCGGCCATCTCCTCGGCCAGGCGGCCGTCGAACGGCCGGCCCTGGGGCGAGAGGAGGTAGACGGGAGCGTCCGCCGCGAGACGCACGGCCTCGACGGCGGCGAAAAGGGGCTCGGGCTTGAAAACCATCCCTTCCTCGCCGCCGAACGGCCGGTCGTCGACCTGGCGATGCTTGTCCGTCGTATAGTCGCGCAAATCGTGCACCTGGACCTCGATCAGCCCTTTTTGGATCGCTTTCCGGACGACTCCCTCGGAGAAAACGCCCGAAAACATCTCGGGGAAGATCGTAATTATATCAAATCTCATTCAAGTCCCAAAGGCCGTCCGGCGGGTCGATCTCGATCCGCTTGCCGGCGATGTCGATCACGGGACAAACCGCAACGTTCAAGGGCACCAGGACTTCGCGGCCGTCGGTCCGGCCGACGACGAGCACGGCCGCCCCGCCCGCCTCCAAGACGTCCTTGACGATCCCCCAGGACGCGCCCTGGGCGGGCGTTACGCTGCAGCCGACGAGGTCGGCGACTTCGTATCGGCCCTCCGCGGGCCCGGGAAGGCCGGCCGCGGGGACGACGATCTCGCATCCGGCCAGCGCCTCGGCTTCTCCGATCGTATCCACCCCCCGCAGCTTGAGGACCGCAAAACCGGCCCGGCGGGTCAGGGATTCGACTTCATATTCCCGATCGATCCCCCGGCGCCTCAGGAAAACGGCAAAAAAAAACCTTCGGGCGGATCGCTCTCGTCCAGACGAACCTTCAGCTCCCCCGTTCGCCCTTGGCTCCGCAGGACCTTCCCGATCGTCCTCAAATCAGCCTTTTTCGATGATCTCGAGGTTGAAGCGCCGCTTGATCTTCATGCCGGCCGCGCCCAGGATGATGCGGATGGCCCGGGCCGTCCGGCCCTGCTTGCCGATGACTTTACCGAGGTCCTCGGGAGCCACCTTCAGCTCGAGGATGGTCGTTTGCTCGCCGTCGAGGACCGAGACGACGACTTTGTCGGGCTGATCGACGAGGGCTTTAGCGATGAGTTCGACGAGCTCCTTCACGGTGACCTCCTAGGTGTGGGAACGGAATTAGGCCGGTTTGGTCTTCTTCAGCGCTTTCGTCAGGAGGGACTGAACGGTCTGGGAAGGCTTGGCTCCCTTGGCGATCCAGGCCTGGGCCTTGGCCACATCGATCTTGACCTCGGCCGGTTCGGTCGTCGGATTGTAGGTGCCGATGTACTCCTTGGCCTCGCTTTCGCGGGGCTTTTCGGAGTCGATGACGACGATCCGGTAGGCAGGATTGTTCTTGGAGCCGATACGAGTCAAACGCATAGACATCATGGGTAGTTAATCCATTCTATTGAAATAGGTTAGAGATAATAGCGAAAAACGCTCCCCAAGTCAACGGGAAAATAGGCTATTCCCCAGCCTCCGATCGGGAGTCTTTTCAGCCGGATAGCCCGATTTTGACAATTCGGGGCCGAATTGATAATTTGGCCGCATGGTATTTGCCGATTGGATCGTCCTTTTCGGCTTGTGCGCGCTCTCCCTCGGCGTGGGTCTGTTCTTCACCCGGCGGTCCGGTCGCGAAGGAGCCTCCGGCTACTTCACCGGCAACCGCAGCCTTCCCTGGTGGGCCATCGGGCTGTCCAACACCGCCACCTATCAGTCCGGCAACGGTGCCTTCGTCATGTTGATTCTCGTCTTCGGCCTGGCCGGCAACTGGATGTGGTGGGCGTCCTGGATCGTCTGGATGCCGCTGGTGGCCATCATCTGGGCCCGCATGTGGCGCCGGATGGGCATCGTCACCACGGCCGAGCTGATCACCCTTCGCTACGGCGGCAAGCCCGCCGCGATCGCCCGCCGGCTCTACGCCTTCCTGCTGTTCGGATACGCCGTCATCATCATCGCCTATATCACGGGCTTTTTCGCCAAAACCGTGGCCCCTCTCCTGCCCCTCACCGAAACGCAGATCCTGCTCCTGTTCGGCGGCATCACGGCCCTCTACACCATCTTCGGAGGCCTGGCCGGCGTCGTCTTCACCGACGTCGTCCAGTTCGGCATCCTGCTCGCGGGCAGCCTGGCCTTTTTCTTCCTGACCGTTCCCCAGCACGGCGGCTGGGCGGCCATCATCCATCGGATCCAGACGATCCGTCCCGACGGGCTGCAGCAGATGCCGCCGACGCCGCTCATCCCCGCCCTGACCCTGGCCATGCTGGTCGTACAGGGGCTCTTCTTCGCCGGCTCGCCCACGGCGGGCGAAGGCATGACCGCCCAGCGCTTCATGGGCGCCAAAAATGAAAAGCACGCCATCGGCGGTCAGCTCTTCAACTCCTTTCTGGCCCTGTCCCTGCGGACGATCCCGCTGATCGGGCTGGGCGTCGTGGCTTTGTCGCTCTTCTGGACCAAGGATCTGCTCGTGCAGATCGGTCCCGCTCCCGCCGGCGCGAAGCTCCTGGCCGATCCGGCGCACGCCTGGGGCGAGCTCATCCGGTCCACCCGCCTGCCGCCGGGCTTCATCGGCGTCCTGGTGGCCTCGGAAGCCGCCGCCTTCATGTCGACGCTGAGTTCGCTCATCAACTGGGGATCGAGCCTGGTCATCAACGACTTCTACCGGCCGCTGCGGCCGGCCGATTCCCCGCGGAAGCAGATCGTCGTCAGCCGCCTGGCGACCCTGCTCCTCTTTATCGTGGCCGCGGTCATTGCCGTCCTGTTCGTCGAGGGCATGGTCAGCTGGTTCCTGTTCATCAACTCGGTCATGGTCATCTTCATCCTGCCGCTGTCCTGGCTGCGCTTTTTCTGGCAACGCTTCAACGTCTGGGGAGAGATCTCGGCCATCGTCCTGGGCCTGCCGCTCTCGATCCTTCTCTGGTTCGGGCTCGGCTTCCAGGACAAGCCGTTTTGGCAGGGAACCGGGCTGCTGTTTCTGGTCAGTCTGGCCGTCCTCCTCGGCGTCACGCTCCTGACGCCTCCCGAAAAGACCGAGACGCTGGTCGCTTTCTATGAGCGCTGCCGGCCGCCGGGCCGCTGGAAGGGCATACGGGAGCTGGCCAGGCCGGACACGGCGGAAGGCGCGACGGCCGCGCCCCGGACATCCAAGCTCGTCATCGACAGCGCCATCGGAATCACGGCCTGCTTCGGGCTGGTCGTGGCGACCAACGCCCTCTTCGCGGGAGATTGGGTCAGGCTCGCGGCCGCCGCGGCCGCCGCCGGCCTTTTCGGAGCGATCCTGATCAAGCGGATTTTTTAAGAAGCGGAGAAACAAGTCGGGCGGCCGCCGGCGCGGCCGCGAGAGGTGAACGATGAGCAAGTCCATCGCCGCCGTCGGCATGATCCTTATTCTGTCGATCGCGGCCGGCGCGCAAGCGCCCGCCGGCCCCACTGCCTTCCGGGTGACCGTCCCCGGGCAGCCCTTTCCTTTCCCCACCCCCCTTCCGGCGGGACAGTCCGAGCCCGGATTCAAAATCCGGGGCACGAAGGGCTGGGCCTGGAGCTTCGACCAATACCTGGCCGAGATCCCGACCCTGCGGCTGGGCCGGATGAACTTCCTGATGAGCTGCTATACCAGCGTCTTTACCGACCGGGACAAATTCATCAACCGCTGGTGGGAGCCGTTCTCCGAGGAGACCAAGAAGGGCCTGGCCGCCGTCGCGCGGGCCTGCCGGGAGAACGGGATCCTGTTTTGTTTTTCCTTTCATCCGGCCCTCTTCTCCGATCGGCCTCTGCGTCTGGACAGCGAAGAGGACTTCGAAGCCCTGTGGTCCCACTTCGCCTGGGTTCAGGGCTTGGGCGTGAGCTGGTTCAGCCTGTCCTACGACGACATCGACGTCAAGGGCCAGCCGGTGGGAGCGCTCGGCGCCGGGCACGCCGGGCTGGCCGACAGGCTCCTGAGCCGGCTCCGGGCCAAGGATCCGAAAGCGCAATTGATCTTCTGCCCGACCTATTATTGGGGGCCGGGCGACACGGGAGAGGCGAAGGAGTATTGGACGGCGCTCGGGCGCGAGTTGGACAAGGACGTCTATCTCTTCTGGACGGGCGACGCCGTGGTGACGCCTCGGATCACCCGGGCCGCGGCCGAATCGTTCAAGAAAGCATCCGGCCACCGGCTCATTCTCTGGGACAATTACCCGGTCAACGACCGGACCGGGGCCCTCCATCTCGGGCCCCTGACCGGCCGCGAGCCCGGCCTGGGCGAGGTCGTGGACGGCTACATGTCCAATCCGCACTGCCCCCAGAGCGAGATCAACCGCATCCCGCTCCTGACCTGCGCGGACTACGCCTACAATCCCCGGGCCTACGATCCCGCCCGCTCCATCGGCCGGGCCGTGGCCCTTCAGGATCCTTCGCCCGCGGGCCGGCAGACGCTGGCCGACCTGGTCGGCCTCTACCCGGGGGACCTGCTTTCGGGAAGCTCCTCGACCGCCTACAATAGCGCCGTCGAGACGATGACCGCGCGGCTCAAGGGACCCGGCGGACGCGAAGCCGGCGCCGCTTTCCTGGCCGAGGTCGAGGACGTCGCCCGCCGGATGGAGAGGGATTTTCCCAACCGCTACGCCGAGACCAAGAAGACCGTGGCGGACCATATCGCCAAGCTCAAAGCCATGACGGCGCCGCGAGCTCCGGCGGCCGGCCGATCCGTCTCCCTGTCCAAGGCCGCGCTTTTGGACAAGATCCGCGGCGGCTGGGCCGGCCAGACGATCGGCTGCACGTTCGGCGGCCCGACCGAGTTCCGGTTCCAGGGGACGATCATCCCCGAAGGCCAGCCGATCCCGTGGGACGACGGCTCCATCGCCCGGGCTTACAAGAATTCGCCCGGACTCTACGACGACGTTTACATGGACCTGACCTTCGTCGGCATTTTGGAGAAAGAAGGCCTCGAGGCCAAAGCCGCTTCTTTCGCCAAAGCCTTTGCCGAAGCCCCCTATCCGCTCTGGCACGCCAACCAGATGGCCCGCTCCAACATCCTGCGCGGCCTGATGCCGCCCGCATCGGGCCATTGGCGGAACAATCCTCACGCCGACGACATCGACTTCCAGATCGAAGCGGACTTCGCCGGGCTGATGGCCCCCGGCCTGCCCAACGCCGCGGCGGAGGTCTGCGACCGGGTCGGCCACATCATGAACTACGGCGACGGCTGGTACGGCGGCGTTTACATCGCCGAAATGCTGGCCTTGGCCTTTGTCGAAACCGACATTCCGACGATCGCCGAGAAGGCCCTGCGGGCCGTCCCGGCCGGGAGCGATTTCGCCCGGGCGATGCGGGACGTCCTGGCCGAATGGCGCGAGAACCCGAAAGACTGGCAAGCGGCCTGGTTCCGGATTCTCCGCCGCTACGGCAACGAAACCGGCTGCCCCGAAGGCGTATTCACCCCCTTCGATATCGACGCCAAGATCAACGCCGCCTGGGTTTTGATCGGGCTTCTCTACGGCGGCGGGGATTTCGGTCGCACCATCGATATCGCCGCGCGGTGCGGCGACGATTCCGACTGCAACCCGGCCTCGGCCGCGGGGATCCTGGGCGTGCTCCGAGGCTTGAGCGGCATTCCCGAGCGATGGAAAACCGGCCTGGCCGCGGTCGAGGATATCCCTTTCCCCTACGTCGGCTTTTCGCTCCGCCAGGCAGCCGACCTGTCCTTCAAGCACGCCCTGGCCGTCGTGGCCAAGAACGGCGGACAAACGGACGGCGACGAGGTCGTCATTCCGGTCCAGGAGCCGGCCGTGCTTCCGCTCGAGGTGTCCTTCGAAGGGCTGAAGCCGACCGAGCGCCGCTCCCTCGCCCGCGACTTGCGGTCGGCCGAATCGTTCGAAATCGAGGGCCTCGGCTTCGCCTTCAACGCGGAGACCCGCATCGGAGAGGCGGGGCCCTCGGCGCTCAAGGTGGAAGTCTGGATCGACGGGGCTCAGCGGGAAACGGTGGCCCTTCCGACGAACGATCACGACCGCCGGGACACGCCCTTCTGGGCCTATGACCTGGCGGCCGGGCGCCACACCGTCCGCCTCGTCCTGATCAATCCGGCCGAGAAGGCCTCGGTGCGGCTCGACAGCTTGATCGTCTACGGCCCGGCGGACCGTGATTGACCGGACCGGGGCGGCGGGCCATAATGTGCGGTGATCCCCATGCGAGATCGACGGCGCCCATGACGACACCCCGGGCCATCGACGAAATCCTGTCCAGCCGCGTCTTCGCCGTGGTCGGCGCCTCGCGCCGGACGGACAAGTACGGTTCCATCGTCCTGGCGGACCTTTGGGGCAAGGGCTATACGGCCTACCCGGTCAATCCCCACGCTTCCGAGATCATGGGCCGCCCCGCGTTCCCCACGATCGCGTCCCTGCCCCCGGGAGTCGAAACCCTGGTCCTGGTCGTCCCGCCCGCCCAGTCCGAGCGGGCGGTGCGGGACGCCGCCGCCGCGGGCATCCGGCGCATCTGGATGCAGCCGGGCGCGGAATCCGCGTCGGCCGTCGAGTTCTGCGAAGAGCACGGCATGGCCTGCGTCAGCGGCGTCTGCCTGATGATGCGGGCCCCCGAAGCCGGGCGCGGGCCCAAGGAGGCCTGAAATGGCCAAAATATACTACGTCGGCGACTGGGCTGTGATGACGGGACCGGTCTTCGCCGAGACGCCGTTCTATCATTCTCCTAAAGGCCTGGACATCTTCAATTACGGCGTCTGGCTCAAAGACGCCTTGGAATCGACCGGCGAGCACCAGGTGAACTCCGTCCCGAGCTGGGACTTCTACAACCGCCTGGGACCGGGCGACTACGAAAAAATCCTGGACGCCTACGATGTCTTCATCTTCAGCGACGTCGACGCCAAGCTCTTCCAGCTCGCCCCGAACTTCTTCGATCGCTCCAAGTTCGGCCGCAAGCCGCTCGTCTTTCCGGACCGGCTGCGCCTGACCCAGGAAGCGGTCAAGGCCGGCAAAGGATTGATGCTCCTGGGCGGCTGGTATTCCTTCACCGGCGAGATGGGCAAGGGCGGCTGGGGACGGACGCGGCTGCGCGAGCTTCTCCCCGTCCGCTGCCTGGACATCGAGGACCTGGTGGAGACCACCGAGGGCTTCGCGCCGCTCGCGACTCCGGCCGGTCGCGCCCTCTTTCGGGGCATCGACCTGGCTTCCATGCCGCCGCTTTTGGGATACAACAAGACCAAGCCGATCAAGGATGGCCGCGTCCTACTCAAGATCAAGGAGACCGGCGATCCCTTGCTGGCCGTTCGGGACTACGGCCGGGGGCGCGTCCTGGCTTATACCTCCGACCCGGCTCCTCACTGGGGCTGCAATTTCGTTTATTGGGACGGCTATCCAGCCTTCTGGCTGGCCTGCCTCGATTTGGTGATGAAGTCCGGCTCGAGGCTCTGGGCCCGATGAAAGCAAGGACGCTGCCCGGCCGGGAGCCGCTGCGGTGCGGCTACGGCGAGGCGGACATCACGCCGCCTTTGGGCGTTGATCTCTGCGGCTACGGCTTTTACCTGGATCGCAAGGCGCAAGGCGTCCGGGACGCGCTGAAGGCCCGCGCTCTCCGTTTGGGCCGGGGCGAGACCGACCTCCTCATCGTCTCCTGCGACCTGCTGATGCATTGGATAGGATCCTCGGACGAGATCCGGGCCGAGATCGGCCGCCGGCTGGGCCTGCCCCGGTCTTCCGTTCTGCTGACCAGCACCCACACCCATTCCGGGCCGGCGACCCGCTCGATGCCCGGGCTGGGCGAAGCGGATCCGGCCTATTGGGCGGGCTTGCCGTCGAAGATCATCGAAGCGGCGGAACGGGCCGACCGCGACTTGCGCCCCTGCACCGCGGCCTGGGCCTTCGAAACCATCGAGCCCATAGGCTTGAACCGCCGGACGATGGACTTCAGGGACATCGATCCCGTCCTGAAGACGCTTGTCTTCGACCGCAGCGGCGACAAGGTCCATCTCTGGAACTACGCCTGCCACGCCGTCGTCCTGGGACGGCAGTCGTTCGTCTCGGCCGACTGGCCGGGCGCCGCGGCGGCGGCCCTGGAAGCCCGCGGCCGCCGCGGCGTCTTCCTGCAGGGATTTTGCGGCGACATCGATCCCGTCACCCAGCACGACCGCTGGGGAGAGGGGACGGACGAGGATCTCGCGCTCTACGGAGAGATCATCGCCCGCCGGCTGGTCAAGGCCGAAGGCCGGACTGAAGCCGTCGAGGACCCGATCCTCCAGGCCGCCGAAGCCCGAATCAATCTTCCTCTCCAGGCGTACGACGCCGCCCGGATCCGCCGCTTCGCCGCCACGTTCATACGCCGCTACGGCAGGTTCCCGGGAGCGGCCCGCTTCGCCGATGATTGGGAAACCCGGGCGATCAAAGAACGGGCGGCCGTACACGCGAACCCCCGTCTCGAGGACGTCCCCGTCCAAGCCATGGCTATCGGGAAGATCAAACTGGCCGCCCTGCCGGGAGAGGTCTACTCGGCCTACGCCGTCGGGCTGCGGCGGGATTTCGATCCGCTCATTCCGGTCGGATATGCCAATGGCGTCGTCGGCTACATCCCGACCCGGCAGGCCTATGCCGATCCGTTGGATTACGGGGCCTGGTGCGCCCCGGCATTCTACGGGATCTTTCCCTTCCGCCCGGACGCGGGAGCCGTCCTGATGCAAAACGTCCGGCGGCTCCTGCGCGGATTGTGAAGAGCCGCTGGTATCTTCAGAACCGAATGTTGAGGCCGCCGCCGAGGTCCAGGCCTCCGACCTTGAACTCGACGTCTCCATTCTTCATCGAGCTGGTCGACCAGCCCGCGAACAGATCGATCCCGAGCGCCGACGTCAGCCGAAATATCAATCCGCCTTTGACGATGAATCCCAGCGCGTTCTTCTTGGTCGTCCCGAGGGACGAGTCTTCCTTGAAGAAGACCTCCTGGACCCCGGCCGCCACGTGCAGCAAGAGCTTTTCCCCGGCCGGAATCTCATACCTCAACCCCGCGCTGACGGGCATAAGCCATACCTTCGTCTCTTCCTCCGTTACCGTCAGCCCGCCGCTTTTTTGGAAGTAGTCCACGCCCGCCCAGATCGAGAGGTTCTTCACGATGGTCAGCCCGACCTCGAGCCCAGGCTTGAACGCGCTCCCGTAGACCTCCCGGAAGATCTTGTTTTCCGATTGGAAGTACGACCCCTTCAGCTCGATTCGAAATCCCGCCAGGGTCGAATCGGCTAAAAGACATAAACCGATGACGATCAACGCTGTTTTCTTCATGCTTGTCCTCCTCACTGGATCGCGACTTCAACCATTTCGCTCTCCCAGCCCTGTCCGTTGACGGCCGTCACCCCGAATCGATAGGCTTTCTTAGCCTCGAGATTGCGGACGAGATACTCGTAGATTCCCGTCCCGACGTTGGCGATCACCGTGGGCGGCCCGATTTCGATCTTGTAGATCCGGTAGGTGATCGGCTCGATATTCTCGCCGTTCGCTTGCCACTGAAGTTTCACCACGTATTCGACCTGGGAGAGGTTCCGGTTCGTGAGCCTCTGGCCTGTCAGATTGAGGGGAGGCTTCACCGCCAGGGAGAAGCTCGCCCGGATCGCTTTGTCCCGGTCAAGGATAATTGTTACGGGGTTGGCCGAACCCGCAGCGTCGCCGCTCCAGTTTTCGAACTGGTTACCCGCAGCCGCGATCGCCTGCACGCTGACCGACATCCCTGCGTCCTGCGTGTAGGTCCCGGGGACGGGATTCGTCGTTCCGCCCGCCCCGGCGGTGATCGTCAGCTCGTAGACCCGGATGAAGTTCGCGGTCACGGTCTTATTGGCGTTCATCGTCACGCTGATCGAGCCGCTCGAGCCTGTAACGTCGCCGCTCCAGCTTCCAAATCGATAGCCCGATTGAGCCGCAGCCTGGACGCTTACGACCGTTCCTTCAACATAGGTATAAGTCCCGGGGACGGGATTGGTTGTCCCGCCATGGCCTGCCGAGATCGTCAGGGTGTAGGTCTGTATGACCGTCACCGTGGCCGAGGCCGAATCGTTCTCCGGATTCGGGTCGGTCTCGTTGAGGGCCGAAACCGAGGCCGTGTTCGTCACGGCTCCGGCCGCCGTTCCCTTTACTTCGATGGTCAGGGTCGCTGTTCCGCCATTCGCCAGGGCGCCGATATTCCAGATGTCGGTGGCCGGATCATAGGTACCCGCCGTCGCAGAAGATGAGATATAGGCCAGCCCGGCGGGGAGCGGGTCGACGACCTGGAGCCCCGTGGCATCGAACGGCCCGCCGTTTGTGGCTGTAATTGTGAAGTTGAAGACCTCTCCGACCTTGGGTTCCAGGTTGTCAGATGTCTTGGTGATCGATATGTCGGCAGGCGTAGTGATTTTGGTGATGAAGGCGTCATTGTCTTCCTGATCAGTCTGGTACTGATTCAAGGTAGGAAAATCCGTACTACCCGTGCCTCCGGTCACATAGGCATTGCCGCTGACATCTACCGCTATTCCTTGGCCCTGATCTTGGCTACTGCCGCCAAGGTAGGTGGAGTAAATCAAACTGGCATTGCCGCTCTTCGTCGTGTCTATTTTTGTCACGAAGGCATCAAGGGTTCCCTGGTCTGTCTGGTACTGGTTCAGGGTGGGAAAATCCGTGCTGTCCGTATATCCGGTCACATAGGCATTGCCTCTCCGGTCCACGGCTATTCCATAGCCAAATTCCATGTAGCCATTCCCCCCCAGGTAGGTGGAGTATAGCAGGCCGGCATGGCCTTTCGTCGTATCGAGCTTTGTCACGAAGATATCTGTATCCAATTGATCCGTCTGGCACTGCTTCAGAGTGGGGAAATCCGTACTTCCCGTACTTCCGATCACATAGGCGATACCGCTATTGTCCACGGCTATTCCAGAGCCATAATCATAGCTACTCCCGCCCAGGCAGGTGGAGTAAATCAGGCTGGCACTGCCGATCATAGTCGTGTCGATCTTCGTTACGAAAGCATCAAGGTTCCCCAGACTTGTCTGGTATTCGTTCAGGGTAGGAAAATCTGGGCCCCACGCTTGTCCAGTCACATAGGTGATGCCGCTATCGTCCACAGCTATTCCATAGCCATAATCTTCGCTGCCTAGGTAAGTGGAGTAAGCCAGGCTAGCGGTGCCGCTTTTCGTTGTATCAATCTTCGTTACGAAGGCCGTTTGCATACTTGGCGTCCAAGTCTGGTACTGGTTCAGGATGGGAAAATCATGACTAGACGTGTTTCCGGTGATATAAGCATTGCCGCTTCCGTCCACCGCTATGCCCCGGCCAATATCACTGCCGCTCCCGCCCAGGTAGGTGGAGTAAATCAGACTGGCATTGCCGCTCTTCGTCGTATCGATCTTTGTCACGAAAACATCCCGACTGTGATCCCCAGGATCTGTTTCGTACTGGTTCAGGGTAGGAAAATTCGTGCTGTCCGTCAGTCCTGTCACATAGGCATTACCGCTGTCGTCCGCCGCTATTCCATAGCCATAATTATAGCTGTTTCCGCCTAGGTAGGTGGAATAAAGCAGGCTGACATTGCCGCTCTTGGTCGTATCGATCTTCGTCACGAAGACATCTACGGTCCCCTGGTATGTTTGTTGGTACTGGTTCAGGGTGGGAAAATCCGTGCTCATCGTATATCCGGTGACATAGGCATTGCCGCTGCCGTCCACCGCAATACCCAAGCCATAATCACTGCCACTCCCTCCCAAATATGTGGAATAAGCCAGGACCACGGGATCGATGACTAGCTCTTGTCCCGCATCGTAGTCCCCGAGTTCGAAACCGTAGGAGTTCTCGCCGATCTTCTTGAAAGCCGACTCGACAGCCGCGCGCTTCCCATTTGCCGATTGCCCTTCCACCGAAAGCTCGCCCTTAGCATCCTGATAGGCCGCGGGCTTGTTATGCATCAGCTCCCCAAATCCCGTCTCGACGAGCAGGTTCCCCTCCTCATCCACCCGCGTCCCTTTTACGTTTTCGTATTGGAAGCGAATATCCTGCGGATCTCCCCCGGGTCTGACGATCCAGTCATACTCTATCCGGCTTTCGATCCCGTAGACCTTCAGATCGATCCGGTTATAGATATTCTTGTAGAGGACCGCCTGCGACGTTGGCACGGCCGTATGCCATTTCGCCGGGTCGTTGCCGATGAAATAGTTGACCTTGAGGGCGGTTCCGTCTACGGAGACGATCTCCGGATGTTTGGAGGCGTTCAGGAATACGAGCCGAGAGACGTCCCGCTCGTACTTGCGGCTTTTCCCCATCTCCTGTCGGAGTGAGGGCCCTTTGCCGGCGGCGGGAGCCTCCGGGCGCTCGAACTTGAAGCTGTCGAAAACAAGCCCTTCCTCGGTCAGCCAGAGCGTATAGCGGGATGCTTTGGCATAAAAGAGCGCCTTACCATCAACTTGCCCCTTATTGGCCGTGAAATATAGGGGGATGCTCCCGCAATCGATCTTGAGCCCGGAAGGATTTCCGTTAGGCTGGGGTTTGAAGTCTGGGACTTGGCCCGTTCGGACGGGAACAACGCCGAGTTGATCCGACGATGGAGAACCGGGCGCAATCGGCCTCTGGGCCATGCCCGCTCCGAGCAAGATACCAAGGATGACGAGGAAATAGAGAGGCTTTTTCATTTAGTCCTCCTCGGAGATGCGTGGACAGAGAGACGGACCCGGCCGTTTATTGTTGTCAAATTCGGCCCACTTATGCTTCGATTATCGTCTTCCCTTTGTCAGGACAATATAAGGGTTTGGTCAGAATTTTGTTTGATTCTCCCCGGGAGCGGCATTCCGTCCATTCCGGCGCGAATAAGAGGCGAACGTGCAGAGCGCCTATCCTCACGGACGGCATCCCTGGGTCTCCGACGCGCTCAGAAGAGAAAACGGCTAAAAGGCTGTCAACGAGCCCGGAGGGATAGAGCGATCGCTTCGTGCGGACGAAGGGTCCGGCGGATCGCCGCCAGATCCCTCGCCGCGAGCGTCCGGCTCTCGCCCGTCTGAAGATCGGTCAGATCGTACGTCCGATCGGCCCGCAGGAAGCGCGGGCGGATGACGAGATCGACGGCTCCGGGTCCCGGGTGGGTCGCCGCCAGCGCGGCGCCGTCTTCCCCTCCCGCTTGAGCGACGTCCATGGTTTCCACGACGCCCTGCCAATCGAAGGCCCGCGATCGCCCGGAGCGGAGCAGCGCGGAATCGATGACATCCAGCAGGAGACCCGGCGCTTGCGCGGCGGTTTCCTTCAGGCTCAGCGGACAGGTGATGACCGTCCCCTTCCCGAACGCATTGACCAGGACCGCGGCCGCGCCGTCTTCGAAAACGGCGGCCGCCTTGGCCGTCATCGGCGTCCAAGCCGTCGCGGACACGCCTCCCAAGGGGAAGCCGCGGCCGGCGGCGGCTCCTGCCGCCCTGGTCGTCCCAGCAGACTCCGCTTCGGAGTTCATGGGGGCCGCCAGGACGGCTTCCCGGACCACGAGCCGCACACGCGGGGCCGCGTCTTTCTCTTTCCCGCCCACCAGCGCCTCGCGATCGAAAAGGTCGGCGTAGGGAATATGCGGGCCGAAGAGAAGCGCGGTGCCGCCCTTCTCGACGAAAGCCTTGAGAAGCGCGCTGTCGGTATCCTGCATGCCGGAGATGTCGGCCAGAACGAGAACCGTCTTGCGCTCCAGCCAGCCGGCAAGCTGGGCCTCGTTCATGCCGTAGGGATAGAAGGGCAGGATTTCCTCGCCCGCCGGAGGGATGAATGGCTCGATATCGGCCGCGATTCCGACCGTTCGCAGGGCGTCCAGGGCCGGAACGATCGAAGCGGACCAGCGGTCCGTCCACCAGTCGCTGTAGGGGATGTAGAGCGTCACGTCGCCGGGCCACACGGCGGCCCTCCCCGCGGCGGCCCTGTAGAATTCCAAGCCCTTGGCCACGGCCATACCCATCTCCCGCGCGGCGGGAATCGTCTGGCCCATGCGATGGACGTTGTAGTGCCAGGTGAACAGGGTGATCCCGTCCGGCCCGCCGCACGCCGCGGCGCTGGCGATCTGGTCGAAGGCATCCTCGGGAGTGGCCAGGTATTGGCCGGCGCTGCGGCGCTCGAGATAGCCGAAGAGCTCCACGTGCGACAGGGCGATTTTTCCCGCCGCCCGCATGGCCCCGGCGGAAAGGGCCGCGAAGTCGCGGGTCCGGCGGACCGGAAAGTTCTTGCGGTTGTCCGGACGGTAGGAGGCTTCGAAGGCGCCCTGGTAGATCGCGATGTCGAGGCTGGGAATCGCCGCCAGGTAGCCGGCTAAAAGCGGATCATCGAGGTAGGGGGCGCAGGCGGCGAGGAGGCCGCGGTCGATCGTTTTCACGGCGTCCGAAAATTCGCGAACGTGGGCGGCGAAGTAGGTGCCGCTTCCTTCCTGGTAATCGTAGAATCCCATAAGGCAGGGATGGGCCGCGTAGAGCGACAAGAGCTCCGCCATGACCGCCTTCTGGCTGGCCCAGCGTTCGACCCCGGGCATCTTGCGGGTCATGTCCCAAACGACGGACAGCATGACGGGCAACCCCAGGCGATCGGCCAGATCCAGGGTCTTGCCGACGCGGTCGTCGGCCGAGCCGGCCGCCGCGGCCTTGGCGCAGAGCGCGGACGGATACCAGGCCTGGCCGTTGATGTTGTCGTGGACGACAACCAGGTTGCCGCCGATGTCCATGAATCCCCGCAGGCACCGTTCGATGTCGCCGGCCGGATCGGACGCATCGACGCCGCTGGTGATGAAGAAGTCGCCGATCGCGCGGCCTACGAGCCAGCTCGCCTTGGCCGCGGCCCGTCCTTTTCCGGCCGGCCCGGAAACGGTAACGGCGTAGAATCCCTCGGGCGCCTTTCCCGGGATGTCGATGTCGGCCGTCCATTCGCCGGCCCCCGCGGGATCGGGACGGACCGCCAGGGAACGCACGCCCCGGCCGGGAACCAGGAGATCCGCGCGCAGATCGGCGGCCTTCCGAAGGGCGGGCGCCTTGATCCGGACAACGACCTTGTCGCCGGG
>JAQULS010000018.1 GCA_028749235.1 Acidobacteriota bacterium | reverse complement strand
TCCGGAAGCGCGACTTAGTATATTTTTCCGGCCCCCGATTGTCAACAATTCCGAGGCCGAGTTCGGGCGTTGTGATAAAATAGCCCCGTGCCGCCGCTCCGGATCGCCGCCCTCCTGCCCCATGTCGAAGTCTTTGGCGGCGTGCGCCGCTACCTCGAGCTGGGCAACGCCCTGGCCGCCCGCGGCCACCGGTTCGTCCTCTTCCATCCGTCCGGCCGGAAGCCCGACTGGTTCGACTTTCAGGCCGAGACGAAGCCGTTCGCGGCCCTGAGCGAGGAGCGCTTCGATGCGGCGATGTGCGGTGAATACTCCATTCTCCCGCAGTTCGACCGGATCCGGGCGGACCGCCGCTACTTTTATTTCGTCATGGAAGGCCATAAGGACGAGCGGATCGTGGTCCGCCGCCGCGATCTCCTCTTTCTCGGCAACTCCGAGGGCATCTCCGGGCGCCTGGGGAGGGAATACGGCCTGGCCGTCCGGCGCGCGCCGGGGGGGGTCAATCCCGCGATTTTCCATCCGGCCGAGAAGCCGCCGGCGGACGGGGCCTTCCGGATTCTCTGCTACGGCCGGATCATCCGGCGGCTCAAGGGCGTCGACCGCGTCATCCGGGCGGTCGAAGGCCTGGCCCGGCGGGGGCGCCGGGTGCGCCTCATCTTCTTCGACACGCTGGTCGGGCGGGACCGGCGAGATCCCCGGGCCCTCATCCGGACGGACGTGCCCTACGAATTTCACCTCGGCCTGCCCCAGTCGCGGATGGCCTGGCTCTTTGCCCAGGCCGACGTCTTCGTCAGCGCCGAGCGCCGGGCCGGCTGGTCGAACACCTGCGCGGAAGCCATGGCCTGCCGCCTGCCCGTAGTCTGCACGCCCCACGGGACCCGCGACTTCGCCGAGGACGGGCGGACCGCTCTGGTCGTTCCCCGGTCTTCGCCGCGGCTCCTGCGCCGCGGCATCGAACGGCTGATGGTCGATCCAGCCCTGCGGGACCGGTTGGCCCAAGCCGGCTCCGAGCGCATCGGGAGCTTCCATTGGGCGTCCCTGGCCGAGCGGCTGGAGGGCATTTTCCGGACCGCCGGCCCAAATTGAAAAGGCACCCCCCTTATGATATTCTTTTCCCCCCGAGGCCGGCATGGATGAACAGAGAATCAAGGAACATCTGCTGATCTCGAACCCTGATTTCCGGCGGCTCCATGAGGAGCATCAGCGGCACGAGGCGCGGCTGGCCGAACTGGCCGCCAAGCCGTTTCTCAACCAGGACGAAATCGTGCAGGAGAAGGATCTGAAAAAGCTCAAGCTGGCCTTGAAGGATAAGATGGCTCTCATGATCTCCGCGTCCGGGAAAAACATCTAAGGCGGCCGGCAACACCCCATGGCCCCCAAATCCAAGCTCAAACTGGCCCTGGTCGGCGGAGAGATGCTCCGCGGCCGGGAGCTCAAAGACGCCCTGGGCCGCTCCTCCTGGGAAGGGCTCGACCTGGAATTCTTCGACGACGACGTCCGTGAGGAATACAGCAAGCTGACCGACTTTCGGGACGAGGCCCGGGTCGTCAAGGCCCTGAAGGGCGAGGACCTGGAAGGCCGGGACCTTGTCTTCAACGCCGACCCGGGGGCCGCCCCGGTCCTGCGCAAGCTGGCCAAAGCCCACAAGTTCCGGCTCTTCGACCTGAGCGAAGCTTTCAATGACGATCCCGCCGTTCCCCTCGTCGTGGCCGGGATCAACGACGAGGTCCTCGACCGCCGCAAGGTCAAGCTGCTGGCCAATCCGAATCCGGCCTCGATCATCCTGTCCCATCTCTTTCACGTCCTGGAGCCCGCCTTCGGACTGGCCAAGGCGGTGACCTTCGTCATGCAGCCTGTCTCGGCCTTCGATGACCCCGGCATCCAGGAGCTGGCCAGCCAGAGCGCCGCCCTGTTGAGCGGCGCCGATCCCGAGAAGAAGGTCTTCCGCGAACAGATCGCCTTCAACCTCCTGTCTCACACCGAGAAGCCCGATCCGGACGGGTCCTGTACGATCGAGCTTCAGGCCGCCGCCGAGGTCAAGCGCATCCTCGGCCGGCCGGACCTGCCGCTCTCCCTCTCCGTCATCCAGGCGCCGGTCTTCCACGCCTACACCCTGGCCGTCTATCTCGAGCTCCTTCGGGACGCGGATCTGGACGGCCTGGAAGCCGTCTTCGCCGACCAGCCGGTCTTCCGGATGACGAAGTACCGGGAGGGCTGCTCCGCCTCGCCTTTGACCGTGGCCGGCAAGGACGAGATCTTCGTCGGCCGCCTGAAGCGCGAGCCCTCCGTCCCGCGCGCCTTCTGGGTCTGGCTGGTGGCCGACAACCTGACCCGCGGCTCGGCCCTGAACGCGGTCGAGACGGCGCGCCGGCTCTTGGGGTCCAAAGCCCGCTAGAGCGGGGGCGCCATGTTCCGCCTCCTGAAGCTGACGCTCCACGAGAGGAAATACGTCGCCCTGGCCTTCCTGGCCACCATCTTCGTAGCCCTTTTCAGCTCGACCTTCGTCTACCTCGTCCAGCCGATCATCGACAACATGTGGATGACCCCGGCCCAACAGGCCGCGCAGCAGCAGCGGATGATTGACGAGAACCCGCAGGCGGCCGCCAAAACCAGGCTCCTGGACCTCCTGTGGCGCGCGCTTGGAGTGGGGCCGAACGACATCAAGAGCGTCCTGCCATGGGTCATCCTGGTCGTCCTGTTCGGCAAGAGCCTGTTCACCTTTTTATCCTCGTTCTTCATGAAGGCGGTCGGCAACAAGATCGTCAAGACCCTGCGCGACAAGCTCTACGAGCACATCCTCTACCAGTCCACGGCGTTCTACGACGCCGCGACCACCGGCGACCTGATGTCGCGGCTGACCAACGACATCGACCGCATCCAGCAGGCCGTCGGGACGGCCATGAGCGACTTGGTCGAGGAGACCTTCATCATGATCGGCATCCTGGGCGTCATGCTGGCCATCGATGTGAAGCTGGCCTTGATGGCCTTCGTCCTGACCCCGCTGGCCGTCCTGCCCATGACCGCCTTCAGCCGCCAGCTCAAGAAGCAGGGCCGCCGCAGCCAGGTCAAGATGGCCGAAATCTACAATCACGTCTACGAGACCATCTCCGGCCACCGCATCGTCAAGGCCTTCACCACGGAGCCGTTCGAGATGCGCAAGTTCCTGAAGGCCTCCTACCGCTATTTCCGGATCAACCTCAAGCTGGCCTGGGTTTCCTCCCTGTCCTCGCCGTTCATGGAGCTCGTCGGAGGCTTCGTCGGCGCGTTCATCCTGTGGGTGGGGACCCGCCGCATCTCGGCCGGGTATATCAGTGCCGGCGATTTCGCCGCCTTCGCCATGGCCGTCTTCTCCCTCTTCACCCCCATCAAGCGGCTGACCAGGGCCCAAAACGTGGTCGTTCAGGCGACCGCCTGCCTGGATCGGGTGGAGGAAATCATGCGCGTGCCGCGCCAGGTCGAGGACAAGCCCGAAGCCTATCCCTTGCCGCCCGTCCAAGGCCGGGTCCGCTTCGAGGCCGTCCGCTTCGCCTACCGGCCCGATCGCACGGTTCTGCACGACATCAGCTTCGAGGTCGAGCCCCGCCAGACGGTGGCCCTGGTCGGCTTCAGCGGCGCCGGCAAGACGACCATTATCAACCTGCTGGCCCGCTTCTACGAACCGACCGCGGGTCGGGTGCTGATCGACGGCATCGACATCCGCGACGTCACCCTGGCTTCCCTTCGGTCCCAGATCGGGCTGGTGACCCAGGACATCGTCCTGTTCAACGATACCGTCAAAGCCAATATCGCCTACGGTTTGGACGACGCGGACCAGGACAAGGTCGTGGCCGCGGCCGAAGCCGCCGAGTGCCACCATTTCATTTCGGAGCTGCCCAAGGGCTACGACACCCTGATCGGGGAGCGGGGCGGCCTGCTCTCGGTCGGCCAGCGCCAGCGACTGGCCATCGCCCGGGCCCTGCTCAAGAACCCGCCCATCCTGATCCTGGACGAGGCCACCAGCTCGCTCGACTCCGAGAACGAGCGGCTGATCCAGAAGGCCCTGGCCCGGATCATGAAAAACCGGACGACCTTCGTCATCGCCCACCGCCTGTCCACGATCCGCAATGCCGATATCATCCTGGTCATCGAAAAAGGCCGCATCGTGGAGGCCGGGCCGCACGACAAGCTTCTCCGCAAGCGGGGGGTGTACCGGATGCTGTACGACCTGCAGTTCGCCCAGGACGAGGAGATCGCGCCATGATCATGAGCATGACCGGGTTCGCCGAGCGCAGCTTCGACGCCCCGACGATGCGCCTGAAGATCGCCATCAAGAGCCTCAATCACCGCTTCCTCGACTGGAGCTACAAAGGCGCTGCCATCGGCGACGTCGAGAACCGGCTCCGGGTGCTCTGCCAGGACCACCTGCACCGCGGCCGGATCGAAGTCGTCCTGGACATGCACCATCCCGATCCCTCGAGCTGGGACGTTACCGTCAACGAGGGCCTGATGGAGAAGATCCTGGGCGCGATCGACCGGGCTTCTTCCCGGCTGGGGCACGACCTCCAGGTCACGGCCGAGAGCCTCCTGCGCATCCCCCAGATCATGGAGCTGCGGCGCAAGGAGTTCACCCCGGACGAGGTCGCCTTCCTGGAACGAAGCTTCCTGCGGACATTGGAGGACGTCCTGAAAGCCCGCCGCGTCGAGGGGCGCAAGACGGCGGTCCAGCTGCAGACCCACATCCAGAGCATTACCAAAGCCGTGGGGCGTCTGGAGAAGAATATCCGCCGCCACCCCAAGCTCGTCCGCCAAAGGCTCCGTCAAAAGGTCCGGGAGGGCACGAACCGCGCCTCGGCCTCCGAGGAGCGCCTGGACGAGGAAGTCGCCTATCTGGCCCAGCGCTACGACGTCAGCGAGGAGATCCACCGCTTGAAGTGCCACCTGGAGACCGCGCTCCAGCTCATCCGCTCGCCCAAGGGCGAGCCCGCCGGCAAGATGCTGGACTTTCTGGCCCAGGAGCTCTACCGCGAGGCCAATACCCTGAACTCCAAGTCGCAGGATATCGACGTGACCCGGGAAGGCCTGATCATCAAGGGCGAGGTGGAAAGCATCCGCCAGCAAGTTCAAAACCTGGAGTAGGGAGGGAGACCATGGTTTTCGTCGTCACCGGGCCCTCGGGCAGCGGCAAGTCGACGATTCTGCGCCATGTCGTCAAGGACATGCGCCGGATGGCGTTTTCGGTCTCGCACACGACGCGGCCGCGGCGGCCGTCCGAGCGGGACGGCCGGGAATACCATTTCGTCTCCGAGGCGGAGTTCCGCCGCCTGGCCGGCCGGGACGCCTTCGTGGAATGGGCCGTCGTCCACGGCCATCTCTACGGCACGTCCCGGGCCGAGATCAGGAGCAAGGGCCGGACCGGGGATGTCCTGCTGGACATCGACGTCCAGGGCGCCCGCCAAATCCGCAAGCGCCTGCCCGGGGCCACGACCGTCTTCATCCTGCCGCCTTCCTTCACCGCCCTCCGCCGCCGCCTCCTGGACCGCGGCGAGGACGAAGCGGCCGTCGTCCGGACGCGCCTGGGCAACGCCAAGGCCGAAATCCGCGAGGCGGAGAGCTTCGACTACCTCATCGTCAACGACCGCCTGGACCGGGCCATCATCGAGCTTGAAGCCGTCGTCTTGAGCGTCCGCTGCCGGGCCGAAAACCGCAAGCGGGCCATCCGGGCCGCCTTGAGCGGACGGATGGCGTAAAGGAGGACCGCCATGCCGAAAATCGCCCTGGGCGCGGCTTCCTCGGTCAGCCTCTACAAGGCCCTTGAAGTTCTGCGCGGTTTTCAAAAAGCCGGCTGCCAAGTCCAGCCGATCCTGACGCCCAACGCGGCCAAGCTCGTTTCACCGCTCCTGTTCAGCACGCTGAGCGGGCGCAAGACGATCGTCGAGACGTTCGACGACGGCCAGGCCTGGTCCGTGGCCCATATCGCCCTGGCCAAGGAGATCGACCTTCTGGTCGTCGCCCCGGCCACCGCCAACGTCATCGCCAAGTTCGCCGGCGGTATCGCCGACGACTTCCTATCCACCTTCTTCCTGGCCGTGGAGAAGCCCGTGCTGATCGCGCCGGCCATGAACGAGGCCATGTGGCACGATCCCCAGACGCGCTTGAACGCGGAACGGCTGCGGGCCCGGGGCATCGAGTTCGTCGAACCGGAGGCCGGCTACCTGGCCTGCGGCGACGCGGGCCACGGCCGGCTGGCCGAGCCGGAGACAATCGTGGCCGCGGGTTTGGCCATCCTGGGCCGGGCCAAGAGCCTGGCCGGGAAGCGGGTCCTGGTGACGGCCGGGCCGACCCGGGAGGCGATCGATCCCGTCCGCTTTCTCTCCAACCGCTCCTCGGGCAAAATGGGCTACGCCGTGGCGGCGGAAGCGATCCGGCGCGGCGCCGAAGTGACCCTGATCAGCGGTCCGACGGCGATCGAATCGCCGGCGGCCGCCGAATTCGTCCGGGTCGTCTCGGCCGCCGATATGGCTAAAGCCGTCCTGGACCGGGTCGGGAAGGCCGATGTCCTGGTCATGGCCGCCGCCGTGGCCGACTTCACGGTGACCCGGCCGGCGAAGGCGAAGATCAAGAAGGGGGCGGGATCTCCGTCCCTCGCCCTGGTCCCGACCGTCGACATCCTGAAAGCCGCGGCCGCGCGGCCGGGCCGCCGCTTCGTCGTCGGCTTCGCCGCCGAGACGGGCGACCTGCGGAAAAACGCCCGGGCCAAGCTGAAGGCCAAGTCCCTCGACCTTATCGTGGCCAATGATGTCTCCGTCGAGGGACGGGGATTCGACGCCGATTGGAACAAGGCCCTCATCCTCGACGCCGGGGGAGGAGAGATCGAGACTCCCGTCCTGGCCAAGGCCGAACTCGCCCGCCGGCTCTGGGATATCATCGAAAGCCATGCCGCGAAAAAACGCTAAGATACTGGACGGCCTGGACGTCAATCTCCGCTTCCTAAAGGAGATCGGCGTCGAGGACCTCAATCGGAGTGTTGAAGGCAAGGCGGTGAAGCCCGGCACCCCAAAGCCCGCGCCGCATACCCCGCAGGGCGGTGGTGACGGCACTCCAAAGCCCGCCGGTTCATCGGAACTCGACGAACTCCACACGACGATCCTGGCCTGCCGCCTCTGCGGCCTGGCCGAGGGTCGCACCCGGGCCGTGCCGGGCGAAGGCAACCCGCGGGCGGAGCTCATGTTCGTGGGCGAAGGCCCCGGCCGCGACGAAGACGAGCAGGGCCGGCCGTTCGTGGGCCGGGCCGGCCAGCTCCTGACTAAGATCATCGCCGCCATGGGCTACGGACGCGAGCAGGTCTTCATCGCCAACATCGTCAAATGCCGGCCGCCCGATAACCGGGTCCCGTTGCGGGGCGAAACGGCGGCCTGCACGCCCTACCTCCTGCGCCAGATCGAGCTTATCGGGCCCAAGGTCATCGTCGCCTTGGGCAAGACCGCCACGGAATTTTTTCTTCCCGACGCCGTCGGCAGCATGACTTCGATCCGCGGCCGTTTCTATGATTGGAAGGGCATCCGGATCATGCCCACCTTCCACCCCTCGTATCTCATTCGCAACGAGGGGAACAAGGGACCCAAGAAAATGGTCTGGGACGACATGAAGCTGGTCATGACGCTTCTCACCGGCCCATGAGCCTTTTCGCGGACGTCGTCTTCGCCCTGCCGCTTCCCCGGGCCTTTACCTACGCCATCCCCGAGAGCCTGCGCGGCCGCATCCGCCCGGGCCAGCGGGTTCTCGTCCCGCTCGGGACCCGGGCGGTCAAGGGCTTCGTCGTCCGGACGCACGACCAGGCGCCGCCGGCCGAGGTCAAGCCGGTCCTCGACTTGGTCGACCCGGATCCGATCATCCCGCCCGACATCCTGGACTTGACGGACCGGTTGAGCCGCCGCTTCCTTTCCTCGCGGGGAGAGATGCTCCGGACGGCCGTCCCGCCGTCGCAGGCCCGCCGGGGAACGGTCCGCTACGCGCTCACGGAAGCCGGCCGGGCGGCGGCCGCGGCCGGATCCCTGTCGGCGGCCGAAGCCCGCCTCGCCTCCGTTCTGGCGGACAAGGCGTACACGCCGGCCTATCTCAAAACGCATGCCCGGATGGCCGACGCGGGGGCGGCGGCGGGCCGGATGGCGAAGAAAGGCTATCTTCTGGAAAAGGTCGAGGAGAAGACGATCAAGCCGAGCCCGCCCGCCGCGGCACCCGGGCCGGCCTTGCAGATGGGGCTCGATTTCCGGATCGACGGTCCGACGGCGGAAGCCATCCGGATCCTGACCGCCGGACTTTCCAAGCCGGGCTTCGCGCCGTTTTTACTGGTTGGACCGGCCGACCGCCGGACGGCCGCTATTCTGGCCGTCTGCGGCGACGTCCTGGCTGGCGGCCGGTCGGTGCTGGCCCTTTTCCCGGAGATCGGGATGAGCCGGGCGGTCTCGGAGGCCTTCGCCTCGCGGTTGGGCGAACGGGCCGTCATCCTGCACGGCGGGATGAGCGACACGGCCAAGGAGCAAGCCAGGCGCCGGATCGACCAGGCGCATCCCGCGGTCGTCGCGGGGCCGCGCTCGGCGATCTTTATCCCCATGCCGAACCTGGGGCTGATCGTGGTCGACGAGGAGTCGGACGAATCATACCGTCAAACGGAAAGCCCGACATACGATGCCCGGACCGGAGCCTGGATGCGGGCGGAAGCCGCGGGCATCCGTCTCGTTCTGGCGGGCGATGCGCCCCGGATCGAGACGTACGAGAGAGCCGGGAGCGGAGGCTGGCTGGTGGAGATTCCGGGCCCGGCGCCGCGTCCGGCGGAGATCGTGGACGACCGCGGCCAGCGCGGGCTTCTGGCCAAGGCCACGACGGCCCGGATCGGTACTGCCGTTGAAGCCGGCCGCCGCGTTCTCGTTTTCGCCAGGCGTAAAGGTTACGCTTCTTTTCTTTTCTGCCCGCGCTGCGGCCATGTGCCGGCCTGCGGACGCTGCGGCGCGGCCTTGAGTCTCGGCGGACAACCGCGGCGACTGCAGTGCCGGAGGTGCGGCTTCACCGCCGCCGCGCCGTATGCCCCGACGGTCTGCGAAAGCTGCGGTGCCCGGGTCGTCGAACCGCGCGGACCGGGAGTCGAGGCGGTGGAGGAGGAGCTGAAGAGGCTTTTCCCGAAGGCCGGCGCCGTCGGCTTCGACTCCGCCCGGATCCGAACCCCGTCCGCCCGCCAAGCCGTCCTGGACCGCTTCGCATCCGGAGAAATCGGCATTTTGGTCGGATCGCCCCTGTTGGCCCATCAGCCCGAAATCGCCGCGGTCTCCCTGATCGTCCTGCTGAATCCGGAGGGAACGCTCGGCCTGACGGATTTCGACGCCTCGGCCAGGCTTTACGGCGAGATCCGGCGGCCCCTCAAGTTTCTGGACGGTGCCGATCCCGCGGCGGAGGCCGTCATCCAGACTTCCTGGCCGGACCATTTCGCCCTGCGGGCGGCGGCGGCGGGGAATTACCGGTCCTTCTTTAAGGAAGAGATCTTCCGCCGCAGAGCGCTGGGCGATCCGCCCTTCTCGGCCTTGGCCGAGATCGTCCTCGCCGCGGGCGATGCCCGAACTCTCGGACGCGCGGCCAGGGACGCCGCGTCCCGGCTCCGGGCTTCCGGCCGGAAGCTCGACGTCCTGGGGCCTTCCGAGGTTTTTGTTTCGGCGGGACCACGGCACCCGAAAGCGGGGGAATCCAGATCCGCGCAGATCGTAGTCCGGGCGGACGATCCCGATGACCTGGACGAGGCGATAGCCGACGCCCTGCGGGATGTTACGATCAGGAAAACGATCATCCGCGCCGGGTAGCGCGGCCGGCCCAAGCGGGCCTCAATTCCCTTTAAGGATGCGGACCTCGATCGTCTTGTAGAGGTAATCCGGCGAGGACGTCTCCGGCTGGCCCTTGATGATGGCGGTCTTGTCGCCGGACATCTCGTCCTCGGACGGTCCGAGATAGGTCACCCGGGCCGTGCCGGTCGTGTCGGTCATGGCCATGATCCGCGTGGTGTAGTCGTCGAATTCCCCGGGACCCGACAGGACCGTAAAGTACACCGGCAGGTTGGCCACCGGATCGCCGTTCCGGCGGACGATGCCCTTGATGACCGAGGCGGGCTGTTCGGATGTCGCCAGAAGGACGTTGGGATGGGCTTCCAGGGTGAAGGTCAGGGACTGCGTGGAAGGCCCGGTGGGGGACTCGATGTCCAGATCGGTCCGGGTGCACGTCGCGGTCAAAAGCAGGAGGACGGCGATTCCGAGAAGGGAAGCCGGTCGTCGGAGTCTCATGCGCGTTCTCCTCATTCGTTGGCGAAGTCGCCGAAGGTGATCGGCACGTTGCCGGTGGCCTTTAGGGAATGGCCCGAGAGATCTTTGCCGTAAATGGTGATCTCGGCCGTGACGTCGATGGTCTCGCCCGTCCCCCGCAGGGTCACCAGGGGCGCTTCCTGCTTGGCCGCCTCGCGGACCAGGGTGAAGGTCAGCGTGTACAGCGTTCCGACCCGGACCGTGCCGGAGATGCCCGCCTCGAACGAATAGGGCACGTCGACGCCCTCGATGTTGTGGCCGTCGGAGCGGGTGTAAACGATGGAAATTTTAACCAGTTGGATGTCCAGGTAAACCGAGTTGCCCAGGATCGGATCGGGGTCGAGCGGCTGGGAGGAGAGGGTCGCCGTGCCGATATCGGCTAAGATCGAAGTCGCTCCCGTGCTGGAATCGGTGAACAGGACATCGGATTTGCAGAGGTTGGTGGCCAGACCGGTCAAGTCCAGGGCGGTCAGGTTTTCGATGACCAGCATGGTGGCGGAGGTCGAGCTGTTCTCGACCGGATTGCAGGCGGCGGCCGTCAGAATGGCCAGGAGAACGAGCGCCGCTTTACCCGCGGCGGAGGGGATCGGTCGCAAGATCATGGCACGTCCTCCTACTTGAGGATCCGGGGCGTGATGAAGATCAACAGCTCCCGGGTCGTCTTGGTCCTGGCAAAATTCTTGAACAATGACCCCAGGATGGGGATCTGGTGCAGGAACGGCACCCGTTCCCGCGTGATCGAGTCTTCCATCCGGGAGATGCCTCCGATGACGGTCGTCCCGCCGTCCGGCACCATGACCTGGGTCTTGGCGCTTTGGGTCGTGATCGGCGGGATGCCGTTGACCAGATTGGAGAAGTCGGCCGCGTTGTTCTGGATGTCGAGGGCCATGATGATCGAACCGTCGGCGGTGATCTGCGGCGTGGCCTTGAGCTGGAGCGCGGCGTTGAAGAACTGGGTCGTGACGGTGAAGTTGGCCGTGGTCTGGACCGGGATCTGGCGGCCTTGGATGACCTCGGCCTCCTTGTTGTTGAGGGCCGTGACCTTGGTGCTGGAGATGATCTTGCCCTCGCCCTTGGTTTCCATGGCCGTCAGGGCTATATCCAGGCGGAACGTGTCGAGGACGTTGGCGAAGGACAGCCCGATGGCCGAGGAGAAGGAAGTGGCCGGCAGGTTCACGGCGTAGCCGCCGAGAGGGCCTCCGATGCCCTTGGTTGACGTGCCTTCGGGGATGAGGGCCCCGTCCACCGAGACCTTGTTCGGGAACTGGAGCGACGTCTGGTTGCCGTAGTAGGGGTCCGAGATCGCCTTGGTGCCCCACTGGACGCCGAGGTTGCGGACGAAGTTGGAAGTGGCCTCGACGATGCGGGCTTCGATCACGACCTGCGGCGTCGGCGTGTCCAGGACCGCGATGAGCTTCTCGATCATGTCGAGTTTTTCCTTGGTATCGACGAGAAGCAGGGTGTTGGTCCGATCGTCAACGGTGATCTCGCCCCGGGCGGACTTCTTGGTTTTGACCAGCGGCTCGATCTCGCGGGCCTTGGCATAGGACAGGGTGTAGGTCTTGGCTATCAGGGGGCCGCCCTGTTCGCGGGCATCGAGAAGCTTCTGCTCCTCGACCTGCTCGGTGGCCAGGGTTCCCATGGGGGCGATCCGCAGGACGTTACCCTCCAGCGTCTTGCCCAGCTTCTTGTTTCTCAGGATGATGTCCAGGAACTGGTCCCAGGGGATGTCGTCGAAGCTGCAGGTGACCGTGCCTTTGACCTCGTCGTCGAAGATGACGTTGAGCCCGACTTCCTCGCCCAGCCAGAGGATGACATCGCGGATGTCGGCGTCCTTGAATTTGGGGCTGTAACGCTCGCCCGAGTATTTCCTCTCGGGGTTGACGATGGTCTGGGATGCGGCTTTTTCAGTCCTGACCTGGGCCGGCGCCTGGGCCTGGACCGGCTTGGGGGCCGGCTCGGCCTCGGCAAAGGCCGGAACGGGAACCGCCGCGACGAACGGAGCGGACGGGGCGAACGGGCCGAACCCGATCCGGATCCCGTCGGCGGAGGCCGCCAGCGAGTACGGCCCGGCTTCCCGCAGATCGAAGACCAGGCGGGCGATGGCGTAGGGAGAACCGGACATGAATTGTCCGACCCGCATGGACTCGACGCCGTTCAGGCCGACCGGGCGCGTTTCGGTCGGTCCGTCGTAAACCGCGTCGAAGACGTCGACGACGAGACGGAGCGGGTTGTCCAGGGCGAAGACGGCCGCGGTCCCGGGCCGGCCCAGACGGGCGGCTATCTCCAGCCGGCCGTCCGGTTTGGTGACGGCGGGCGAGCCGAGCGTGGATACGGTCCGGTCGGCGCCGGCCAGGGCCTTTTTGACGTCGGCCCCGACCGTATAGTCCGCGGTGCCGCGCCGGAACTTCAACAGCTCGATGATCGTCCGCGGCCCTTCGGAAAAGACCCGGTAGGAAACCCGCTCGGCCAGGGTCAGGACGAGTTCGATCCGGGCGTTGGGCTTGGTCTCGACCCGGAGGCCGCGCAGAAGGGCTTCGCCGCCGGGGATGCCGGGCGCCTCGGGCCAGCGGCCGGGGCCGAATTCGAGCCGGAGCTCGGCCGGCGATACGGCCGCGGTGTACGCGGCGGCGATGGGCGTCAGCGGGACGGAGGCCTGCAGCACGACCCGGGTGAAGCCCGATTCCGCGGCGATGCCGATCGAATCGACCGTCGGGAGCGATTGGGACCCGGCGGCCAGCAGGGTCAGGAAAAGCGCCGCGGGAAGGCTGAACCGAACGAGAGTCCTGGCCATGTTATCGCTCCTCGGACGTGATGTCCCGCACGATGTCTTTGGGTTTGAGCAGGGGGAAGCCGCGCTCTTTCGTCTTGCGGAAGACGATTTCGCCGGCCCTGATCGACAGGATGTAGCCGTCGGCGAAGCGGTCGCCCTCGCGGGCGGTCAGCGGGAAGCCGTCGGTCATGGCGATAAGGGCCTTGAAGCTTCCCTTGGACCCGATGATTCCGATGACCTGGAGCTCTTCGACCAGCAGGTCGGCCGGCCCGCCCGCCGAGCGGTGTTCCTTGACGGATTGGCCGCCGAGGAGGTCCTTGAACGGGTCGCGACGGCCGGCCGGGTCATAGGAAGGGGCTTGGGCGCGGGGCTTGGCCGCTTCTTGTCCGGCGGCGCCGTTTTGGGGGACCGTCGCGCCGTCAACTCCGCAAGCCGTGGGGAACCGCACCGCAAAGCCGGGCACTGCAAAGCCCATGGCGATTGCCAGGAAGAGAGCCGCGGTCACGGATTTAGATTTCACTGGCTTCCTTCACCGGCGCGGCCGCCGCTTTGGGCTTCTCCGGCCGTTTGACCTGGCTGATGTCCAGGAAGAAATAGGTTTTGGCCGTAAAGAGGGCCGATATAGTGGTTTCGGCCGTCTGGCTGGCCAAGGCCCGGATGGTGAAGTCGTCGATGTTGAAGATACGCGGGAAGCGCAGCATGCGGTCGAAGAACAGACCCAGGTTGTGGTAGGAACCGACGACCTCCACGGCGATCGGCTTCTCGTTGTAGTAGTCCTTGGGGATTTCCCGGTCGGGCGAGAAGCGGAGCACGTCGAGCTGGGTGTCGAAGGCGAGTTGTTGGACATTGCGCAGGATCTCGCCCTCTTCCTTCTTGGCCGGGATGAGGGGCTCGAGCTCGGCGATGGCCTTGCCCAGCTCGGCCAACTCGGCCTGGAGCTTGTCGATCTGGCGCTTCTTGACCTGGAGCTTAGCCACCTGGTCTTCGATCTGAATCCGATCGTTGCGCACGCCTTGAAGCGCGGCCTGTTTGGGTTTGAAGTAGACCAGGAAAGCCATAACGGCAACGATGCCGCACAGCAGCAGATATTGGTACCAGGGCCGTTCGTTCATCGTCCGGCTCCCGTCGGGGTTCCCGCCGAGGCCGCGGGTGCTGGCGGTGGCAAGGTTGCGTTCAGGGTGAATTCCAGGTAGGTACTGCCGGGACCCGACTTCTGCTGGGTGTTGATGATGCCCACGGCCGCGAATGGCCCGGCCTGTTCGAGGCCGCGGACGTAGTCGGAAACGAGGACGTTGGATAGGGCCCGGCCCTTGATCAGAACGCCGGCCCTATTCAGCGACAGTTCGGTCAACCAGACCCATTCGGGGATGTCCCGACTGACCGCGTCCAGGATGCTCACGGCCAAGCCCTGCTGGGCGCGAAGATTCCGGATCAACTCGACTTTCTTCTCGAGATACAGCTTTTGCCACTCGATCTCGTCGAGCTTGTCGACGACGGGCTGAAGGCGCTTGACCTGATCCTGGGCCGCGCTCAGGAGCTCCTGCTCATGGCTTATGGCCCGGCGCTGCAGCAGGGCCAAGCCGCCCAATAGGATAATGGCCAGGACGATGATCAGATTGCCCACGGGCGTCTTCTTGCGCGGTTCGCCGGACTTGTTTTTTCCGGCCTTGGCCTTGCGGCCGGCCGCCGCATCCTCGCCGGCCGGCGGGCGCTCGCCCGCCTCCTTCTTTTCCAGCTTGAGGAGATTGACGCGGATCATGGCTTTATTTCTCTCTCTGCCGGGTGGCCAGCCCCGTAGCGACTCCGAAAAACGGAGCCATTTCCTGGTAATATTCGGACGTCAGCTTTTTCTCATTATAGTGGACCCGCCGGAAGGGATCAAACAGGGTCGTCTTCACGCTGAACTTCTGCTCGAAAGCGGCGGAGATGGTCCGCAGGTTGGCCAGCCCGCCGCCCAGGAGGATCCGCTCGATGCGGTTCTCGCGCTTGTCCTCGGCTTGGAAGAAGCTGAAGGTTTTTTCGACCTCGTCGATGAGGCTGCGGGTGTTCATCGACAGGACCGCGTCGACTTGGAAGGCTTCGACGGTCTTGGACGGGCGGCCCCGGAGCAGTGCTTCCGCTTCCTCCAGCCCGACGTTGAGGTCCTTGCGCAGGCTCTCGATGAAAAGGGATCCGCCCAGGGACAAGTCCCGGAAAAGCTGCGGCGTGCCGCGGTCGCTAATGACGATGGTTGTGACGGTGGCGCCCATGTTGACCAGGGCGACGGTCTGTTCGGCGACCTCTTCCGGGTAGTTGATTTCCAGGGCGTTGGCCAGGGCGAAGGCGTCGACTTCGATGGCCACCAGGTTCTTGCGGGCCTGGCCGATCAGGTTGGCGAAGGCCGCCACTTTTTCCTTCTTGACGGCGACCAGGAGGATTTCCGTCCCGGCCGAGGCTTCGCCGTGGGACTTGAGGACGACGTAGTCGACGTTGGTCTCTTCGTAGGGATAGGGGATGTTGTGCTTGGCTTCCCAGATGATCGATTCGGCCAACTCGTCGCTGCCCATGGCCGGCAGGCTGATTTTCTTGATGATCACCGAGTTGCCGGAGATCGATACGGCCACGTCCTTGTTGCTGATCTTGGCTTTGTCGCAGACGGACCGGATGGCTTCGGCCACCGCGGGAGCGTCGATGATCTGGCCTTCGACGATGGCCTCGTGGGGCAGGGGCTGGTAGCCGATGCGAGCCACGCTGTATGCGTCGCGGCCGGCCTTGTGCCGGATGTTCAGCTCGACGGCCTTGATGCCGTGCGAGCCGATGTCCAGGCCGACGACCGGTTTGGACGACTTGATTCCGAACATGGCGCTTCTCGGTCACTCCTTGATAGGGGACGTGTCCGGGCGGTGGAATTTCTCACGCAGCCGCCGTTCGACGACGGGCGGAACGAGCCCGCCGATCTCGCCTCCCAGGCCGAAGACTTCCTTGACCAGGCTCGAGCTCAAGAACGTAAAGGGCGAGCTGGGCGTCATGAACAGCGTTTCGATCTTGGGGTCGAGGGTCTGGTTCATCAGGGCCATCTGGAACTCGTACTCGAAGTCGGACACGGCCCGCAAGCCGCGGATGACGATGCGGGCGCCGTTCTCCTCGGCGAACCGGACGAGAAGGCCGTGGAAATGGACGGCCTGGATGCCCGCCTGATCCCGGAAGATCTCCCGGATGATTTCGATCCGTTCATCGGTCGCGAACAGGGTTTCTTTCTTGGGATTTTCAAGGACGGCCACGATGATGCGCGGGAAAAGTTTGGCGCCGCGGAGAATGATGTCGACGTGACCGTTGGTGATCGGATCGAACGAGCCCGGATAGATCGCGACTCTTTCCATGGGTTAGGATCCTTCAAACCTCCTCAATAGGTACCTACTGATTAACAAAAATCGTCACTCCTGTCAAACGCGCCCGGAATCGCGGGCCGCGTAACCGACAGTTCCTCTTCAATTTGTCCATCCAGGGGGCATTCTCGCACGGTGACGTTTTTTGGCCATCCCCCCCCCCGGTGAACCGCGGGGTGAATTTTGGGCCGCTTTTCCCGTTCCGTCGGCCTCGCGCGGCCCCGTTTTCCTTCCTCTGCGGGCGATTGATTTGCGACGGCGTTTGGCGGAGAATAGGGCCATGCGACGGGAAGGGATCCGTCCCCTGGGAATGATTTTAACCATGCTCTTTATTATGGCTGGGCTTGCTCCTTTGCCCGGGCAGGAAAACGAGGCCGCTTTCTTCGCCGAAAAGCGGAAGGCCATGATCGACCTTCAGCTCAAGGCCCGCGACATCCGCGACTCCCGCGTCCTCGAGGTCATGGCCGAGGTGCCGCGGCATCTCTTCGTCGGAGCCGAGTACCGGCGCCGGGCCTATGAAGACTATCCGCTCCCCATCGATGAGGGCCAGACGATCAGCCAGCCCTACATCGTGGCCTTGATGACGCAGGCCCTGGGCCTCAAGCCCGGCGACAAGGTTCTCGAGATCGGGACGGGGTCGGGCTACCAGGCGGCGGTCCTGTCGCGCCTGGCCGGCCGGGTCTACAGCGTCGACATCAGCGTCGCCCTGACCCGCAAGGCCGGGCTGACGCTGGCTTCGCTGGGCTACGGCAACGTCGAGGTCAAGAGCGATGACGGGTATTTCGGCTGGATCGAGCAGGCCCCCTTCGACGCGGTCATGGTCACCTGCGCCGCCCGGCAGATTCCGCCGCCCCTCATCCAGCAGCTCAAGGAGGGCGGCCGTCTGGTCATCCCCCTGGAGGAGACGGACGAATACCAGTCGCTGAAACGGGTGACGAAGGTCAACGGCAAGCCGGTCATCGAGCAACTGGCTTTGGTCCGCTTCGTTCCTATGCTCGGCCGGGACAAGAAGAAAACGGACGCGGGGGCGGAGCGGCCGTGATCCGGTTCGGGACCAACGGTTGGCGGGCGGTGATGGGGAAGGAGTTTACCTTCCACAATGTACGGCTCTGCGTCCAGGCCATCGCCAACGTCTTGCACGGCAAGTTCCCCAAGGGCGACATCACCGTCATCGTCAACTACGACACCCGGTTTCTATCCGAGCGCTACGCCGCCGAGGCGGCCAAGGTCCTGTCGCACAATCGTATCCAGGTCCTGCTGGCCGAGCGCGATTCGCCCACCCAGGCCCAGGCTTACCAGATCATCCGCCGCGGAGCCCAGGGCGGGATCAACTTCACCGCCTCCTTCAACCCTCCCGAGTACAATGGCCTCAAGTACAACACCGAGACGGGCGCCCCGGCCCTGCCGGACGAGACCGCGGTCATCGAGGCCGAGATCCGCCGGCTGGAAAAGGACTTCGATTTTTTCCCCCGCTACCCGCGCTCCGAGGCCATCGAACGGATCGACCTGCGGGCCGACTATCTGAGGTTCCTGCAGGACAGGATCGACTTCGAGGCCATCCGGGCTTCCGGCCTGCGGATCGCGGTGGACCTACTCTACGGCACGAGCCGCGAGTATCTGGACGAGATCCTGGAGGAGAACGACATTCCCGTCGAGGAGCTGCACGGCTTCATCGATCCCTATTTCGGCGGCATGGCGCCCTCCTGCACCGAGGAAAACCTGGCCGAACTGGCCGCCCTGGTCAAGGACCAGAATTGCGGGCTGGGCCTGGCCACGGACGCGGACGGCGATCGTTTCGGCATCGTCGATCCCGAGGGCGGAGTCGTTCTGCCGAATCTCGTCCTGGCCCTTCTGCTCAACTATCTGGTGACCCAGCGCGGCTGGCAGGGGGGAGTCGCCCGCTCGGTGGCCACGACCCACTATATCGACCGTATCGCCCGCGTCCACGACCTGTCGGTGTTCAAGACCCCGGTCGGCTTCAAGTTCATCGCCGACCTCCTGCTCAAGGGCGAGATCATGTTCGGCGGCGAGGAGAGCGCGGCTCTCGGCCTGCGCGAGCATCTGCCCGAGAAAGACGGCATCATCGCCGGCCTGCTGGTGGCCGAGATGATAGCCAAGACCGGCCGCAGCCTGGCCGACCTTCTGTGCGATCTCTACAAGGAACACGGGGAACGGATCGGCGGCCAGAGGAGCGTGCCCTTGACGTCCAGCCGTGAAAAAGCCCTGCGCAAGCTGGCCAAATCCCCCCCCTCCAAGCTGGCCGGCCGCTACGTGATCAACGCCGAAACCATCGATGGCGTCAAATTCGACTTTGCCGACGACGACTGGCTCCTGGTCCGGTTTTCCGGGACCGAGCCCCTGGTCCGCTGCTATGCCGAGGCGGGCTCGCGCAAGGATATGAGGGAGCTCCTCAAGGCGGGTCTGGACAAGATCGGATGAAGGAGGAGCCCCGCGTCTCCCGGGCCGCCAAGATCGCGGCCGCCGTCATCGCCTTTCTTCTCTTCGTCCTTCTGGTGACCACGTTCTTCGGCAAAAAAGGTCTGTTCGAGATCGCCCGCGCCCGCCGGACCTACGCGGATCTGGAGCGGGAGATCGGCCGGCTCAAGGAGGAGAAGGCCCGCCTGGAGAAGGAAATCGCCGCCCTGGAATCCGATCCCGGAGCCGTCGAGCGCGAAGCCCGGGAGAAGCTTTGGCTGATGAAGCCTGACGAGAAGGTCGTGCTGAAAAAGCGGGACCATTAAGCCTTTGCGCCGGCCTGTTATGCCTTGATTTCCCCCCCGCCCTATGATTGAATGAACCATCCCTTTCGGGGGCTTCTCCCGCCACCGGTTTGGGCCCCGAAAGGCGGTCCTGGCGGTCCCTGTGGACTCCGAAGCGGCGTCCAATGGGACGGCCAGGACGGCACCGGACGCCTCCGTTGCGGAGGTACCCGGTGCTACCGGAGTGGCAAAAGCCGCCGCAGGAGGATTTTTTTATGAGTTCTAAAAAGCTTTATGTCGGCAACCTCAACTACCAGACGACGGATGAAAAGCTCAAGGAAGCCTTTTCCGCCTGCGGCGAGGTTGCCTCGGCCAACGTCCTTCAGGGACGCGGCTTCGGATTCGTCGAGATGGCCAGCGAGGCGGCCGCCGACGAAGCCCGGGCCAAACTGAACGGGACGGATCTCGAAGGCCGCAAGATCGTCGTCAACGAAGCCCGGCCCAAATCCGACCGGCCGCGCGATCCCCGCCCGGGCGGCGACCGCGGCGGTGATCGGGATTTCCGTAGATACTGAAGTCTTTGCCGAAGCCGTAGTCGCATACCCCAGGCTCCGGGGACGAGGGGGAATTCCGTTCCGGCGTAAACTATTCGCTCCCGGGATACGTAGAGTCGGGTGAACGCCGCATTCCGTCGAGGTGGATCATCATGTTCTTTTGGCGCGAGGTTCGTCCTTGATCCCGGAGGGGGCCGCCGCCGGCCTCGCCCCCGAGGTTTTGGCCGAGCTCTTCGAAAGGATCCGGCAAGGCGACAGGGAAGCCTACCTCCTCTTGACCAGGGCTTATCAGAAAAAAGTCTTCGCCCTGGCCTACGCCTTCTTCCGGAACAAGGAGGATGCCCTCGACTTGGTCCAGGAGACGTTCCTCCGCCTGTTTCAGAAGATCGATTCCTACCAGGAGGGCCGCAACTTCGAAGCCTGGCTCCTGCAGGTGGCCCGCAATCTCTGCATCGACCACTACCGGAAAAACCATCTGCGGCGGGAACTGGAATGCGCGACGCCGGTGGAGGAGCTTCCCGTGGCCGCCGCCGGGGCCGAGGAAGCGATCCACGCATCCGACCTCAAGGATGTCCTGTCCCGCTGCGTCGAGCGGCTGGCCGACCGCCAGCGGCAGATCTTCATCATGCGCCATTACAACCAGCTGAAGAACGAGGAAATCGCGCAGGCCCTTGATATCTCCCTGGGAACCGTCAAATCCCTTCATTTCAAGGCCATCCGGAACCTGCGGGTTTTGATGGAGCCGTATATGGGGTACCGAACATGAACGTCTTCCGAAAGTCCCGCCGGGCCGTTTGCGCCGCCTTGAAGGCCGGGGCCGCCGCCCCGGAAGCCAAGGCCAAGGAGCACGCCATGGGCGGCAAACGCCGCCGCCCGAACGAAGATTTCCAGCCCATCCTGATCGGAGCGGAAGCCGTCCGGGACGAAATGGGGGCGGTCATGAAGGACATCGATTGGGACGGCCTCTCGGACCGGATCGCGGATACCGGCCTGGCCGAAAAACGGCTTCGTACCGGCGCGGCCCGCCGGGAGCCCCGCCGGGTCTTTCCTTTGCGATTCCTCCTGGCGGGCGCCGCGGCCGGGCTCCTGATAGGCGTTTTAACCACGACGCTCTTCCTTCGCCGCGGCCCCTCCGCCCTTCCCGGTCCGAGCGCCTTCGCCGCATCCGGCGAGTTCCTGCAGAGGGTGGAGCTCGAAATGGCCAAGCGCGAGACGATCCATTATCTCGAACAGAGCGAATATGTTCTTCTTGACCTGCTTGAACCATCGGCCGCCGGTGCGGCCCTCGAACCGGCGGGCGCTTCGGCCGAGCGAGCTCGCGGCCTGCTGGCCAAGAAACGGTACTTCAACGCCCACTTGGGCGATGTCCGAATGGCCAAGGCGCGGGCCTTGTGCGACCAGATCGAGATCCTGCTCCTGGAGCTCTCCCAGGAAAGCCGGAGCTTCGAGGCCGCGGAGGCGGACGAGATCCGCCGGTATGTCGAAGACAAGCAGCTCCTCCTTCGGATCCGGCTGATGAAGAAAGAGCTTCGGGTAAGCGAGGCCTGATATGAAAAAAATCGTTCTTTGGGCTTTCCTCCTGATCCTGGCCGCTCCTGTGGTATCGGGTTTCCCGGCGATCCCCGCATCCTTGGAAACCGAGTCCGTCGGGATGTCCGGAACGATAAAAACCGCCCTGGCGGCCCGGCCTTCTTCGGGGACCGAAGCTGGGTTGGCGTTCGGTGCCGCTCTCGCGGCACCGACTGCCTCAACCGCCGAGGCCATAGGTGTGGAGGATGTCCTCGACCCCCAGACGCCGGACGAGAAGGCCTTTCAGGAAGTCAAGATCCTCATCTTCGATCAGAAGTGGACCGAGGCCGCCTCCCGGCTGGACGATTTCCTGACCCGGTATCCGAAGAGCGGCCTCGTGCCGCAGGCCGTCTATTACAGGGGCAAATGCCTCGAAGAGAAGGGCGGCCGGGAGCGGGACGCGCTCAGGGCCTACCGGGACTTTCTCCAGTACAGGGACCAGAACCGGAACCTGGTCGAGGACGCCGAGGTCTCCATCGTCGACCTGGCCCTGACGCTCTATAGCCGGGGCGACCAGTCTGCCTGGGACGATCTCGAAGTCCGCCTGACCCACCCCAGCCGGTCCGTCCGGCAGTATGCCGCCCTCCAGATCAGCACCCTCAAGGACAAATCCAAGGCCGAAATGGCCGTCCCCATTCTCCTGTTTATGGCTGAGAAGGAAACGAATCTCGAGCTTCGCGACCGGGCCAAGATCGCCCTGCTTCGCATCGCTCCGGAGCGGTTGTCGGCGGTCGAGGACGAGCCGCGCCATGAACGGCGTGCCCGGATGATTAAGTTCGAGTTCATCGAGGACGGTAAGGCAACCCAGTCGCTGGCCCTGCCCTGGGCTCTGGCCGATTTAATCCTGTCCGCCATCTCCGACAAGGATAAGGAAGCCATGCGTCGGGAGGGCTACGATATCCCGAGGATCATGCACGAACTGGAGTCGGGCAAGGGCAAGGGCGTAGACATCCGGGTCGAGGGCGGCCGTATCCGGATCTGGCTCGAATAGCCCGGCCCTGGCCGTTACGGCCGAGCCTGCCGGCTTGCGCCTGGAGCCTCAAAACGGTATCCTAGCCCTTTCATTCGGCATCGAAAGAGGCTTCCATGGACATCAAGCTGACCAGGGCGCAGTATGAGACCCTGATGCGCCTGGCCTATCTCGGGAATTGGGTCGTCAACGGCTTCCGGGACAAGGACAAGGACCCCGATACCGACGCCCTCGAGAACTACATCTACGCCAAGGCCCGCGATTTCGGCCTGGGCGACCGGATCGTCTACGATGAGGAAGTCGACGCGCACTTTCCGACCGAAAACCAGGAATCCGAGTGGCTGGCCGACCTGGACGACTATAAAAACGACCTGTTTTGGGACGAACTGATGTACCGCCTGGCCGACCGCGACCTGGTGGCCCGCTTCGGCGAGGCCAACGTCGACGCCATGCCCCTCGAGGAGCGCAAGCGCATGGAAGACGAACTGGCCGACCAGTACTACAAGGAATTCGAGAAGAGCGGGCTGGACAGGCTCCAGCTCGTCCGCCCCAGTTGACGGGATTCCAGCCCCGCCGCACTATGCCTTGGCCGCCTTCTTCAGCCAGGAGTCGTAGATGAAGAGCCCGACCAGCGAAACCAGCCCGATGCCTCCGATGATGAGCCACATCGGGGCCGGATTGACGGGCTTCCCGGCCGCGGCAGGCTGCTTGACGTAGATCTCGAACAACCGGCCGCCGATCGGGCCGCCGATCATGCTGGCCAAGGCCAGCGGCAGGTTGGCATATCCCATGAAAAGGCCTTCCTGGCCCTTGGGGGCGATGCTCCCGATGTATTCATAGATGCGGGGCGAGGCGAACATTTCGCCGACGGCCATCGAGGCGATGGACAGGATCAGGAAGACTCCGGCCACCGGGATGACCAGGCCGAGGTTGATCGATTTGGTCAGCCCCCCGGGCAGGAGGGCCGGGACGACGTTGAGCAGCATGAAGACGGTTGTCACGCCGACGCCGACCAGGATCGAGCGGATGGGCTTCCATTTCTTCGAGATCTTGGTGATCAGCAGCTGGAAGGCCACGATCATGATCGGGTTGGCCAGGGTGTAGAGATCCATCGGCGCGTTGGGGTCGAGGTGCCGCATGTAGAGGGGCATCAGATTGTAGAGCTGGATGTAGAGGAACCAGAACAGGCTGATGACGATGATGAAGAAGACGAAGCGGATGTTGCCCAGGACGACGAAAATGCCCAGGAGCGCCTCGCCCACGGTGCGCTTTTTGACCGCGGGCGCGTCGGGTTTGCCGTCGGCGACGTACTGCGGTTCGCGGTAGATGAGGGCGGTCACAACCAGCCCGATCAGGGCGAAGGCCGAGGCGGCATAGGTGAAGATGGCCGGGATGCCGAGGTTCGTCCGGATGATGTAAGAGATGCTGCGGCCGGTGATGGAGCCGATGTTGATGACCATGTAGAAGATGCCGAAGCCCAGCGTCTTCCACTGGCCGGAGGTCTTCTGGATGGTGCCGGCGATGCACGGCTTGACGATCGAGCCGCCGATTCCGACGAGGACGATGCCCAGCACGACCGGAACGGTAAAGTCGATGGCCGCTCCCGCCTTGGCCCCGATGAGGCCCGGCCAAACTTTTTGGAGGTTGCCCAGGATCAGGTAGCCCAGGGCGATCAGGACGAAAGAGACGGTCAGGGAACGGCGGAAGCCGAACTTGTCGGCCAGGGTGCCCGAGACGATCGGCAGGAAATAGATCAGGCCCCACAGCACCGTGCCGTTGAGCAGGGTGGCCGTGGCCGGGCGCATGCCCAGCGTTTCGACCAGGAAGATGACCATGAACGAGGCCATCGAGTAGTAGGCGGCCCGCTCGAACAGTTCGATGACGTTGGCGGTCCAGAAAGTGCGGGGGAATTTCGCTTTGGCGTCCGGGGCGTCGGTCATGACGGTCTCCTTGCTGGGGTTGGCCCGGCGGGCCGCAACATTCATACCGGAAATCGAAGGCGATGTCCAGAGGAGAGAAGGAGGCGGATGGCGGGGCGGAAGAGGAGATCTATTTCGAAAGGGTTTCGATTTCCGCCAGCATGGCCACGGCCTCTTTGACGGCGGGCACGTAGCCCCAAACCATGATTTTCGCCATGGCCGCCGTCAGCCGGCCGCCGGCTTGCTCCGCCGCGGCGACATCGGGCTTGAGAGCCGGGGGAGCATCCGCCGGGTTTCCAAGGTCCGGAAACTCGGCGCCCAGCGATTTGATCGCGGAAGCCACCGGGCGCAGATCGGCGACGAGAGAAGCCACCGCGGCGGCGGCGGCAGCCGCGTCCGCCGCCTTGTCCGCCCGCGCGGCGAAGGCATCCACGGCGGCGACGTAACCGGCCAGGGCCCGGCGGGACGGGCCGACGGGATCCTGGCCCCGGCAGGCGGGGCAGAATAAAACGGCGGCGAGCAGGCAAGCGACAGCGGGACGGGCTCTGGTCATGATGAAGTCTCCGATGGCGCGCTTATTCTAGGCCGGCCCGCGGCTTGTGGCAAATCAGCCCCCGGCGGAGAGATCTGGGCCGGGAGCAAGAGGACTGGCGCGGAACATCCAACCCGGATAAAATACGTTCGCCGACTCCCCACGACAAGCTTGAAGGACATGCATCCATGAGCCGAACTCCCCGATCCCGCGCCGCGGGGCGCCCTTGGAGCCGCCGCGATTTTCTTCGGACCGGAAGCCTGGCGGCGCTGGCCGCCGGATGCGGCCGCTGGGCCGGCGCCTCGCCGGTACGCGACTTCGCCCAGGCGGATTCCGGGTCTTATGACGCGGTCATCGTCGGCGGCGGGATCGCCGGGCTGACGGCGGCCTTCTATTTGAGCGAACTGAAGATCCGCGTTCTGGAGAAGGAAGCGGGGGCGGGAGGCCGGGTCCGCCCGACGGCCGCCGGAAAAGGAGCCGTCGCCCAGGCCACCTACATCGGCAAGCCCTACGGAGCGCTCAAGGAGATCATCGAGGCTCTGGGCCTCGAGCCGTGGGAGATCCAAGCCCCCCTGGAGGCCGCCTTCCGCGACGATCAGATTCTCTATGGCCCGGACGGATTGGCCCGGCTTCTGTCCGAGCGGAGCAAGGCCGGGGAATTCGAGCGTTTCCGGACGGAGGTCCTGGCCGCCGCCGCCGAATACCAGGACATCCCCGAGCTCGACTTCACCACCCCGACGGCGAAGCTGGACGAAATGACGGCTCGCCGCTGGTTCGAAGAGCGCAAATTCCCGGCGGTTTTCGCGGAATACTACAATGGGACGGCCCGGGGGCGGTTCGGCGCCTCGCTCGACGACGTTTCCGCCCTGGCCCTTATCCCGGAGATCGCCTTCGGGCTGGGCGGCGGGACGGGCGATGCGGCCGTTCCGGGCGAAGGCTCGGGCGCGTTCACGTTCGCCGGCGGGCTGTCGGCGGTCACGTCCGCCCTGGCCGACTGGCTCGCGGACGTGTTTCAGCCGCGGGCGAAGGTCGTCCGGGTCAGCAAAGCGGACGCCGATTTCAGGGTGGAGTACGCCGATTCCGCCGGGCGGATACGGTCGCTGCGGAGCAAGTTCGTCGTCCTGGCGATTCCGGCCCCGGAGGCGCTGGCCATCGACTCCGGCGCGCTGGATCCGGAAGCGAAAAGGCTTTTGGAGTCCGTCTCGTACGCGTCCTGCGCGGCGGTCGCGCTGGCCGTCAAGGCGACGGTTTTCGGACGGGCGTTCCAGCTCAGCCTGTATGACGGAGGGCTTGCGACCGGCCTCCGCGATACCAGCCGGCTCCTCGATGTGAGCAGTCCGACCGCACCGTACGCCTCGGCAACCCGGGCATCCGGCGCCGCAAGGGCGGGAGCGTTGGTCGTGCAGCTCGCCCCGGCGCGGCTGGGCGAGGCCGGTTGGCCGGGCCTTGCGGACGAGGACTTGGCCAAGGCGGCCGTGCGAGCGGTCAGCCGGGTCTTCCCGGGCTTGCCGTCGCAGCTCGCGGGGCGCCAGGTCGTCCGCTTCGGGCGGGCCTTTCCCGTGATGGCGCCCGGGGCTTTCAAGCGCGCGGCCCGTTTGAATGAAATCAGCAACGGCCGCGTCCTGCTGGCCGGAGATCACATGATCTATCCGGACTTCGAGGCGGCCGCCGACTCGGGCGACTTTGCGGCCGAAAAGATCCGCGAGTTGATCTAATTACCAGACACATACTTAATTATCGATTCCCGGAATTGGCCGTTATTTTTTCCGCTGCCCGCCCCTCAAGAGAGGGGGAAAGCCCTTAATAAGTATGTGTCTGGTAATTAAAAATGCGGTATACTAACGGCCCGCGATCGTAGGGTTACCAACATGGCCAAACTGTACGAATACCAAAGCAAAAAGCTTCTCCACGACGCCGGAATCCGCATCCCCCAGGGCGGCCTTGCCGGCACGCCCGAGGAAGCCCGGGAGCTGGCCGAGGCGCTCGGCAAGCCCGTCGTGCTCAAGATTCAGACCTGGGTCACGGGGCGGGCGGCCCTGGGCGGCATCCAGTTCGCCGAAACGCCCGAGGAAGCCGAGGAAAAAGCCCGCGGCCTGCTCGGCCTCAAGGTCAAAGCCTACGTTATCGATCGCATCCTGGTCGAAGAGAAGCTCGCGATCCGGGCCGAATACTTCGCCGGTCTGGTCATGGACGACGCCCGCAAAGTCCCGCTGCTCGTCTTCAGTTCGACCGGTGGGTCGGGCGTCGAGGAGATCGCCCGCCATTCCCCGGACAAGATCGTCACGATCCCGATCGACGTCCGGACCGGTCTGCGCGAGTTTGAAACCCGCGACTTGGCCCACAAAGCCGGTTTGACCGGCCCCATCCAGCTCCAGGTCGCGGACGTCCTGGTCCGTCTGTACAAAGCGGCCCGGACGGTCGAGGCCCGCTCCGCCGAGGTCAACCCGCTCGTCCTCGCCGAGGACGGAAACATCTATGCCGCCGACTGCCATCTCGTCGTCGACGACTACGCGGTCCATCGCCATCCCGAGCTGGGCATCGAGATCGCCCGCGAGTTCGACCGGCCGCCGACGGTCCTGGAGAAGATCGCCTACAAGGTCGAGGAGAAGGACCACCGCGGGACGTTTTATTTCCTGGAGATGGCCGAGAACCGGGCGGAAAGCGGTCCCGTTGAGGGCGCGGGGGCGGACGCCGACGAGATTCTCATCGGCTTTCACGGCGCGGGCGGCGGCGGCTCGATGATGTCCATGGACGCCGTCCAGGCCAAGGGCTTCAAAACGGCCAACTACTGCGACACCAGCGGCAACCCGCCGGCCAGCAAGGTCTACCGGGCGGCCAAGATCATCCTCTCCCAGCCCGGCCTGCGCGGCTATTTCGCCTCCGGCTCGGGTGTGGCCAGCCAGGAGCAGTACAATTCGGCCCGCGGACTGGTCAAGGCTTTCATCGAAGAAGGCCTGGAAATTCCCGCGGTCATCCGCCTGGGCGGCAACTGCGAGGAAGAGGCGATCCGGATCCTGGCCGCCTACCTCAAGCGCATCCCCGGCCGCGTCGAAGGCTACGGCCGCGACGACTTGCCGGAATTTTGCGCCGGCCGCATGGAGGAGCTTATCCGTGAGAGCGGGGGAGCGAGGCACGCCGTCGGGAATATTCCGCCGCCGGCTCCGCCCGAGGGCTGTTACGGCTTCGACACGCTCACCGGGCGCGTATCCTTCAACCATGACCGCTGCCGGAAGTGCGTCTCCAAGGCCTGCGTCGGAGCCTGTACTCCCGGCATCCTCAAGGTCGAGAACGATCTGCCCGTGCTGGCCGTCTCGCCGGAGGATGCCCGCCGCGGCAAGTGCACGGAGTGCCTGGCCTGCGAGATCCAATGCCGTTTCCATGAGCGGGCGGCCATCTTCATCGAGCTTCCCATCCCGGGGCTCGAAGCGTACCGGAAATCCCTATAGGAAGAGACGACGATGTCGATCCTGGTGGACGAACGCTCGCGAGTCATCATCCAAGGCATCACCGGCCGCGAGGGCATGGCCCGGACCCGGCTGATGAAGGAGTACGGCACGAATGTCGTGGGCGGCGTGACCCCGGGCCGCGGCGGCCAGGAAGTGGAGGGCGTGCCGGTCTTTGATTCGGTCGAGGAAGCCCGCGAGAAAACCGGCCCGGTCGACATCAGCGTCATCTTCGTCCCGGCGGCGCTGGTGCGGGATGCGGCCCTGGAGGCCCTGGCGGCGGACGTCAAGCTCCTGGTGCTCGTGCCCGACCGCGTCCCCATCTACGACGTGCTGGAGATCGCCCGCACGGCCGAAGACAAGGGCGCCCGTTTCGTCGGCCCCAATACCCTGGGCCTTCTGAGCCCCGGCAAGGCCGTCCTGGGTATGATCGGCGGCCGGGCCGAGCGGGCCCGGGAGTGGTTCCTGCGGGGGCCGGTGGGCGTCAGCTCGCGGAGCGGCGGTATGACCTCCTCCATCGCCTACTATCTCTCCAAGGCCGGGATCGGCCTGAGCACGATCGTCCACGTCGGCGGCGACCCGATCATCGGCACCTCGCATCCCGAGGTCATGGCCCTCTTCCAGGACGACCCCGAGACCAAGCTGGCGGTGATGTTCGGCGAGATCGGGACGACCCAGGAAGAGCGGGTGGCCGACCTCATCCAGAGCGGCCGTTTTACCAAGCCGCTGATCGCCTACATCGGCGGCAAGGCGGCCAAGTCGGGGACCCGGTTCTCGCACGCCGGCGCCATCGTCGAGGGCGGGCGCGGATCCTACGAGACCAAGGTCCAGCGCCTGCGCGAGGCGGGGGCGCACGTGGTGGATGCCATCGCCGATATTCCGAAGAAGGCGGCCGAGCTTCTGGCGACCGCGACGGAGGCATGACATGGCCGAAGGCAGCGAAAAAAAGTGGCTGACCGCGATCACCGACGTCCGGCCGAACCGGATCGTGGCCCGCGGCTACGCGATCGACGAGCTGATGGGGCGGATCACGTTTTCCCAGGCGATTTATCTCATCCTCAAGGGCGAGCTGCCCGGACCCGAGGTCGGGCGCCTGTTGGACGCGATTTTCGTGGCCTCGATCGATCATGGGGCATCGCCGCCGTCGGCCCTGACGGCGCGGACGGTGGCCTCGACCGGGGCCGACCTGAACGACGCGGTCGCGGCGGGAGTGCTGGCCATCTCGAGGCTCCACGGCGGGGCCATCGAGGAAGCCCAGCGGACGTACCTGGCGATCGCCGCCCGGATGGACGGCCAGGGGCTCGGCGAAGAAGACGCCGCCCGCGCCATCCTGGACGAGATGAAGGCCAAGGGCAAGCGCGCTTCGGGCTTCGGGCACAGGCTCCACACCAAGGATCCCCGGACCGGCCGGCTGTTCGACTTGGCCGGTGAGCTGGGCCTGGCGGGGCGGCACGTCCGCATCGCCTGGGCGGCCGAGAAGGCGCTGGCGGCCCAGCTCGGCAAACCCTTGCCGATCAACGTGGACGGCGCCATCGCGGCGCTTCTCTGCGACCTGGGCATCCCGCCCGAGATCGGCAACGCCTTCTTCATCATCGCCCGGGTGCCGGGGCTCGTGGCCCACGTCCACGAGGAAAAGACGCGGATGAAACCGATGCGCAAGGTCGATCCCGAGGACTTTATCTACGACGGGCCGGCCGATAGGAAGCTGCCATGACCGTCGATATCCTCGGCCTGCTGCCGGAAATCGCCCAGATCCGGGATGACCGTCTGCGCGATCTGACGATAAAAGTCTGGGCGGACGCCATGGAACGTGGCGGCTGGACGGCCGCCGACCTGGACGAAATGCCGTTCACCCTCCTGCTCAAAAAAGTGAACGTCACCTTGATCGAACATACCCGGGCCGTGACGAATACGGCGTATGAGATCGCCAAGGTTATGAACGAGAAATACGCCGGCAAGGTCGCGGTCGATCTGGACATTCTGCTGGCCGGGGCCATCCTGCACGACGTCGGCAAGATGTTTGAATACCGGCGGGAGGGCGGCGTTTTCGTCAAGAGCCGGGAAGGGGAGCTCCTCCGGCATCCCATCTCGGGGGCGGCTTTCGCGTTCAAGTACGGCCTGCCGCAGGAAGTCGTCCACATCATTGCCGCCCACAGCAAGGAAGGCGACGGAAGCCGGCGGACGATCGAGGCGGTCATCGTTAACCACGCCGACTTCGTCAACTTCGACGTATTCAAGGACTAGGGGTCAGGTCTAGAGATTCAAGATTTCTCATGAAGCAGACGTTTTCCGAGAAGATCCTGAGCCGCAAGGCCGGGCGCTCCGTCCGGGCCGGCGAGGTCATCACCGCCTCGCCCGACTTCTATCTCTCCCACGACAACTCTTCGGCCATCATCGGCGAGTTCAAGAAGCTCGGCCTGGCCAAGGTCAAGGCTCCCGGTAAGATCGTCATCATCCTCGACCATATCGTCCCGGCCTCCGAAGAAAAATACGCCCAGAACCACAAGACCATCCGCGAGTTCGTGCGCGCGCAGGGCCTCCCTCATTTCTTCGACATCCAGCACGGCGTCTGTCACCAGGTTCTTTCCGAATCCGGCTTCGCCCTGCCCGGCCGGCTGATCATGGGCAGCGACTCGCACACCACGACCTACGGTGCTTACGGCGCCTTCGCCGCCGGCATCGGCCGCACCGAGATGGCCTCGATCTGGGCCACGGACGAAATCTGGCTGCGGGTGCCTGAAACCCTGCGCATCGAATTCCGGGGCGCTTTTCCCCGCGGCGTCTTTGCCAAGGACGCCATTCTCAAGGTCATCGGCGACAACGGCGCCGACCGGGCCAACTACGAAGCGGTCGAGTTCGCCGGTCCCGCGTCCTCCTCCTTCAGCCTGGCCTCGCGCATGGTCCTGGCCAACATGGCGGCCGAGATGGGCGCCAAAAACGGTTACTTCGCTCCCGACGATCTGACCCTGGATTGGGCCCGCGCCCACGGCCGCGGCGGGTTCGAGCCGGTCTCTTCCGATCCCGGCGCCGCCTACGAAGCCGTTCTCGACTGCGACCTCTCCGTCCTCGAGCCGCAAATCGCCTGCCCCCACACGGTGGACAACGTCAAACCGGTTCGCGAAGTCGAGGGCAAGCCGTTTCACCAGGCCCTGCTCGGCACCTGCACCAACGGCCGTTTCGAGGATCTCGAAGTCGCGGCCCGGATTCTCACCGGCCGCACGGTCCACCCTGGTATCCGCCTGCTCGTCCTGCCCGCCTCCCGCGCCGTCTATCTCGAAGCCATGAAGGCCGGCCTTCTTGAGATCCTCTCCGAGGCCGGCGGCGTCATCCTTAACCCCGGCTGTGGGCCCTGCCTGGGCGCTCACGAGGGCCTCCTGGCCCCCGGCGAAGTCGTGGTCGGGACCTCGAACCGTAACTTCAAGGGCCGCATGGGGGGCCGCGACTCCGAGATCTACCTGGCCTCGCCCGCCACCGTGGCCGCTTCCGCCCTGGAAGGCAAGATCGCCGATCCGAGGAAATACCTATGAGCAAGGGGCGCGTTTGGAAGTACGGCGACGACGTCAACACCGACGTCATCTACGCCGGCCGCTACACCTACCAGCAGCTCGAGCCGGCCGAGATGGCAAAAAAAGCCTTTGAGGACCTCGACCCCGCTTTCGCCTCGGGCGTCAAGCCGGGCGACGTGATCGTGGCCGGCAAAAACTTCGGCTGCGGCAGCTCCCGCGAGCAGGCCGCCGCCTGCCTGCGCTACGCCGGCGTTCAAGCGGTGATCGCCAAGTCGTTCTCGCGCATTTATTTTCGAAACGCCATCAACCTCGGCCTGGCCGTCCTGCAGTCGCTCGACGCGCCCGATGCCCTGCCATCGGGCGACGAGATCGACATCGATTTCGAGGGCGGCCGTATTCTCTCCGGCGGCCGCGTCTTCACTTTCTTTCCGCTCCCCGAATCGGTCCTCGGCATCGTCCGCGCGGGCGGCCTGCTGGAGTGGACGAAAAAGAAGCTGGCTACACCCTGACCGCTATTCCTTGACGACGTTGATGTAATAGCGGTCCGTCGCGGCCGCGAATTCGTCCTTCTTGAGCGCCGTTTTCATCGTCTTCCACTCGGTCGTGGGCTGGATCGTCTGCCATTGGCCGGGCCGTCCGACTTTCACCGGCATGTCGAATTCCTTCACGTCAGCCTGCCAGCGATACGAAACCGTCCCCTCGGCTTCCTGGAATTTCAGCTCCAGCGCCGGGATGGCGGTGTTCCGGAGGTATTGATCGAACAGGGGCTTGAGATTCCGCCCCGTCTTGGCGCTGAAGTACTCGACCACATCCTCGGTCGCGATGTTCCGGTATTTGAACTCGTTGTAGAAGCCGCGGACCATCTTCCACCAGCGGGCGTCGTTGTCGACGACGCCGCGGAGCGTGTGGATGAACAGCGCGCCCTTGAAGTACATGTCCTGCGGCGCCCGGTAGTTCACTCCGGGCGGCCCGATGATGGCCTGCTGGTTGCGGACCTTGGTTTTGTAGCTGTTGACGTATTTCAGGGCGTCCGCGGCGCCGAACATGTGCTCGACGTAGACGCACTCGAAGTACGTGCCCCAGCCCTCGTGGATCCACTCGTCGCAGACGTCGGCGGCCGTGATGCTGTTGCCGAGCCATTCGTGGGCGCTCTCGTGGATGATGATGAAATCGAACTTCGTGCTGATGCCGACGCCGGTCCAGTCCCGATCGAGGTAGCCGTTGACGAACTTGTTCCCGTAGGAGACGGCCGTCTGGTGCTCCATCCCGGCGTAGGGGACTTCGATCAGCTTGTAGCCGTCCTTCTTGAACGGGTAGGGGCCGAAGTATTTCTCATAGCATTCGATCATCGGCTTGGCTTGGGCGAACTGCTTCTTGGCCTTGTCCAGGTTCTCGGGCAGGCAGTAGAAGTCCAGGGTCAAGCCTTTCAGCTTATCGCTGAAGTGAGCGTAGTTTGCGATGTTCAGCGCGACGCAGTAGTTGTTGATGGGGTAGTGGACGGCCCAATCCCAGCGGGTGTAGCCGTCGCCCAGGTCGGTTGTCCCGGCCAAGCGGCCGTTGGAGATGTCCGTCAGGCCGTTGGGCACGGCGACATGCAGGCGCATGTCCTCGACCTCGTCGCGCTGCTGCTCCTTGTTCGGCCACCAGGTCATGGCCCCGGCTCCCTGGCAGGACGTCGTGATCCAGGGGCGGCCGGCGGGGTCGGTCTGGAACGAGATCCCGCCGTACCGGCGCTCGCCGGTGACTTGGCCCGAGAAATAGAAATCGACCGCGACGACGTCGCCTTTCTTGAGCGGCTTGGGGAAATCCACGAACACGGCGTCGAATTCCCGGGTGTAGGCGAGCTCCGTGCCGTCCAACAGAATCTTCTCGACTTTCAGCCCGGCCGACAGGTCGAGTTGGATGCGCGTATCTTCTTTGAGCATCCTAAAGCGAATCGTGTTCTTGCCGCCCCAGGACTTCGCCGCGGGATCGATCCGGATGTCGAGATCATAGGACAGGAGGTCGTTGTTGGCCCGGAAGGGGCCGTAGGCGCCGCGAAGGGCTTCGGCTTTCGGGTCGGGCTGCCGGCGCGGCGGAGCTTGGGCCGCCGCGGACGCGGTCAACGCGGCCAAGCCCATCAGGGACAGGAGCGCGAGCAGGGGGAATCGTTTTTTCATAGCGGGTGACACCTTTATTGAAAAGAGAATCATAACGTCTTTCCGGCAGACCGGGTCATCGTAGTACGTTCCTTCTTGGTCCGTCAATCCCGCCGGACCGCCCCGCGGCCTCGTCGGCGTTCGTTTGACTCCTCCCCGGCCTCGGGCTATCATGCCGGCAGCCCAGAGAAAGGAAACTCCCATCCAAGACGATAGCGGCCTTTCAACCGGAGTTCCCGCCGAGAGTCTCGATTCTTTCAAGCTGTTCGACGGCTTGGACTCTCGGGTTGCCGAGGATTTAATAAAGTCCGTCGTTTGGATCGACCTGGAGGAGGGGCAGGTCCTGTTCCGCCGTGGGGACGCCGCCGAGGCCGTGTACTTGGTCCAAGCGGGTCTGCTTCGGGCGCAGCCGGAGGAAGAAAATCACGCCCCAATCATAGTCGGGCAGATCGAGCCGGGCTCCCTGGTCGGGGAGATCGGCCTCCTCATGGGAAGCCGGCGCAATGCGACGATCGTGGCGGCGAAAAAGACGAGGCTCGGCCGGCTGACCGCGAAGGACATGGAAGCCGTTTTCGTGCGGCACCCGGAGATGAGGCGCACAATCCTCGACGCCGTGCGTCAAAGGCTCCGCC
>JAQULS010000017.1 GCA_028749235.1 Acidobacteriota bacterium | reverse complement strand
TCGAGGCCTTCCTTGAACCCGGCTTCCGCCCAGCCTCGCGGATCGAGACGGGCGTCGTACTCCTCCTGAAGAGAGCGCAGGTACCAGCGCTTGTAGTGCCCCGGCTGCCAGGCCCGGCAGAGAAGCACCCGCCATTCGGGACCGGAGACGATTGTCTCCATCCGGCCGTCGGCGTGCTCGATCTCCAGCCAAAAGAGAAAGCCGGGCTTGCCCAGCGGCCAGGTGCCGTCGCCTTGGCCGAAGTAGAGAACGGTCGCGCCGAGGACGTTGCGGCCGGTTTGCAGCGAGGCCGTCAGATCGATCGGATCGGCTTCCATCCAGCGCGGATCCGCGGGCGGCGGCCCCCATTGGATGCGGCGGCCGTTGACCCGCAGGAGATAGCGGCTGTCGGCGCAGATCCATCCCGTCGCCCGGCGCGGCGCCGCCGCGAGCGCGATCTCGCGCCTAAAATGAATGAAAGTATTCTGCAGGCAGCGGCCGCTCGGATACCAGATCCATCTGGCGGGTTCGAGGTCCGGGAGTTTCGCGGTACCGGCAGCGGAGGCGTTCGGATTTTCGGCAGCATCCTTGGCCCCGACTTTCGGGGGGACCGCGGGGGACGGCCAGCGGCCGGCGGCGGCGCCGCCGGCCAAGGCGGAATCGCGGAGAAATTGACGGCGTTTCATGCCCGGAGAATATCAGAGCGCTTCCGGGGATGGCAAGCCGGGTTTATTCCCGCCAGGATTTCCGCATCGTGACCAAGCCGCGGCACGTCCGCCGGTCGGCCGGAGCATCGAGGGCGGGCCCCACAATTTCCAGCTTCAAGAAATAGCGGTCGCCGGTCGCACCGGCGGCCACCGCACCGGGAACCGTCAGCCAGTAGTCGACATAGCGGTCGAAGCGGCCGATGCGGAAGTCCCAGCGATCCTCGGCCACCGGCTTGGCGCGGGCCCGGTCAGGCCCGCGGAGCAAAGTCGCCGCCCGCGTCTTGACGCCCGAGGCTCCGTCTTCGAATCGGAACGTAACGTCGTATTCGCCCGGTCCGTCAACGGCCGCGGTGACGTCGGCCCACAGATCGGCGGTCTCCGAACGGGCGAAGTCTTCGTCCCGCCAACGGGCCGCGAGCCGGCTCCGGAAGGACGGGAAAGGATCGGGCAGGCCAAGGCTGTCGTGGGAAGCCCGCTCGGCATCGGCCAGATGGGAGGCGAAGTCGACCGTGTCCCGGAAGCGCGAGGCGAGACGGTTGCGAGGCACGGGATTGGTTTCCCTGCCCCAGCGGCCCAGGGATCCAGCCAGCGCGCGGGCCGTCCCGTCGAGCCCGTCCAAAGCCCGGCCCAGACGGTCGCGCTTCGCCGCCTCGTCGGGCAAGGAATCGGCCGCGGCGATCTCCCGCAGATTCTCCAGCAGGTCGAGGACACCCGCGACGCTCTCCGTCTCGGCCAAGACCGCGGCATCGCCGATCGACCGGGCCAAGGTCAAGGCCTGGCGGGCACGCTCCCGGCCGGCCTCGAAGTCCCGTTCATTATCGAATTCTCCGAGCAGGGTCCCGCCGAAGTCCATCGACGCCAGCGATTGGGACAGGCTGCCCGGCACGATCCGACCGTCGACGAAGACCAGGCCGCCGGCCCCGAAAACGAGTCTCTCGACCGTCCGGCTCCCGGCCAGCTTCCAGCCGACCGGGCCGACAAGCTCGGACCAGGCCGCGAAAGCGGCCGGGCGGACGATCCCCCGGCGCACGGCATAGGCTTCGGCGAAAGCCCTCGGCGTCCGGCCGCGGCTGTTCCAACTCCATTCGGCGGCGGCCGTGACGTTGAAGTCGTAATAGCTGTTATGAGGCGTGGCATAGCCGATAAAGCTCCGCAGGCCCTTACCGACGAACTCGTTCATCCGGGCCCGCATGAACTCGGCGCCGCTCCAGGGAAAGACCGTCCGCCAGGAATTCGTCAGCTGGGGATAGACGCCCATCCAGCCGCCGGCGGCGGCAAAGTCCGACAGCACCGGCTCGATCATCGGCCGGTGCGAGCTGTCGTAGGTCCGTCCCCCATCATAGTAGATGACCTTGGCGTTCCGCCCGACCACGGCCAGGACCTGGTCGTTGACGTCGTGGCTGGCCTGGGTCAGCAGGATGCGGAGCCGCGCTTCGGGCCGGAGACGTCGGGTCGCATCGAAGGCCCGCAGGATGCCCTTCGTCTCCAGGACAAACGGCTCCTCCCCGGCGCATAACGGACAATAGCAGCGGTTGGACTCCTCCGAGAGCCAGACATCCACTTCCTCGACGCCCTGAACCGCCAGCAATTGGTTCATCCATCCGGACAGCAGTTCGGCCGTTTTGGGGTGGGAGAAGCAGACGGGCGGCGTGTAATCCGTGGGCAGGGGCTGGCCCGGCTTCGGCATGGCCGCCACCTCGGGATGGTGGCGGAAGAGGCCGGTTCCGGCCAACTGCTCCATGTGCAGGATGATGGGGACGATCGTAACGCCCTGGCGTCCGGCCTCCTCCATCAAGACGGGCGAGAGAGACGCCTTGGGCGAGCCGTCGTCGTTGAATCCGAGCTGGGCATGGACCTCGATGGTATTGAGCTTGCGCTCGGCCAGCCAGGGTATGTCCAGGGTGGCGCTTCCGCCCCATTCGCCGCGCTCGGCCAAATCCGGCCAGTCCAGGATGGTGACCCTCGGAATCTCCAGGGTCGACTCGGGGGAAGCCCCGGCCGGAACGAGTTGGCGGAGCGTGCGGGCGGCATAGAGAAGACCCAACGGCGTGTTGGCGGCCAGGAGAAGCCCGCGGAAGCGCTTCTTCCGCAGGATGGGCCGGATGGCGTAAGCCTGATCGCTGTTCGGGGCCGCGAGCAAGGCGCCCCGCAAGTCGGCCGGGACGTCTTCCCCGGTCAGCGCGCCCTTGATCTCAAAACCTGAACCCTGGGCCAGCGGCCGGAGAAGCTCGCCGGCGGTCCGAAGCAGGGGCGATTCCCCGCCGGGAAGCGACAAGGAAATGCCGCGCGGAGAAATCCGGATGGATCCGGCCGTTTCGATCCTCTGCGGCAGGGGGATGATCCGATCCGTCCACCTCTTGAGGGCCGCGGGCGGGTCGGAGGCGGGCGCGCCGGTCAGGACGGCCGCGCCGATGAAGAGAAAGGCCCAAAGGCATAAGATTGGGAAAAGTGGGAATTCGCGTTTTTTCATGGCCACTGCTTTCGACCTGGGATTGAAGATCATCGTCCGCTTCGTTGAAAAACCAATTCGGCCGCCCCGGGCTTGGCCGGAATGCGGATGGAGACGCCGTTATCCATGAGCCCGGCGCCGGTCAGCTGAGCGTCAATTCGAGCCGCGTGACGGAGGCCGCCGGGAAGCGGTGGACGAGCGACGCGCCGCCCGTCTTCAGGGCCCCGTCCGCCGGTTCGACGGCGTGCGGCGCTTCGAACGTGTTGTGGGCGTGGATGTCGTCCGACCGCAGGACGCGTACCCGGCCCGACTTCACGGACGCCCCGCGGACCGCGATCTCCGCCTCGCGGGCTTCCTTGGCGTGGGGATTGACCACGGTCAGGACGAGATCCTTGCCCCGCAGGGAGGCCGAGCCGGCCAAGCCGGGCAAGCCGGCTTCGCGGCCCTGGCCTTGGGCGATGGCGGGAACCGAGAAAACCGTCCGCAGGGATTGGCCGCCGTGGTGGGCGGCGTACATCTCGAAGACGTGGAAATTGGGCGTCGTCGTGAACTTGTCTTCGCGCGCCAGGAACAGCGAGTGGAGGTTGTTGATGAGCTGGGCCACGTTGGCCATGGCCACCTTGTCGGCGTGTCGGTTGAAGATATCCAGAGTCAGGCCGGCGATGAGCGCGTCGCGCATGGTCGAGGTCTGGCCGAAGAGATAGGTCGGATCGACCTCGGTCCCGGCCCGGTGCCAGGCGCCCCACTCGTCAACCGCCAAACGGACTCTGTGCTTCGGATCGGTCTCGGCCATGGCCGCCCACTGCATCAGGATGAGCGGCTCCATGCGGACAGCCTTGGCCAGAAGGGCGTACCAATCGTCCTCGGTGAAGTCGATGGCCTGCCCCTTGCCCGACGTGCCGCAGTAATAGTGCATGCCCCAGCCGTAGAGCAGGCCGAGGAGGCCCTTGTCCCGCTCGGTCAAGTGGGCGAAGAACTTCTTCGTCCAATCGACGTCGTCGCCGCTCGGGCCGGAGCCGATGAAGGCCAGGGGCACGCCGTAGTCGGGAACCCAGGCCGTGAAGCGCCGGAACTCCGTGGCGTACTCTTCCGGAGTGAAATTGCCGCCGCAGCCCCACGACTCGTTGCCGACGCCCCAGAAACGGACGCCGAACGGATCCGTGTCGCCGGCCGCGGCCCGCTGGTCCGAAAGGGTCGTCCGCCCGGCCGGGGCGTTGCAGTATTCGACCCATTCGTAGAAGTCCCGCGAAGAGGCGCTGCGCAGGTTGGCCGCCAGGTAGGGCTGGGCGCCGATCAGCCGGCAGAAGCGGACGAACTCGTTGGTTCCGAAAGCGTTCGGGTCGTATTTCTGGGGGCCGTCTGGAGCGTTGCGCAGGCCGTTGTCGACGACCCAGAAATTGGTCCGGCGCGGGCGCTTGTCCCGCGGCCCGATGCCGTCGCGCCAGTTGTAGCTGTCGGCGAAGCAGCCGCCCGGCCAACGGACGACGGACGGCTTGATCCGCCGCATGTGGTCGACCAGGGCCTTGCGGATGCCGCCGATGTTCGGCACCGGCGAATTCTCGCCGACCCAGATGCCGTCGTAGACGACGCCGCCGATGTGCTCGGTGAAATGGCCGTAGAGGTCGGGCGAGATCACGCCGATCGGCTCGTCCGGGAGGATCTCGATGCGGGCCTCGGCCGCCGCGGGGGCGGAGCGAAGGGAGGCCAGGCCGGGCCGGGCCGCCCACAAGGCGGCTCCTCCCATGACGGCGTCCTTGACGAATGTCCGGCGGGGAATGAGCTGACGAGCCATGTTTGACCTCCTGATCGGGCCGGGGACGGGGCTTCCGGCCTCCGGATCGCAACTATATAGCCGGGCTGAAATGGGAGTCAAGAAAATTGGATCTTCGCCCGTTTTCGGGGAACCAGGGCGGTTCGGGGTGTCGGCCAACGGCGAAATCGCGAGGCCGGCGCCTTTTTCCATAGCTCGCTGAGGGAAGCCAACGGCCGCCGAGGGCTGTTTGAGCACGCAACCATCGAACGGAATCGAAATGGAGTGGGTGGTCTCCAAGGCCGGGCGGTCTGGAATGCGCAGTTCCGAGGCGCCGAAGAGGGCTGTGGAAAAAGGCGAGAAGAGGCCGAAGCCGCCGGGACGACACCCTGGACTGCCATCCCCGGAATTGGGCGATGATTCAGAAAATCGGCGGGATCAGTAGAGAACACGGTCGCGGCAGCCGAACCATTCGGCGAAGACGGACAGGCACTCCGGGCGCAGAAGCTCATGGCCGCTGGGCACACCCTTGGCGGGGCGGCCGGCCAGGGCCTCATAGATGGACTTGTCGGCGAAGCCGATGCGGGCCGCGTCGTGGTTGTTGCAGCCGAAGTAATAGACCTTGATTCTGGCCCAGTGCATCGCGGCCAGGCACATCGGGCAGGGCTCGCAGGTCGTGTAGAGCTCGCAATCGGGAAGATGGAAGCGGCCAAGCTTGCGGGCGGCCCGGCGCAGGGCGACGATCTCGCCGTGGGCGGTCGGGTCGTTCGAGGCCACGACCCGATTGTGGCCGCGGGCGATCAGAACGCCCTTCCGGACGACCACGGCGCCGAAGGGGCCGCCCTCCCCCGCCCGGACGCCGCGCCGCGCCTCGGCCACGGCCAGCTTCATCCAATATTCCGGAGCTTTCGTGATCGGCTTCATCTGTCCTCCGTCGAACGCCCCCCATCTTAGCCGGACGGCCGGAAAGGCGCAAATGGTGCTTCGGAGAACGGCGGGCGTTACAAACCCATGAATTTTATGGCGAAGCCGCAGAGAAAGATCATGGCGCCCGCGGTCGCGTGCATCCAGCGCTCGAAGCCGCCGAACTTAGCGACCTTCAAGCCGACCGATCCCAGGCCGACGATCGTCATCATGGTTCCGATGGTGGCGACGGCGAAGGCCGCCGTGACCAGGATAACGGACCCCGCGCCCATGCGGGCCGCCGGGTACATCACGATCGGGATGAGCGGCTCGCACGGCCCGAAGACGAAGATCGTGAACAGGACCCAGGGTGTGATGTTGGCCTTGGGCTCCCCGGCCGCGGCCGGCTCCGGAACATGCGCGTGGACATGCTCGTGCTCGTGTGTATGGCCATGCTCATGGGCATGAGCGTGTTCGTGCGCTTTGGCCAGATGGAAATGGGCGTGGGCGTGGGATCGGCCGCGCAAGGCCCGCTTGACGCCCCAGAGCCCATAGACGAGCCCGAAGGCGATCATCAGCCAGGCGGCGATATCGCCCCGGGTCGCCTCCACGCCCTCCAGCCGGGCCACGGCGACGCCCAGCCCGATGCCGATCAGTCCGATGACGACCGAGCTCCCGACGTGTCCCAGCCCGCAGAGGAAGGTTATGAGCAGCGTCTTGCGCCGGGACCAGCTCCGGGCCTGCGACATGGCGATGAAAGGGATGTAGTGGTCGGGCCCGATCAGAGTGTGGACGAATCCCAGCGAGGCGGCGGTCAGGAGCAGGGCGGTCAGTTCGGCGGTCATATCAACGCCCGGAGATCTTTTCTTCGGCCACGATGTATAAATAGCGGAGCTGCGTCGTACCGACGTTGAAGACGTCGTGCTCGGTTCTCGGAGGACAATAGGCCGCCATTCCGCTTTCGAGCTTAAGAACCGGCCCCCCCGTGATCCTCATCTCGCCGCGGCCTTCGAAAACGACGATCAGCTCCTCGTACTGGTCCGTATTGTGTCTGCCGATCGAAGCACCGGGCTTGAGGACGACAAGTCCCGAGCGCATCGAGGACGTCTCCGGCGGCCCGCCGAGCACGCGCTGATAGCCCTGCTCGCCCGCATCGAGCTTGATGACCTTGGGGACGGGTTGGGGGGATTGGCCGGCCTGGAAAGGCACGGCTGCGAAAAGCGCCTCGGCCGCGGCTAAGGCCAAGCAAGAAAAGATTCCCATTCCCATACTTTTTATTTTCATATCTTTCGCCTCAACTATGAATTTTCATTGTCCTCATATTCATTCCAGGTTCTCGTCCGCGCCGGACATGCTGACGGTGCCGTGCTTGACGCCCTTGATCGAACGGAGGGAATCGGCCAGCCTGCCCACATCGCCCGCCCGGCCCCGGACCGCGATGATCTCCAGGCAGTGGTCATGATCGAGATGGATGTGCTGGGTGGAAATAATCAGGTGATGGAAGTCGTGCTGGATGTCCATGATCCGGCCCAGGAGGTCCTTGCGGTGATGGTCATAGACCAGGGTCACGGCCCCGGCGACCTTCTCCCCCTCTTTCCAATCCTTCTCGATCAAGGTGCCCCGGATGAGGTCGCGGAAAGCTTCGGAGCGGCTGGCGTAGCCTTTCGCCGATAACAGGGCGTCGAACTTGGCCAGAAGATCTTTTTCGAGCGAAACGCCGAAGCGGACGAGTTTGGTCATGCTCATGCTACTTTCTGCGGGAATAGTAACACTGACGTAAATAAAAAATCAAGCCGCGGCTAGCAACGGAGAATCCGACGGCAAGGAATGGGCCGAAGGCTCGAGGGCGGGACCGCGGTCCCGGATCGATGGGACGGCTGGGCCGTTTACGGTTTCACCGAGTAACGGTTCGGCTGATCAAAATAGGTCACGTCCGCATACCCCGCGTGGATCTTGGCCCCATGCTTGACGCCCGCGGGGATGTAATACCGGTCCCCCTTGGCATAGCTGCGTTTATCGCCGTCGATCGTCAAGTCGATTATCCCTTCCACGACGATGGCGAATTGGGCCGCGTGGGAGTGTTCGGGAACTTCGATGTCACTATGAAACTCCATGAACAGGATTTGGTGAGTATCGGATTGCGACAGATAAGAGATCGATCCGGTCAGCGGGACGTCGGCTTGCGGAAGGTTTCGGATGGCATCCGGGAAAATGGGATTCATGACTTTTTCCTTTCGGGGATCGATTGGGCCTCGAGCTCGCGGATCTTCTCCGACAGTCGCTTGGGCGAAACCGGCCCCGCCGTTTTTACCTCGGGGGCAAAGACCGAGACCTTGAATTCCTCGATCATCCAACGCAGATCGTCGACGCCGGCCTGGAGCGCCGCGCCGCCCTTGGCCGCCCTGCCGTCCAATTCCCGCAGGGCCCGCAGGAAAGGCTCGACCTGGGCCGCTTTCTTGCGGTCCTTCTCCGGGTCGACCTTGACCCGTCCGGCCCGGACGGCCAGCGCCTCGAGATAGCCGGGCATGCGGACGAGCCGCTCCCCGCCGCGGGTTGCGAAGACATCCTTGGGCGCCAGGGCTTCGATCTCGGCCCGGAATTCGTCGCGCAGGGCCGCGAGCGTCTTGCTGGACGGATTGGAGGCGACGATATCCTCGATCGCCGTCCGCGCTTTGCGATAGGCTTCGAGGACGGCTTCGGCCGCCTGAACCAGGATCTGTCCCTTCTCGAACAGCGCCCGCACGACGCCGTCGGCGTAGGCCCGAAGCTCCACGCCGGAGCGAACGGCCGGCCGCAGAACATCGGCCTTGAGCCGTTCCAGAAGGGCTTTCTCCAGGGCCGCCTTGCCGCCGAAGAAAAGGGCCGGCTTCTGGGTCTCGGGCGGCAGGACGATGTGCCGCTCCATGTACTTGACGTCCTTGGCGAACATCCCCATCAAGGTCGCTTCGATCGCGGCCGCGTGCGAAACCAGGCTTTCGTCGCGATCCTTGAACAAGCGAACGGAGAGCTTGCCCTCGGCCGACGCCAGCGCCGGGTAAGCGGCCGCACCGTAGCCGACGGCTACAGTCTCCGGCAGGGATTCGAAGGACCAGGGATCGACGCCGGTTTTCTCCCAGCGGGCCTGGACCTTCTTCCATTCCCCGGTCTCCGGCTCGACTTCCCCTTCCCGGCCCATTTTCTTCAGGGCCTCCAGGTCGCGGCCCGCGGCCAGCTCCTTGCCCCGCGGATCCGTCACCGCGACGCGCATCCGCAGATACGGCGAGATCTCGACCTCGGACCAAGCCGCGACCGGAATCTCGGCCCGGAATCTGGCTTTAACGAACTTGGTGAGCGCCGCGAAAAGCGAACCCTCCTGGCGCGGCATCTCGGCCATGATCAGGTCGACCTTTTCCCCGACCGGCACCAGCAGCTTGCGGTAGCGCTTGGGCAGACCCCGGATAAGCTCCTCGATCTTCTCCCGCAGCAGGCCGGGAACGCCCCACTCCAACGGCTCGGCCCGAACCGCGGCGATCCGTTCGGCCGGAACACGCAAAGTCACGCCGTCGTCTTTCTCGCCGGGCGCGAACTTGTAGAGGGCCCGGAAGCGCCGCTCGCCCAGCCTCAGGTCGTCGGGGAATTGGCGCAGCTCGGCCTCATCGGGAGCCTCCTCGATCAGGTCGGCTTCGGTCATGACCAGGAACGCGTCCCCGCCCCGCCGGTGGATGCGGTCCCGTAAGGCCTTGATGTCGAAGACGCCGGCCAGGCGGCTCTCGTAGAACTCGGCCATCCGCTCCTCGTCGGCCAGGATGTCGCGCCGCCGGAGCTTATCCTCGGCCGTCTCGAGCCGCGCCTTGAGGGCCAGATTCCTCGTCAAGAACTCAAACGATTCCTTGGCCCGGCCTTCGACCAGGGCCTCGCGGACAAAGACGCGGTGGGCTTCTTCGGCGTCGATCGGGCCGAAGGCCACGGTCCGGCCGGAGACGATCTCCAGCCCGAAGAGCGTCACCCGCTCGGTGCAGACGGCCTGGCCGCGGCCGGGGTCGAAGCGCGGATCGGAGCGGCTCTTCTTGCACAAATCGCCGCCCAGGTCCTCCAGCCACTCGGGCTGGATGCGGGCGGCCAGCCGGGCGAACAACCGCGAGGTCTTGACCATCTCGGCCGCGGCGATCCAATGGGGCGATTTGTTGAAAAGAGCCGAACCCGGGAAGAGCATCGCCTCCCGGCCTCTGGCCGCGGTGTAGATGTTCTTCTCTTTCAGAATGGCGATGTTGCTCAAGATGCCGGACAGGATGGAACGGTGGATGGCGGCGTAGAGAGCCTTGTTCATCTCGGCCTTGCGAGTCCGGCCGGGAGGGACCCGCATCTCGCGCAGGATGTCCATGACCTGGGCGTGGACGTAGGCCCACTCCCGCATCCGCGGGTAGGACAGGAAATGCTCGTGGCAAAAGCGCCTCTTCCGGGCCTGGCTTTTCAGGCCCTCGAAATCGCCGTGGGTGCGCTCCCAGATGTTGAGCAGGGTTAAGAAGTCCGAGCTGGCCTCGCGGAACGGGGCGTGCATCTGGTCGGCCTGGGCCGCCTTGTCGAGCGGCCGCTCGCGCGGATCGCGGATGCTCAAGGCGGCCGCTATGACGGAAACCTCGCGCAGGCAGCCCTCCTTGGCCGCCTCGATGAGCATGCGCGACAGGCGCGGGTCGAGCGGCATGCGGGCCATGCGCCGGCCCTTCTCGGTCAGCGCGTATTCGCCGTCCTGCTGCCGGATGGCGCCCAGCTCGAGCAGGGTCTCGAAGCCGTCCTTGACGGCGGCGGAGGCGGGCCGATCCACGAACGGGAACTTGGCCGGGTGGCCGAGCCGCAGGGAAATCATCCGCAGGATGACCTCGGCCAGGTTCGAGCGCTGGATCTCGGGCGGAGTGAAGGCCGCCCGCTCGTTGTAGTCGTCCTCGGAATAGAGCCGGATGCAGACGCCGTCCGAGACGCGGCCGCAGCGGCCCTTGCGCTGGTCGGCGCTGCTCTTGGAGACCGGCCGGATGGGCAGGCTGTTGATGCGCGCCCCGGGCAGATACTGGGAGATGCGGGCCAGGCCCGTATCAACGACGTAGCGAATGCCCGGGATGGTCAGCGAGGTCTCGGCCACGTTGGTGGCCACGACGATCTTGGGGCCCGTCACCCGGTAGACGAGGCCCTGCTGGGGCCCGGGCAGACGGGCGTAGAGCGGCAGGACGCTGACGCCGGCGTATTTCTTCGCCTCCAGCTTCTCGCAGGTTTCGAGGATGTCCTGCTCGGTCGGCATGAAAACGAGGATATCGCCGGAGCGCTTCTCCGCCTTGATGGCGGCGACGGCTTCGACCGCGGCATCGGTATAGTCCTGGTCCTGCTTCGATTCGGGGTCGGGCGGCCGGTACTCGACCTCGACCGGGTAGGTCCGGCCCCCGACTTCGATGACCGGCGGGTCGTCGAAGGCGGCCCGAAACTTCTCGATGTCCAGGGTGGCCGAAGTGACGATCAGCCGCAGGTCGCGCCGGACCGGGAGCAGGGTCTTGGCGATACCCAGCAGGAAGTCGATGTTCAGGCTCCGTTCGTGGGCCTCGTCGATGACGATGGTGTCGTAAGCCAGCAGGCGCGGGTCGCCCTGGGTCTCGGCCAGGAGCATGCCGTCGGTGACGACCTTGATCCAGGCGTCGCGCGGCGTCGTGTCGTCGAAGCGGATCTTGTAGCCGACCGAGCGTCCGACGGGCTCGCCCATCTCCTCGGCAATGCGGTTGGCGATGGTCACGGCGGCGATCCGCCGCGGCTGGGTGACCGCGATCATGCCCCGCAGGCCGCGGCCGGCCTCGATGCACATCTTGGGGATCTGGGTGCTTTTGCCGCAGCCCGTCTCGCCCGAGAGGATGACCACCGGCCGCCGCCGGATGGCCTGGACGATCTCCTCCCGGCGGGCCGTGATCGGAAGCTCGGGCGGGTAGACCAGCCGGGGCCTGGACTCGGCCCTCGACTCGGACCGGGCCGGAGGCGGGGACGGCGGATCGGAATGCGACGCTTGGCTCATGGAAACGGGGACATGATACCCCGTCCCGGGACGCGGGAAAAGAGACGCCGTCTCCGGCGCTATTTCTTCCCGTTTTTCTTCAGGAACTCCGCCGCTTCCTCGCTGAAGTCGCCGCTGCCGGCGGCCAGCGACTGCATGACGCCGAGGGCGGCGCCGGTTTCGCCCAGCCCGAAGAGGGCCTCGCCGACGGTGAACTTCAGACTGCGGAGCTCGGCCGAGACGCCGGCCTGGCCGGCGATCGCCTTGAGCCGGGTGACGGACGATTTCATCCCCAGGATCGACGCCGTCTGGGCCGCCGTGGCCTCCAGGGCGTAGCCCGGATCGTCCAGCAGGAACCGAACGGTCTTCTCGATGCGGGGCCGGTCCGCGGCGGGAATGGAGAAGCCCTGGCCGGCCTTGTCCTTGGTCGCGAACCGCCACAGATGCTCGGCGGCAGCTTCGCGCACGCTGGGCTGCGCGGCGCGGTCGGAGGCCACGATCAGCAGGTCCTCGAGGATCGGATACCAGTCCCCGAAATTGAACAGGTTGGAGACGCGGCGCTGGATCTCGTCACCGGCATCGTTTGCCTGGGGACTCGACTGCCGGGCGAACAGGTTCCACAGCGGCCGGATCAGATCTTCATAATCCCCCGCCGCCCAGCCTTCGCGATCGGCCGTCATAAGGGCCAGGATTTCGAGAATATCCGCCGCATCGCCCTCGCGGATCGTCTTCATCACCGATTCGGTGTCCAGGGAAAGCGGGGCCTCTTCCGCGGTTTGATCGCTTTGGGAAGCGGCGGCTTCAGGAGCGTCGGAAGCGGCGGTCCCGGATTTGCGGCAGGCGGCCGAGGCGGCCAGGACGAAAGCCAAAAGAAGGACCAGGCTCTTTTTCATGCGGACACTCCTTCATCGAGCTTCTCCGCTCCCCGTCCTCCTAACCTTTTCAGAACGAGTTGATTCTACCACCCTCACGCCGCGGCCGCAAACGTTGACAGAAGCCGGGCCGTTCGCGCATAGTGGACCCGGATCTCCACGGCGGACAAGAGGGAAATCATGCCCAAGACAGTACTCGTCACCCTGCTGGGATTCGCCCTGATGGCGGCCGGAGGCTCCTGCCGGCGGCCAGGACCCGAAGGCTACTTCAAGATCAACCCGCAAGACGACCTGGGCGGCCATGTCGGCGGCAAAGTCGTTCTGGAAGGCCGCGTATCGAAAACGCCCTGGCAGCATATGATCCACTGGCCCGACGGCTATTCCGAGATCGCGTACTTCGATTTTGAGCTCGGCCGCCAGACCGTTCTCTATGCCAAGAAGCCTGTTGATTGCCCCGGCTTCCTGACGGTCTGGGGCAAGGTTATCGAGATTCGCGGCGAATCGAAGCGGCCCGGATCCGACGCCCCGGCGGTCGAATACCAGATCCTCGTCGACCGCTTCGAGTGCGCGAAATAAACCCGTCCGGACTCAATCAACGAGTATCAAACCGTAATAGTTTGGGCTTTGGCGTCTCGTCCTGACCACTTTTATCGGAAATCCAGCTCTTTTCGCCGTGGCGAACACATCGATGCCGCAGGCTTCCATCGATGGGCGGGCCCGTTCGGAATGCCGACACCATCCCCCTTCCACAGGGCATGTCCTGCAGAAATGGCACGGGCCCCCGCCAAGGCCAAAAGCCTTCCAAGCGCCGCTCAGGAAAATATCCCGTTCAAGCTCGGCTACAACCGCTTTTATAGCCGCCCGCGGTCCAAAATGGATCAATATCGCCCGCCGGTAACAATCCAGAATGACGCGCATCTGTTCCGCTGTCGGAGTAAAAGGAGGGCAAACCAAACACTGTCCGTATCCGTCGCAGCCAAACCGGCACTTCATTTTAACCCAGGCGGCCGTGGCCACGTTTGAAGGAGAAATGATCCGGGCGCCTTTAACGCCGGGCTTCCCTATCGCGGCCTCGCGAAGTCCGGCGTTGGAAAGAATCGCATCCGTCTCTCTAGGCCCTCTTTTACGGATCATTTTTCACCTTCCGGTCAGCGGTAGGCGATGAAGCCGAGCGCGGCGGCCCCGATAATGAGCACCACCGGATGAACCCGGGTGAATGTCAGCAAGACGAAAGCGGCCAAGACGATCAGGATTTTATCCCAGCCGGCGGTCAGCGCCACCGCCCAGCCCTGGGGCTTGGCGGCGAAGACGTTGGCAGCCATGTCGTAGGCCGTCCAAAGCAGGAATCCGACGACGACGGGGCGGACGGCCTTGAGCATGGCCTTAACGGCCGGGTTGTCCTTGATGTTGAAGAAATAGACGATCATGACCAGCATGAGCAGGGTCGTGGGCAGAACCGTGCCGGTCACCGCCAGGATCGCGCCGGGCACGCCGGCCAGCTTGTAGCCGATATAGGCCGAGACCTGGGGCGCGATGGGACCGGGCAGGGCGTTGCCGAGGGCCACGGCGTCCGCGAACTCGCCCGACGTGATCCAGCCGGCATGGGTGACCTCGCGCTGCATCAGGGCCAGCGAGGCGGGACCGCCGCCCCAGGAAAAAAGGGCCACCCGGGTGAAGATCCAGAAGATCTTGAACAGCATGCGCTCCTCCGCTCAGCCCTTGGCGAGAATAAGCTCCGTTTGCGGATCGGACAGCCATGCCGCGCCCGTTTCCGTCACGACCACCATGTTCTCGATGGTCACGACGCCGCGGCCGGGAACGGTCAGGCGAGGCTCGATGGTGAAGACCATACCCGGCTCGAGCGGACGGAAGGGTTTGCGGGCGTACTTCTCCCAGGCCGGTCCGAGCAGGGCCGTGCCGTCGTGCGGGAAGCGGCCCACCTGATGGCCGAGGGCATGGGGAAATTCCTCGTAGCCCGCCGCGGTGACGATGCCGCGGGCCGCGGCGTCGACGTCCAGGCCGAGAACGCCGGGCTTCATGGCCCGCTTCGCCGCTTCGACCGTCCGCACGATCGTCTCGAAGCCGCGCCGCACGTCGTCGGGCGCGGCGGATTCGCCGGGGCGAAGGACATAGAACGTCCGCTGGAGATCGGAGCAATACGACTCGACCTTGACGCCGAAATCCATGTTCAGGACGTGGCCCGGCTGGACCGTGCGGCCGGTCGGGCCGTAATGGGCCTGGGCTGTATCGGGCCCGGTGAAGACGGCCGGGCAGGACGCCGCTCCCCAGGCCGCGGGCAGGCCGCGCCTGACCCGCTCGGCGGTGATGAAGTCGCCGATCTCCTTCTCGGTCCGGCCGGGGCGGATGAACGGCGCCACCAGGGCGAAGATCTCCTGGGTCTGGCGGATCGCTTCCCGCATATACCCGATTTCGGCGGCCGACTTTCTCTCGCGCAGGGCGGACACGAGGCGCTCGGCCGAAACGATCCGGCCGGCCATCCCGATTTCGCCCAGAACGTCGACCAGGGTCAGGTACAGGCCGTGGGTCAGTCCGTCGCAGATCTCGCTGTCCCTGGAAAAGTTGACGGCGATCGTCCGCGGATTCGCTTCCTTGAGGATCGCCTGCAGCGGCTCCTTGAATCCGGTGACGAAGGCCTGCACCTCGTCGTAGGCGCCGGTCTCCTCGACGATTTTCTGGTCATAGCGGCCGACGACGGCCCGGGCCTTGCCGTCCTTGAACACCAGAAACGACGAGTGCCAGGTCACGTCGCCCGTGGTCAGAAACGGCAGGACGGGATCGCCCATGACCTGGCTTTCCCGGGTGAAGGTCAGCCAGCAGTCCAGGTCGAATTCCTTGAGGAGAGCGGCGGCTTGACGGACTTTTTCGCGGATCAGCATGGACGATCTCCTAGCCGGCGAACCGCCGGAGCTTTTTGATGAAGACGAGGATCAGCCCGGCGGAGACCGCCAACAGGCCGACGAGCAGGAGGAAGTACTGGTGATGGGCGAAGCGGCCGTAGGACTTGCCCAGCAGGCCGGAGCCGTAGCTGCCGACGGCCGTGGCGGCGAACCAGCCGCCCATCATCAGCCCGGCCAGCCGGGGCGGCGCCACCTTGGAGACATAGGACTGGCCCATCGGCGAGATGAGAATCTCGGCCAAGGTGACCAGGAAATACGTCCCGATCAGCCAGAGGGGCGACATGACGGCAACGTCCTTGTTCCCGCCCGCCAGGCAGGCCAGGACCATGACCAGCATGGACAGGCTCATGATCAGGAGGCCGGAGAAGATCTTGAGCGGGGTGGAGGGCTCGCGGCCGCGGGCGTTCCAGCGGGCGAAAAGGGCCAGCAGGAGCGGAGTCAGGATCAGGATGAAGGCCGGCTCGAAAAACTGATAAGTCTCGGGCCGCAGCCAGGAGAAGGCTTTCGTCGAGCGCTCGGCGAAGAGGGTCAGGGCGAAGCCGTTTTGGTAGAAAGCGGTCCAAAAGAAGATGACGATGAAGTAGAGCAGAACCAGGGCGACGACGCGGCTTCTCTCCTCGGCCGGGGCCACGGCCGCCGCCGGCGCGTGGACGGCGACGGAAGGAGGCTCTTGCGGAGCGCCCCGGAAGTCGGCTGGGGCGATGGCCTTGTCGCCGGCTTGAAAGATCACCAGCGAGAAGACCAGCCCGGCCGCGCAGATCCAGAACGAGATGTTGTAGTTCCCCCAGACGACACTGACCAGCGTGGCCCCGAGCGGCGCGATCATGGCCCCCAGGTTGACGCCCATGTAGAAGATGTTGAAGGCCGCGTCCTTGAGCTGGGGCCTGCCGGCATAGAGGTTTCCGACCATGACCGCCATGTTGACCTTGAAGATCCCCGTCCCGACGCCCACCAGGAGCAGGCCGAGGAAGAACGGAGTCGTCCGGCCGGCCGAGGACAGCGCCAGGCCGACATAGCCCAGGGCCATCAGCCCGGCCCCGATTTTAACCGTGGTCCGGCGGCCGAGAACCCGGTCGCCCAGCCAGCCGCCGAGAAGGGGCATGAAATAGCACAAGGCCAGGAACAAGCCGTAGATGTCGCCCTTGCGGGCGTCCGGGAAGCCCAGCGACTTGTCCATGTAGAGGACCAGGATGGCGATCAGGGTGTAGAAGCCGACCCGCTCCCACATCTCCGTGAAGAAGATGAAAACGAGCCCGCGCGGATGTTTCTTGAGTAAGGTCACTTGACGATGACCAGGGAGCGGATACGGGCGAAGGTCTTGGCCTTGATCCCCGTGACCTTCATCAGGTCCTCGATCCGGGCAAAGGGCCGGCGCTCGATGATGGCGATCGCCCGGCCGACGCCGATGCCGGGCAAGGCTTCCAGCACCTTGCGCTCGGCCGTGTTGATGTTGACCTTTTCGCCCGGGGCCAGGCGATAGGCGGCCTTGCGCCAGCGGCCTTTGCGCCGCGGGCCGCCGCCGATCGTGAGGTACGGCCGCACGGCGTCGATCTGGGCCTTGATCAGGCCGACCTTGGCCAGCTCGTCCAGGCTGCGGAACGGCCGGGCCGCCAGGATCTTGGCCGCCAGGTCGGGCGTCAAGCCCTTGATCGCCGCAAGCTGGGCCGCCGTGGCGGCGTTCAGGTCGATCGGCTTGATCTGGGCCGCCGCCAGCAGCGCCGCCAGCCCGAGGGCCGCCCCGAGCGCGGCCAGACGCATCGTTCCCCTTGCCGCGTTTCTCATCGCCGCCTCCATGCGCTCAGGCCCGGACGATTATTTGCCGGCTGCCGGCTTGGCTTTCGCCCGGGGCTTGGTTTCCTCCCAATTTTCGATGAACCGGCCCGCGCCGGTCTTTCCGGACTGTTCGAGCACGGCCTCCAGGATGGCCTTCATGTTGGCGTAGGGCAGGGTGCCGATGATCATCCGGCCGTTGATGATCATCGTCGGCGTGGAGCGGATGCCATGGGAGTATTTATCCGAGGTCTTGTCGTACTCGGCCCCGGTCTGGATGATGCGCTCGATCATGTCCCTGGTCGCCGGATCGGTCAAGGCCGCTTCCAGGCCGTAGCGCTTGACCAGGTCGGCCCGCCACTCGGGCTTCTTGGCTTCCTGGAAGTTGGCGAAGATCTCCTCGTGGAGGGAGGGGAACCTCCCCGGATCGTAAGCCGCGATCAGGGCCAGGTCGCAGGCCCCGGGGTGGATGTCCTTCTCCACGACGTTGTTGCACTTGCCCTCGAGCGGGAAGAACTGGTAGGCGATGTTCATCTTGCCGGCGAAGTCCTTCTTGAGCTGGGTGAGCTGCTGGTGGAGGAAGAGGCAGTCGGGGCAGGTGTAGTCCGAGAACTCGATGATCCGGATCGGGGCGTCCTCCCAGCGCTCGGTCGCCTGGGCGATCCGGTAGGGCGAGATGAAGCTCGGTTCGGGGACGACGGCCAGGCTGAAGAACTCCTTGGCCATCTTGGCCGCGGTGCCGCCCTGTTGGGCTTGCGTTTTGGCCATGGTGAACTCGTGGAAGCCGTAGCCTCCCGCCCCGACCGCGATGGCGGCGGCGAGAAGGATCGGAATGGACGGCTTGAGATAGGAGCCGAAGAAGCGGCCGAGCCCCTTCGCGGAGCCCCGCAGCCCGAATTTCCAGAACAGGAAGAAGCTCAAGAGGGAAAAGAGGTAATAGCCGCTGCACAGCAGGCAGAGGGATTTGAGACCGAAGATCGAATAGCCCAGCAGGCCGAGAACGCCCAGAGCGTTGAGCAGGGCCAGGGACTTGTTGGTCCGCTCGAACCGCGGCGAAGGAAAGACCGCCCCCAGCACGACGAGCGAACCGACGGCGAGGCCGAACCAGCCCATGGGCACGCCCAAGAATTGGGCGATCGACGAGAAGGCCGAGCCGTCGCAGTTGAAAAAGGCGCTGAGGTCGCAGAAGGCGCCCTTGTAGATCGAATCGGGGAAGTTGGCCATATAGAAATGGCGGATGGTCAGAACGGACGCCGCGATCATCCCGGCTCCGGCCAGGAAACTCCAGAGACGCCGCCAAATATGTTTGCCGACCGTAAGGGCATGCTCCATGGGGGCCTCCTGATGCCGTCCATTCTATCAAGAAAGAATAGGGGGACACCATACGTAATCACCTATTTCCCGGCCGGACGGAGAGATAATAAATCGTGGATTAAGTACGATGCCCTCTCATTCTTTTAGTTCATCTCCGATCTCCGGAGCCTGCAGCACGGTATTCGGCCCGGCGGCGCGGGTTCTTAACGCCTTTTCCCACTTCTTTTCTCGCACCGTTTTTCATTTCTTGAAAAACGGTGTCAAACATACTCCGGCGCCCCGCCGCGCTTCGCAGTCCTTGGAGGGACGTCGCTTCGAAAGTCCCCGCGAGGATTGGGTTCCCTCGAAAAGGTGTGGAAAAAGTCTAAACCCGCGCGGTTTCGCCGTTGGCCGACCATATGCCGTTTTTGATCCCCCTGGACTAAGTATATGTCTCAATCTGGCCACGGCATATGGCTCCGTTCCCCCGAACGGTGATACCGTGCCGCCTAACCATCCCCCGGAGATGGGAGATGAACCATTCTTTTTAAGGATTCGGAGATTAGGTATACTGTACCCCCTATTCTTGGGAGTCATGAGATGCTGAAGCATGCGCGAATCGTAACAATCATCGTTCTTCTTATCGGTCTCGGTACGCCGACCGCACCCCTGTCGGCCGGGCAGGCCGGGGAACATGTTCCCGCCGCGGTTCTTGTTTCCGCCAATGCCGAGTGGGCCGTCGTCCGCGGGCTTTTTCCCGGTGAACGTTACGAGCGGTCCCCCTTCGGCGAATACTTCATCCGCGACTTCCGCCTCCCCGACGGCTCGTCGCGCCGCGTGCTCGTTCTTCACGGCGGCTGGGGGAAAGTGGCGGCCGCCGCTTCGGCCCAATACGTCATCGACCGCTTCGCTCCCGGCCTGCTCCTCAACCTCGGGACGTGCGGCGGATTCGAGGGAGCCATCGGACGCGGCGACGTCATCCTGGCGTCCCGCACGGTCATCTATGACATCGTCGAGCGAATGGGCGACTACGAAGGCGCCATCCGGGATTACACGACCGATATCGACCTGTCCTGGCTCTCGGGCCAACCGCCCATCGATGTCGTGCGAACAGCGCTCGTCTCGGCCGACCAGGACCTGGATCCGTCCGCCATCGCCGGCTTACGGGCCAAGTACGGCGCGGCGGCGGGCGATTGGGAATCCGGGGCCATCGCCTACACGGCGGCCCGCAACGGCAGGCGCGTTCTTATCCTGCGCGGCGTCACCGACCTGGTCAACACCCACGGCGGCGAGGCCTACGGCAAGATCGAGGTCTTCCAGGCCGCATCCAAAGCCATCATGAAAAAGCTCTTCGACTCCCTGCCCGCCTGGCTGGCGCTGGCCGGTAACTGAAGCCCGGCCGACTCCGGGATTATCCATTCGGAAATCGCGCCTTAAAAAAAATATGTTGACACGATAATAATTGTATATTACATTTATTTCACAATAAAACATTTGGTATTATCATGGACGCACAAAAAATAAACTCCCTGCGGGAAAAGTTGAGAATCCTGGAGCGCGAATCCGGAGGCGTCTTCGAAGGCGAAGCCGACTGCTGCGGCGTGACCACAGCCCAATGCCATACCCTGATCGAGATCGGGAACCGGGGCGAGATCAGCCTGGTCGATCTCGCCGGCGCCCTGGGTCTGGATGCCAGCACCTTGAGCCGCACCATCCAAGGCCTCGTCATTATCGGCCTGGTCGACAGGCGGACAGGCGACAAGGACCGCCGCTTCGTCAGCATCCGGCTGACCGAGCAAGGCCGCAAGACCCTCGACGAGATCGAGACCCGCAACAACGCTTTCTACGACAAGGTGGTCGACCTCCTGCCGGAGAATCGGCGGGATGCGATCCTGGAAGCCGTCGGCGAATTCGTCGACGCCGTCACGCGGATGAACGACGAAACCGGCTGCTGCCGGAAAGGGCGCAGGCCATGACCAAGGTGTTTGACCGCTTTCTTAAGAATCCCGAAGAGGCTTCCTGCGGCTGCGAAGGCGGCTGCTGCGGCCCCCCGGCGGCCAAGCCGGAGGGCGGGCAGACCGAAGCCCGTCCCGCTCCTCTGACTCCCGCCGATCATGCCTGGATTATCGGATCGGTCGAAACGGCGGAAGGAGACGTTCCTCTCGTCGCCACTCGGCTCAATCGCGCCGACCGCAACGGGACGCTCCTGGCCCGGCTCAGCATCAAACGGATGAGCCATGCCGTGCGCCCGGGGCTCTACGGCTTCGGCAAGCCCGACGCCTGGTCCCCCGTCTTCGTCACCGGCAACTACAAAATGAGCTTCGACTATCTCCGGCGCTCGCTCGACGGCCGAGATGGCTGGATCCTCGTCCTCGACACCCGCGGCATCAACGTCTGGTGCGCCGCGGGCAAGGGCACGTTCGGCACGGACGAACTCGTGGCCCGCATGGAAGCCGCCGGCCTGGCCCGCGTCGTTTCCCATCGAACCCTGATCCTGCCCCAGCTGGGAGCTCCCGGCGTCGCCGCCCACGAAGTCGCCAAGCGGACGAAGTTTCGCGTCGTCTACGGGCCCATCCGGGCCGAAGACCTGCCCGCCTTCCTGGATGCGGGCTCCAAGGCGACGCCCCGGATGCGCCGGGCCCGCTTCCTGTTCAAGGACCGCATCATCCTGACTCCGGTCGAGATCGCCATGGTCATCAAAAGCAAAACTTTCCTGGGCATCCTTATCGCATGGGCCCTGGGGCTTATCGGCGTGAAGTTCCTCTCCTTCAACTTGCCCGTGGTCCTGGGCGCCGTCTTCATCGGAACCGTCGTCGTCCCCGCGCTGCTGCCCTGGATCCCCGTTCGCGCGTTCTCGCTCAAGGGTTGGCTGCTGGGCTTTCTCTGGACCGCCGGCTTCCTGGCCCTCAACGGGCTTCCCGCGACAGCCGGAGGCTGGCTGTCGGCCGCCTCGTACCTGCTGATCCTGCCCGCCTTCGCGGCCTTCATCGCCATGAACTTCACGGGATCGAGCCCGATCACTTCGCTTTCGGGCGTGGTCAAGGAGATGAAAACGGCGGTGCCCCTGATGATCCTATCCGCCGGGCTGGGATTAGGGGCCTTCATCGCCGCCGCCGTCGTCGCCTGACAAGGGAGAACACCATGTCGCTTCGATACCTCGAAAACGTCGTCACCCTCGAATACGACCGGGACAAATGCACCGGCTGCGGCAAGTGCGCGGAAGTCTGCCCCCACGCCGTCTTCGTCATGGCGGACGAGCGCAAGGCCAAGATGACCGATCGCGACCTGTGCATCGAGTGCGGCGCCTGCATGCGCAACTGCCCCTTCGACGCCATCAAGGTTCGGCCGGGCGTCGGCTGCGCCTACGCCCTGATGATGAGCGCCCTGCGGCACAGGCCCGCCCCCGTCTGCGAGTGATCGACCGGCTTCGAACCTCCTCTGCCCCCCTTGAGAAATTTCTCGTTTTTAGCTGTCTTTATTTATATCGAAAAAATTTATATCTTGACACCAACTTATACACCATCTAATATGTATTAGCAGGTGTATATTGAGGACAAACATCGTCATCGATGATGCGCTGATGAAGGAAGCCATGGATCTTTCGAAGCTCCGGACCAAGCGGGATGTCGTCCAGAAGGCGCTTGAGGACTATGTCCATGACCTTAAAGTCCGCCGACTGCAGGATATCCGCGGTAAGGTCCATTTCTCCGAAGGCTACGATCCCAAAGCGGCCCGATCGCGATGATTCTCGTGGATTCGTCGGTTCTCATCGCCTATTTCCGGGGCGACGAGAACGACTCCGTTCGCCGGATGGAAGAGATTCTCGAGGCTGGCCTCCCCTTCGGTATTTCCCCCTTGGCCTTCGCCGAGGTCTTGCAGGGCGCCGCGGACGAGGAGGATTTCCGCTTGCTGGTCGAATACCTCGGGAGCCAACGCTTCTACGACCTTAAAAACGGCCCGGCTTCGTACCGGGCCGCCGCACGGATGTACTTCGATCTTCGCCGCAAAGGCTTGGCCGTTTCCTCCACCATAGACTGCCTGATCGCCCAGACCGCTATCGATCACGGACTTCATCTCCTTCACAACGACGCGGATTACGACCGCATCGCCGCGCTTTTCCCGCTGAAGATCTGGTCGTAGCGGCGAAGCTTCAGGCGAAGACGGCGTACAGCGCGATCATGACCGCGACCAGGACGGCCGCCACGAACCGGTAGTCGAAGATTCCCGTCCAAGCCGCCCCGCGCACCGCGGCCCAGGGATTCTTCCAAACCAGAGCCTCGCTCTCGGCCGTGTGAACCTGGGGCTTGAGATACGAAACGACGGCCAGGACGAGCGAACAGATCACGAACAGGTAGAACGTCGCCATCATCGAAGGCACGTTCCAGCCGGTCTTGGCTTTGAACCAGTCGAGGAAGAAAACGACGAATCCCAGCCCCGACCCGATCGTCAACGTCGTCGCCGCCGCCTTGGCCGAGGCCCGTTTCCAGAAAACGCCCCAAAGGAATACGGCCGTGATCGGCGGCGCGATATAGCAGATCAGGGCCGTGATGCCCTGGAAGATGCTCTGGAAGTGGCTGATGAGCGGCGACCACAGGATGGCGGCGATCATGGCCACGAACGTGACGATGCGGCCGACGAGGGTCAGCTTGCGGTCGGAGGTGGCCGGACGCCAGCGCTTGTAGAGGTCCAGGCTGAACAGGGTGGCGATGGAATTCAACGCCCCCGACACCGTGCTCATGAGCGCGGCCAGAAGCGCCGCCGCCACCACGCCCTTGAGCCCGACCGGCAGGAGATGATTGATCAGGACGGAGTAGGTATCGGCCGAATCGCCGAAGGCCGGGAGCTTGCCCTGCCGGACCAGGCCGGCGGCGATGACCCCGGGCAGAACGAACAGGAAGACCGGCAGGATCTTGATGAACCCGGCGAAGAGCGGGCCGAGCCGGGCGTTGCGCTCGTCTTTGGCCCCCAGAACCCGCTGCACGATGGTCTGGTCGGCGCACCAGTACCACAGCCCGATTACGGGATAGCCCAGGAAAACGGCGTACCACGGCAGGCTGGGCGTCTCGGCCGCCGTGCGCAGGATCGTCAACTTGACCGGCTCGACCGAAGCCGCCAGCCCGCCCCAGCCGCCGACCTGGACGAGTCCGATGACCACGACGCAGGCCGCCCCGGCGATCAGGACGATCGTCTGGACGGATTCGGTCAGGACCACCGCCAGCAGCCCTCCCACGATCGTGTAGAGGCCGGTCAGGACGGCCGTCAGAATGATGCTCACGTTGATCGGGATGCCGAAGAGTCCCTTCAGGACGACGGCCCCGGTGTAAAGCGAGAAGCCGATGTGGATGAAGATCGCCGAGAAGATCGACAGGACCGCCAGCCAGTCGCGGCTGGCCCGGCTGTATCTCTTCTCCAGGAAGTCGGGCAGGGTGGCGACGCGGGAGCGGATGTAGAACGGGGCGAAGAAGAACGACAGCACGACGAGCAGGAAGGCGGCCATCCACTCGAAATTGCCGTAGGCCAAGCCGTTGACATAGCCTTCCTGGGCCAGGCTGACGAGGTGGGTGGTGGAGATGTTGGTCGAGAAAAGAGCCAGGCCGATGACCGGCCAGCGCAAGGATCCTCCGGCCAGAAAGTATTCCTGGCTGGATCCCGTGTGGGACCGCCTCCCCTTCCAGGCCCACAGGCCGAGCCCGACGATGCCCGCCAGGTAGACGGCGATCACGGCCAGATCAGGCCACGCCAGCCGCAGGGCTTTGTCCAATCGTCTTCCCTTTGGCGCCGGATCAGTCGATGTGGAAGACCTCTTCCATGGCCGACCACCAGTCCTTCTCGCCGCTCAGGGGGACCCGGGTCTGGCAGGGATTGGTCTCCTTCCACCAGCGCTGGGTCTCGGGGTCGGCGGCCATCTTGGCCATGTCGGCGTCGAAGTCTCTGCCCATGTACTCGAAGTAGGCAAAGAGGTAGAACTTGCCCTTCTCGATCTCCTTCAGGTAGATCGAGTAATTTCGGATATGGGACGCCTTGATCTGCTTCAGCACGGACGGCCAGACGGCCGCGTGCAGTTCCTTGTAATAAGCCAGCTTGTCCGGCTTCAAGGCGATGATCTGGCCGAACCGCTGGACCTGCGGCTTCGGGGCCGGGCCTTTCCGCGCGGACGTCACGGCGATGACAAACAAGCCTCCTAGAAAACCCGCGGCGACTCCTTTAAACGACATGTTCCCTCCTGTCCTGACTTGGTTTCGCTTTCCCGCTACTTGCCCGCGCCGGCGGGCGCCGCCTGGGGCGCGCTTCCCGCCGCCGCGTTCGTGATCTTGACGACGATCGGCCAGTCGGGGCCCCAGGCGAGGCTGGGGGCCTTGTCCCCGCGCGCCTTGGCCAGCGCGGCCGGCGTCTTGATGAGCTGGATGGTGTGAGTCCGGTCGACCGTGATGTGAAGCCCCGCCTTGTCCTCGCTCCACTCCACGCCGCCGGCCTGGCTCAGAACCGAGACCTTGGTCCCGGGGCCGCTCTTCACGGACTTCAAAGTGAAGCGGGCGCCGGCCGCGGACTTGATCCCCGCCATGCCATAGTCCAGGTCGACAAAGGCGTAGACCGTCCCGTCGGACTTTTTCGCGGTCAACCAGACATTCCCTTCGTTGGTCGTCGTCCAGGGCCTCACGCCCCGCACGCCTTCGCCGTAAAGGCTCATCCACAAGCCCAGCTCGCGCAGCAGCGCCTCATCGGCCGGGGCGATCGTCCCGTCGGGCCGCGGCCCGATGTTCAGCAGCATGTTTCCCCCGCGGGCCCGGATGTGGATCAGGTTGCCGATGACTTCGGCCGCCGTACGGACGTCGGCGTTGGGCTGGTAGGACCACTGCCAGCTCGTGGTCATGCAGCTTTCCCAGGCCCGGTCATCGGCCCGGCCGGGAATCTCCTGTTCGGGAGTGGGGATCTCGCCCCGACCAATGAAGACGTCCTGCTTGACCTGCCAGGACCGCTTCTTCAGCGGCTCGCACTTGCCGTCGAACCAGATCATAAAGACGTCGCCGTACTTGGTCAGCAGCTCCTCGACCTGTCCCCGCTCATAGTCCGCGAAGCCCTTTTTGAGCGGGCCGAACGGCGCCTCGGCGGTGAAGTCGGGCTCGTAGAGATGGGCGAAGCGCTTTCCGGTCTCGAACTGGTAGCGGAAGTCGCCGGGCGAATAGTAAAACCCGAGCAGGATGCCCTCCTTGCGGAAGGCCTCGGCCACGGCGGCGGCGATGTCCCTGCCGTAAGGCGACTTGGTGATCTTGAAGTCGCTGTAGGCCGTGTCGAACATGGCGTAGCCGTCGTGGTGCTTGGCCGTGAAGCAGACGTACTCGATCCCGGCCAGCTTGGCCAGGCGGGCCCAAGCGGCCGCGTCGAAGGCCGCCGGGTTGAACGTCTCGGCCAGGGCGTAGTAGCGCTTGACGTAGTCGTCGGAGGCGTTGTTGAGCGGCCAGGAGATCTCCGTCCCGAGCTGGGAGTTGGGGCCCCAATGGATGAAAAGGCCGAGGCCGGCGTCGCGGAAAAGCTCGGTCTTGGCCGGGTCGTTGGACATGCGGACCTGGTCCTCGGGAAGAAGGCGCACGGGAGCGGGCCCCGCTTCGGCCTCGGCTTTATCGGCGCCAGGGCTGCAAGCGGCCGCAAAAAGCAGCATCGTTCCCATAAGAATGACGAGCGCCGGAATCAGCGATCGGGTTATCTTATTCATTTTCTTGCCTCTCATTATGTCGATCTTCTCCCAACTACGGGGGATGGTCAAGCGGTACGGTGCCCGGCCAACGGCGAAACCGCGCGGATTCAGCCTTTCCGCGCCCCTCCGCGAGGGAACCCAATCCTCGCGCCGAAGGATTTTTGAGCGCGCGCTTGTCCAACGAAATAGAGGTTGGGAAAACGACCGCTATGCATATCCCCCAAACTCCCGCACCGTCTCGTAAAGGGCCAGGGTGTTTTCGACCGACGTTTCGGGCAAAAGATAGTCGTGGCTGGGCGAGGCGATATATCCCCCGCCGGGCTTCATCGCTTCGAGGATGCGCCGGGTCTCGCGGCGGACCAGGTCCGGAGTGCCGGCGATTAAGAGATGGTGGGTGTCGAGGCAGCCGTTGAGGACGATGTCCCGCCCATACAGTTGCTTCAGCCGCCCGGGCTCCATGTCGCGCGCGTCGGGCTGGAGCGACTGCAGGGCGTCGATTCCCGACTCGATCATGAGCGGGATGAGCGGCGCGAATCCGCCGCAGCAGTGGAGCTGGACCTTGAGGCCGAAGGCATGCCCCAGATCGGTCAGGCGCCGCAGGTGCGGCGCGAAGAAGCGGCGGAACATGGCCGGGCCTACGACCGGCCCCGTCTGGGTCCCGAAATCGTTGCCGATGAAGAAAATGTCGATGGCTCCGGCCGCCGCCTCGAAGATCCGCCGGCTGACCGCAGCGTAGTAATCCGCCATTCGGGCCAGGGCGGCTTCGACGACCGCGGGCGCCTCGACCATCAGGGTCATAAACATCTCCATCCCGAACAAGTCGATGGCGTCGTGAAAGAACGGCGACCAGTCGCCGCCCAACACGGCGTATTCGCCGCCCCAGGCGAGCGCCTCGGCCCGGATGGCAGAGACATCCATCCAGCCGGGATCGGGCCAGGCGAAGCGCTCGACGTCGGCGGCGGAAGCCGCATTCGCCAAGGGATGAGACAGCGGCTGGCCGTAGCCGTACCCCGTTCGCTCAACTCCGAAGGGCGTGCGCGAAGTCGCTTCGGGATGGGAAAAGCAGGAAGACGGGGAGTGTTCGGCCGGGCCGGCGTAGCGGGCGAAAACGCGCCGGAAATCGTCGCCCAGCCGCCGCGATAAAACTTCGTCGTCCTGGCCCAAGCCGAGCCGGGCACGCAGCATGGCCCGGAACTCCGGCGAGGCCCCGCACCAGGCCGGGACGCGGTCGGGCACACGGTGCGAAAAGACGGTCAGGACGCGTTCGCGGGACGTCATGCGCATCCCGTTTTATACCAGCCGCACCGGCAAGTCAAAGCGCACGATTCCGGTTCTGGGTATGCCTTTGTCCCTTTGATTTCCGGAATTTCTAGGCGATAATAAGGACTGAAAGCAGGGGGTATCGAAAAGCGGGGAGAAGATGGAAGAATATTTGGCCCGTAACGAAGGCAAAACCCTGGAATTCAAGGAGAATTGCCATTCGCTTACGCCCATCATCCGGACCATAGTCGCCTTCGCTAATACGGCTGGCGGGACTATTGTCATCGGGGTAGAAGATAAAACCAAACGAATCGTTGGGCTAAAGGATCCCGTCACGGATGAGACTCGATTGGCTAACGCCTTCTCGGACGGAATCCGTCCGCTCTTGGTCCCGGACATTCAAATCCGGCCTTGGCGAAAGCTCCAGCTTATCACTGTGACAGTGGCTCATATGGGCGGACCTTTCTATGCCCTTGCCGACGGAGCGGAGACCGGCGTCTATATCAGGCTCGGTTCGACTAATCGATCAGCCGGACCGGAGCTTACAGCGGAGATTCGCCGACTGGCCCTAAATACCTTCTTCGATGAGCAACCCTGCTTGGAAACGAGCTCGGAAGATATCGACTTCCGAGCTGCTTCCGAGCTGTTCGCCGAAATGGCCCGCCCGCTGACTCTACCGAAGCAGCGAACCCTGGGACTTCTAGTCGGGCGTGGGGCGCGTGAAGTTCCCAGCATCGGTGCGATGCTCCTTTTTGGCAAGCCGAGAGAACGATTATTCCCTTCGGCGACGATCCGCTGCGCCCGTTTCCTCGGGCGAAATACGGCTGAGTTCCTTGATCATACGGAAATCAACGAACATCTTCCGAAAGCCGTTGAAAGCGTCATCGCGTTCGTTGCACGCCACACACGGCAAGGCATAACGATCGGAAGCGTACGCAGGCATGACACACCCGAGTATCCGGTCGAAGCGATACGCGAGGCCGTCATTAATGCCGTTGTTCATGCCGATTATTCTATCGGCGGAGCCGGGACGAAGGTTGCCGTCTTCGATGACCGGATTGAAATCACGAATCCGGGATTACTCCCCTTCGGCCTGACCATGGAAGCCGCATTAGCCGGCGTCTCGCGTCTCCGCAATCGGGTGATTGGCCGAACGTTCCGAGAATTGGGCCTTATCGAGCAATGGGGCTCCGGCCTTGGTCGTATCGCTTCCGCATGTTCAGCAATGGGGCTCCCCGAACCCCGCTTTGAAGAACTGGGAACAAACTTCCGGGTAACATTATTCGGCGAACGAACAATCGCTCCGGCGCGCTCGGAATGGCGGACCGTACTCCTAAAGCGCCTTAGCGAGGAAGGGCATATTTCAACGCAATCCGCCGCGAAGCTTTGGAAAACATCCGATCGAACCGCCAGGACGCGGCTACGCCGGATGGTGGAAGATGGAGTCCTTGTTGAAATCGGAAGCAGTTCTCAAGACCCATTCCGTAAATATATTTTGCGGGATCACAAGTGACCAAATGAGGCGAGACGGAGTTTGACAGTTAATAATAGTCGAGCGACTGCTTTACGTACTTTCGCTGTCTTATAACTCTGTATTTCCTTCACGCACATGCGGGGTGACGTATAGCCCCTTTCGGAAAATGTTGTTGTTAGTCCGTAATCTGCAGTGGTTTAAGTTCACCTGACCGTAATCGCTCCAGGTAAGATACGCGTTTCCGAAACTCGGCTTCTTCAAGAAGTCCTTCTCTATATAAAGTCCGGATCCAATCTTCGACATTTTTCGAGCCTTTTCGATTGTTACACTGTCTACAGGCCGCGACGACATTTCGATATGTGTCGTTGCCCGACGGGCGTGACACAACATGTTCGATTACATAGTTCTCTGCGTTGATCTGGCGAAGGCAATAGAAGCAACGATACTCTTCGCGCAATAATATTCTGTTGCGGTTCTCAGCGACATTGAAGAAATCTTGTGTTTCAAGATCAGGAGGCACAACGGGCACTTCAGTCCCCACGACGCCCAAGATTTCGGATGGAAGATAAAACCCGATCTTATGGCCATCACGGGTACTGTCTAAAATCCTTATGCATCCCTTCTCTTCAAGTGATCTTAGCTTCACGTAAGCCGTGGTCTCAGACATCGGCTTACCCTTCTCACCAACACCACATGCCATTCGGCGACGAGCGGACTTGAAACCTATAACTGCCTCTTTAAGACCGATAAAATGCGTGCGTCGAAATAACTATAAATAGATCGCCTGTTCATAAGTATCGAGCCGCGGGGCTAAATGGTCTTGGAACTCTTTAAAAAACTTTTCGATATCCATATGGATGATCCGGTTCAAGAATGGTTATAGACAAAGTCAGCTATACTCGAAGTCCGAAGATATTCCCCCTCTGACATAAGCAGAGACTATCACTCCATCTCTAAGGCCGTCAAGGCGCTGAACAACCAGGACTTATCCTTTACAATTCAAGCCACATTAGTTTCCCATCCCGAGATTTTGGGCCGCCCGGGCTTTAGGATATAATTCGCCCGCCTCGCCGCAAGGGAGGCGCCATCCTCGCAAGGAGACGGCTCCATGTTCGACCTCAATGACAAGGTCTTGAAGCTTTTCCAGGATTCCGACGCCCTGCTGCGGGGGCATTTCAAGCTGACTTCGGGCAAGCATTCCGAGTGGTACTTCGAGAAGATCCGGCTGATCGAGAAGCCCGCCGTCATGGACAAGATCATCGACCTCCTGGTCGAGAAAATCCGCCGCGAAGTTCCCGACTTCGACTACGTCGTCTCCCCCGCCTACGGGGCCATCGCCCTGGGCTTCCTCACGGCTCTCAAGCTGGGCAAAAAGTTCGCCTTCAGCCAGCGGGTCGAGGAGAAGATGGCCTTCCGGGCCGGCTTCGCCGGCATCGAAGGCTCGCGGGCCGTCATCGTCGAGGACATCCTGACGACCGGCGGTTCGATCAACGAAGTCGTCGCCGCCCTCAAGGAGAAGTCGGTCGAAGTGGCCGGCATCTATGTCCTGGTGGACCGCAGCGGCGGCGCTATCCCGGTCGAAGGCAAGCCCGTGGGCAGCCTGCTGGCCCTCAAGGTCGAGGCTTTTGAACCCGACGTCTGCCCCTTCTGCAAGCAGGGACTGCCCATCACCAAACCCGGCGCTTCCGACAAGAAGGCCTGAAAGGATCGCCATGCGTCTCCTGATCATCAATCCGGGCTCGACATCGACCAAGATCGCCGTCTACGAAGACGAGAACGAAGTTTTCTCCCAAAGCATCTCCCATTCGACCGAAGAAGTGGCCCCCTTCGCCCGCATCGTCGAGCAGAAAGGCTTCCGCAAGGACATCATCCTGGGGGTGCTCAAGGAAAAGGCCATCGACGCCTCGAGCTTCGATGCCGTGATCGGCCGCGGCGGGCTGCTGAACCCCATCCCCAGCGGCATCTTCGCCGTCAACGAACGCCTGCTGGAGGATCTGTTCCAGGGCATCCAGGGCGAGCACGCCTCCAACCTGGGCGGGCTGATCGCCGACGAGATCGCCCGGCCTCTCGGCATCCCCGCTTACATCGTCGATCCGGTCGTGGTCGACGAGCTGGCCGACTGGGCCCGGCTGACGGGCATGGCTGAGATCAAGCGGCGAAGCATCTTCCACGCCCTCAACCACAAGTACGCGGCCCGGCTGGCGGCCAAGGAGCTGGGCAAGGCCTACGAAGACTGCAATCTGATCGTCTGCCACCTGGGCGGAGGGATATCGGTCGGAGCCCACCTCAAAGGCCGGGTCGTGGACGTCAACAACGCCCTGCACGGCGAGGGCCCGATCGCCCCCGAGCGGGCGGGCACGGTCCCGGCCTACGATCTGGTCAATCTCTGTTTCTCCGGGCAGTTCACCAAGGACGACCTCAAGCGCAAGCTGGCGGGCAAGGGCGGCATGGTCGCCTTGCTCAAGACCAACGACATGCGCCAGGTCGAATCCCGCATCGCGGCGGGCGATCCCGAAGCCGCCGTCGTCTTCGAGGCCATGACCGCGACCATCGCCAAGGGCATCGGCGGCGCGGCGACCGTCCTGCGCGGCACCGTGGACGGCATCGTCCTGACCGGCGGCCTGGCCTTCAGCCGGAAGTTCATCGACGCCATCGTCGAGCGGACCGGCTTCCTGGGCCGGGTTTTCATCTATCCCGGCGAGAACGAGATGGTCGCCCTGGCCGCCGCCGGCCTGCGGGTTCTGCGGGGCGAGGAAAAGGCCAAGATCTATTCATAATATCGGCGGGCCCCGCCGGGCGGGGCGGAGGAATCATCCATGATCACGTCGCTGCAACAGATCGTCGAGCACGTCAAAGGCAAGCCGGTCAAGCGGCTGTCCGTGGCCTGCGGCGAGGACCCCCATACCATCGAGGCCGTAGGCCGGGCCTGCCGCGAGGGCCTGGTCAAGGCCGTTCTGACCGGATCCAAGGCCAAAATCGAGAAGGTCGCGGCCGAGAACAAGGTCGATGCCGGCCTCTTCACCATCGTCGACCACGCCGACCAGGCCTCGGCCCTGACGGACGCGGTCGCCCGGGTCCGCGCCGGCGAAGCCGATTTTCTCATGAAAGGCCTGATCGATTCCTCGGTCTACATCAAGGCCATCATCGACAAGGAAAAGGGCCTGCTCAAGCCGGGCCGGCTCCTGTCCCATGTCAGCATCATCCAGGTGCCCCGCTGGAAAAAGCTGATCGTCTGCGCCGACGCGGCGGTCATCCCCTATCCGGACCTGGAGGCCAAGGCCCAGATCCTGGCCTACTGCATCGAGGCCGCCAAGCGGCTGGGCATCGACAAGCCCAAGGCGGCCATCATCTGCGCCGTGGAAAAGGTCAATCCCAAGATGCAGGCGACCCTTGACGCGGCCCTTTTGACCCGGATGGCCGAGCGCGGCCAGATCAAGGGCGCCATCGTGGACGGCCCCTTGGCCCTGGACGTGGCCTTCTCCAAGGAGAGCGCCGAGATCAAGGGCGTCAAATCCGAAGTGGCCGGCGACGCCGACATCCTGCTCTTCCCGGCCATCGAGGCGGGCAATGTCTTCTTCAAGACCTGCTCCTACCTGGCCGGCGGCGAGAACGCGGCGGTCGTGGCCGGGGCCAACTGCCCGTGCGTGCTGACCTCGCGGTCCGACAGTGAAGACTCGAAGTACTATTCGATCGCCCTCGGCTCGCTGCTGGCCTGATCGAGAAAGAAACCGGCACTAGCGAACGAAGAGGGACGTCTTCATCATATCCCCATGTCGCTCAAAGCCTTGATCAGGCGCTCGACCAGGATCGTGACGGTGGGATGGGAGGCCTCGAAGACCTGGATGGAATCCTGAAGGCTTTCCCGCAGGCTGGCGTGATGTTCGGCCGGCACGCCGCCTTCATTGTTCAGGATGCGGTGGATGTCGTCATCCAGCCGCCGCAGGGTCTCGCGCGAGGAGTCGTCGACCGCCGTGACGGAGCGCAGCTCGTCGCGCAGTTCAATCAGGGATTCGTTCAGATGGTCTTTATCCATGGGGAGCTCCCTTTATCCGGATGATAACATAAAAGCGCGCGCGACGTCCCCCCGGCATCCGGAAATAAAAGATTCATCTCCCATCTCCGGGGCCTGCGGCACGGTATTCGGCCCGGCGGCGCGGGTTCTTCACGCCTTTTCCCACTTCTTTTCTCGGCGCCTCCGTAACTCCGCATGCTTGATCTTACGGACTTATACGATCTCCCACTCCATCTCGATTTCGATTGATCATCGCGTGCTCAAACATACTCCGGCGCCCGTTGGGTTCCCTCGAAAAGGTGTGGAAAAAGGCTAAACCCGCGCGGTTTCGCCGTTGGCCGAATACCGTGCCGCCTAACCATCCCCCGGAGATGGGAGAAGATCCAAATAAAAAGGGCGCCGCCGCCCCGGGGTTGAGCTTGGAAGCGATCTTTCCCGAAGCAGACGCGGCGCCCTTTGGGCTTCCGGGTAAAAAGGCATCCCGATGCCGCCGGCCTTAGGCCCGCGGCCTCAGGGCTTCTCCGTCACTTCTCGATGTGAATCGAGCCGTTGGTCGTATCGAGGGACAGCAGCGGGCCGCCGTCGCCGATCGTGCCGGAAATGCTTCGCCGCGAACGGCTCAATTCCTTGATCGTCACGGGCACCGCCACGTCGATATGGCCGTTGGTCGTATCGGCCTCCAGCCGCGCGTTGACGGGTCCGATCAAGCGGATCGTGATCGAGCCGTTGGTCGTACTCGCCACGACATCGTCCTTGAGCCCTTCGATGGTCATGGTGATGCTGCCGTTGGTCGTATCGGCCTTGACCGAACCGCTGATGTCGCGGCCGACGATGTCGCCGTTGGTGGTATCCAGAACCGCCGGCCCGGAAGTGCCTTCCAGGCGGACGCCGCCGTTCGTCGTTTTGGCCTGGATCTCGCCGTACTTTCCGGAGAGCTCCACGTCGCCGTTGGTCGAACGGATGAGCTCCAGCCGGACGCCGGCCGGAACCTTGACCTCATATTCCACTTTGACCCGCAGGTTGCGCAGCGGCGTCTTGGGCCAGACGGTGTCGATCGCGACGTAGCCGGGCCGGGCATCGGTCTCGATGGTCACGAGCTTGAGGTCGCTCTCGCTCCGCCTGGCGATCTTGACGGCGGAGACGTCGGCCTCGGCCTTGTCCCAGGTCGTGACCTTGATGTTGCCGTTGACGTTCTTCAGGCTGAACCGCCCGTCGGGGCCGAGCGGGAAGGTCTTGTGCCAATTCTCGCGGAATCCCCGGTCGGCCTGGGAAATGCCGTTTCCGTCGTCGGCCATGATGACGCAACCGGTGACGGCCAGCCCCAGGGCCAGCGCCACGACCATGATCAAACTGTTGTTTCGGCTCAAATTACGCATGGTTCAGTATCCTCTCCTTGATCGGATGTCATTTGGATAGACGCAAAGCGGGGCTAAATGGTTCCCTCGGGGGAAGGGACCATACTGAGCGGCGCCAAAGCGGGCCGGTACTGCTATTTGGATCCGCGGAGATGCCCGTCGAACCAGCTCATGATCAGCCGGTCGACCTCCGCCGTATGTTCGTTGAGTCCATGGCTCCCGCCCTCGAAAAAGACGAGCCGGAAAGGCTGCTTGGCCTCGTACAAGCGCAGCGCCATTTTCAAGACATCGGACGGATCGCAATTCCTGTCCGCGCTTCCCTGGAGTAGGAGAAACGGAGTGTTCTTGGGAAGCTTCTCCGGCCAGAACACGGCCGAGCGGGCTTCGATCGCCCCGGTCTTTTTCTGGGCATAATTGGGGATAAGACGGAAAGCGAGACCTTCCATCTCGGGACGCATCTTGAAGGCCAGGGCCAGGTCCGTCGGGGCGGCGGCGATCACGGCCGCGGCGATCCGCGAAGTCCGGGCCAGGGCGAGATAGGTCATCATCCCGCCGCGGCTCCAGCCGAACATCCCGATCCGGGAGCCGTCGGCATAGGCCAGGGAATCGACGAGGGGGATCAGGCTCAAGACGTCGTCGATGTCCGCGCCCCCGAATTCGTCCTGTCCCTCGCTTCCGCCGCCGCCGCGGTACTGGCTGGCCACGACCACGTATCCGGCCAGAACGAATTTTCGCAGACTGTAGAGCTTCTCCTGGTCGATAATGGCAAGGAACTGGTT
>JAQULS010000016.1 GCA_028749235.1 Acidobacteriota bacterium | reverse complement strand
GCTGGCAGCCGATCCGCTTGGAGCGGTGGGAGGGGAAGGCGGAGGGCGCGGCCGCGGGCGGCCCGGCGGTTAAAACGGATGGGGGAGCCATCCTCATCAAGGCCGAGAAGATGCCCGACGGCAAGACCAAGCGGATCTATAAAGACCCGGCCACGGGGGCGCTCAGCCAGACGATCGACGAAGCCTGAGCCCGGCCGGCGCCGTACTCAAGACCGCTCTATTTCGCGGCCTTTAGTGAGAGCACCCCCCTCGACCGCCGTTACTTGATCGTCTTCGGAGCTTCGATGGTCATCCCCTGGCCGTTCAGGATGCACTTGAAGATGACGCCCTTCTCGTTGCGAACGAATTGGACCTCGAAGGAGTTGCCGTTGGAAGAGATCGTGACCTCGAAGAACAAGGGCTTGTCCTTGATCGGGTTGAACACCTCGGGCGTCTCGTCGATGGGGGCGCCAAAGAGCGCGCCGTCCTTCTCAAACATCCGGAGGACCTGGGTCTGCCCCTCCATATCGATGACGTAATCGCCCGCGATCTCGAGGTACAGCTTCTTCATATCCTCGGGTTTGGTCTGGGCGTTGGCTGGGGCCGGAACCTGGGCCGCGGCCCACCCCGCCAGGATCAGGGTCATGGCCAGGGCGGAAAAGATCATCACGGTGCGTCGGATCGACTTTGACATGACATCCTCCTCGAGATTAGACAACCTTGTTCACATTCTATTACGGAAATGCGTCCCGGAGAGTTCCCGCGCGGGGAACTCCGGCGCCCCCCGTCGGAAGGGGATGCTTCCGCCCGGCAAGTTGTCTTTCCCCCCGAATTCTGTTATTTTTCTGTTTCTTTGCCGTTGAACCGATATCGTTCTCCCGCCCCAGGAGGATTCGCATGAAGAAAGCCCTCTTCCTCCCCGTCGTTTCCCTCGCCCTTCTTTTGGCCGCGGCCGGGTGCCGCAAGGCCGAACCCCCCGCCCCGGTGCCCGAGGCCGTGAAAGGACAACCGACCATGAACATCCAAAAAGCCCCGTTCGGGCGCTTGCCCGACGGCGCGAACGTCGACATCTACACCCTGGTCAATGCCCGCGGCCTCAAGGCCCGGATCATGACCTACGGCGCCATCCTCGTCTCGCTCGATCTGCCCGACCGGACCGGCGCCTTCGCCGACTGCGTCCTGGGCTACGATTCCCTGGACGGATACCTCAAAACGACGCCCTACTTCGGCGCCATAGTCGGCCGCTACGGCAACCGGATCGCCAAGGGGAGTTTCAGCCTGGAAGGTAAAACCTACGTCCTGGCGGTCAACGACGGCAAAAACCATCTCCACGGCGGGGTGAAGGGCTTCGACAAGGTCATCTGGACGGCCGAGCCTTTCGAAGAAGCCAACGGAGTCGGCCTCAAGCTCGGCTACCTGAGCAAGGACGGCGAGGAAGGATATCCGGGAAACCTGAACGTCACCGTCGTCTATCTTCTGACCAACGACGACGAGCTGCGGATCGACTATGAGGCGACGACGGACAAGGCCACGCCCGTCAACCTCACCAGCCACAGCTATTTCAACTTCACCGGCGGCTCGCGCGACGTCCTGACCCACGAGATCACGCTGGCCGCCGACCGGTATACGCCCGTCGACGCCGGCCTCATCCCGACCGGCAAGCTCGACCCGGTCGCCGGAACGCCGATGGATTTTACCACTCCTGTAGCCATCGGCTCCCGCATCGACCGGGTCGCCGGCGGCTACGACCACAACTACGTCCTGACCTCCGGAGGCGGGGCGATGGCCCTGGCCGCCCGCGCGGTCGAGCCCGGAAGCGGGCGGGTCATGGAAGTCCTGACCGATCAGCCCGGCATCCAGTTCTATACGGGCAATTTCCTCGATGGGACGATCGCCGGCAAGGGCGGGCGGGCTTACGGAAAGCACTGGGGCTTCTGCCTGGAGACCCAGCACTTCCCCGATTCGCCCAACCAGCCGTCGTTCCCCACGACCATCCTGCGGCCCGGTGATACGTACCGGACCCGGACGACTTTTAAATTCTCGGTGAAATAAACGGGGGGATTTGTCCCCCCGGATGTTCGCTCATAAAAGGATCGGAGGAATCATGAAGAAACGCAGTGTTCTCGTCCTGTTCCTGGCCCTGGCCGTCCTGGCCGGATCGTTGGGAGCCCAGGATCGTCTCAAGACCTATCCCGGCTACGATCACTACGCCCAGATGCAAAAGGATCTGCAGGGCGGCCAGCCCGGCGGCGGCCGTCCCGGCATGATGGGCATGGGCGGCGGCATTCGCTGGGCCGAAGACGGCAAGTCCTTCACCTTCCCCAAGGACGGCAAGACCTGGACCTACAATATCGCCGCCAAGAAGGCCGTCGAGTTCACCGGCAAGGCGCCCCAGCCCGGCGACATGATGGGCCGCCGCCCCGGCGGGCCCGAGCGCGGCCGCCAGTCCACCGAGGCCGTCTCGCCCGACAAGAAATGGAAAGCCCTCTACAAGGACCGCAACCTCTGGCTGGCCGACGGCGAGGGCAAGAACGCCGTCGCCCTGACCACGGAGGGCAACGAGAAGGACCGCATCAAGTACGCCACGGCCAGCTGGGTCTACGGCGAGGAATTGAGGCAGACGACGGCCATGTGGTGGTCGCCCGATTCGACCAAAATCGCCTATTACCGGTTCGACGAGAGCAAGGTCCCCGACTATTTCCTGCAGATGGACCAGACCAAGGTCTACAGCAAGCCCGACATCGAGGCCTATCCCAAGGCCGGCCAGCCCAATCCCGTAGCCGAAATCTACATCTACGACGTCAACGCCAAGACGACGGCCAAGGTCGACGTCCGCGACGGCAAGCCCTTCGACGACGGCGTCGTCGGCCACTATGTCTACGAGGTGACCTGGTCGCCCGACGGGCGGGAATTGCTGTTCAACCGGACCAACCGGCGCCAGAACATCCTGGAGTTCGCGGCCGCCGATCCCTCGACCGGCAAGGTCCGGGTCATCCTGCGCGAGGAATGGCCGACCGGATGGGTCGAGAACAGCCCGTCCCTGACCTGGTTCAAAGACAACAAGCGCTTTCTGTGGGTCTCGGAGCGCAGCGGCTACCGGAACTTCTACCTCTACGACATCTCCGGCAAGCTTCTGGCCACCGTGACCAACCACCCCTTCGAAGTCGGTCCGATCATCAAGCTCGACGAGAAGGCGGGCCAGCTCTACTACATGGCCCGCGACGGCGCCAATCACATGATGATGCAGCTCCATCGCATCGGCCTCGACGGCAAGAAGGACGTCCGGCTGACCGATCCGGCCATGAACCACTCGGTTTCCCTGTCGCCCGACGGCAAGTACTTCGTCGACACGGCCCAGACCCACAACGTGCCCGCGATCACGACCCTGCGGGATGCCAAGGGCAAGCTGATGGCCGAGCTGTATAAGCAGGACACGTCCAAGTACGATGCCCTGGGGATCAAGAAAGCCGAGCTCCTTAAATTTAAAGCGGCTGACGGCAAGACCGATCTCTTCGGCATCCTCCAGTTCCCGTCGAACTTCGACGCCAATAAGAAATACCCGCTCCTGGTCAGCGTTTATGCCGGCCCCGGCTGGAACGGCGCCAGCGAGACGTATGCGAGGCCGAATCTCGTCTGCGAGCTCGGCTTCCTGGTCGCCTCCTTCGATTTCCGCGGCTCCTCCGGCCGCGGCAAGAAGGCCATGGACTCGATCTACGAGAAGTTGGGCATCATCGAGATCGACGACCAGGCCGCCGGAGTCAAGTCGCTCTACGACCGGCCCTACTTCGACAAGACCCGGGTCGGCATCTACGGCACGTCCTACGGCGGCTACGCCTCGGCCATGTGCCTACTCCGCCACCCCGACGTCTTCACCGCCGCCTGCGCCCAGTCCTCCGTCACCTCCTGGTACCAGTACGACTCGATCTATACCGAGCGGTACATGTGGATCCCGCAGGAGAACAAGGAAGGCTACGAGGCCGGCAACGCCATGAACTACGCCAAGGACCTCAAGGGCCGGCTGATGCTCTACTACGGCACGGCGGACAACAACGTCCACCCGACCAACGCCATGCAGCTCATCACCGCCCTGCAGAAGGCCGGCAAGAACTTCGAGGTCCAGGTCGGGCCCGACCGCGGCCATACCGCCGTCGACAACAACCGGATGCTGGAGTTTTTCGTCGAAAACCTGATGATGAAGCAGGTTCCCCTGAACTGAGCCCGGCTGCAACCGCACGATTCGCCGGGGGGCGCGGTTCGCCGCGCCCCCTTTTTTATGGAAAGAGATGGACGGGGCGGCGAGCGAGGCTAGGATCCGAGGATCGTGCGGTAGACCCGGCCGGGGTGGAAGAAGGCGCGGGCACAGAAGAACCGCTCTTCGCACTCGGCACAGCGGCCGGGATCGAGGATCGAAATATGCGAAGGCTCGTCCGAGGCCCGGTTCGAGCGGCCTTGCCCGAGCTTCCGATATCTGATATATTACATATCTAATAGGCCAAGTGGCCCCTAACGTATTCATATCCTTGGAAATCGATGACACCCACGCGAACCGCGGCTCGTCCTGAATCGCCCCCGGGCCTTATTTTCGACGTCAAGCGCTTCGCCTTGCACGACGGCCCCGGCATCCGGACGACCGTCTTCCTCAAGGGCTGCCCCCTGCACTGCCTGTGGTGCCAGAATCCCGAGGGCATCGCCCCGCGGCGCGAGCTTCTCACCCGCTCATCCCGCTGCACCCGCTGCTACTCCTGCGTCGCGGTCTGCCCCCGCAAGGCCGTCGTCAAAGGGCCGAACGGCGGACCCGTTCAGCTCGACCGCTCCAAGTGCGACCTGTGCGGCAAATGCATCGAGGCCTGCGCCTACGAAGCCCTGGCCGTCGCCGGCCGCGAGGCGACGGTCGATTCACTGGTCGCCGAGGTCGAGCGCGACCGTTTGTTCTACGAACAGTCCCGCGGGGGAGCCACCCTCTCCGGCGGCGAGCCCCTGAACCAGCCTGATTTCGCGGCCGCTCTGCTCTCCGCCCTCCGGGCCCGCGGCTTCCATACCGTCCTGGATACGTCGGGGCTGGCGCCCTGGACCGTCCTCGACCGCGTCGCCGCGGAAGCGGATCTCGTTCTCTACGACCTCAAGCTCATGGACGATGCCCGCCACAAGGAATTTGCCGGGGCATCCAATCGGCTGATCCTGGAAAACTTCTGCCGCCTGGCGGCCCTGGGCCGGCCCCTTCACGTTCGGATCCCTTTAGTCGCCGGAGTCAATGACGACGACGCCAACATTCGGACGACCATCGATTTTCTCCGGCCCCTTCCGGCCGTGCGGCGCATCGACCTCCTGGCCTATCACAAGGGCGGCCAGGAGAAATACCGCACCTTGGGGCAGGAAAACTGTTTCCGCATTTTCGCCCCTCCGTCCGTCGAGCGGATGGAGGCCCTCCGGCGTGCTTTCGCCGCGGCCGGATTCGCCGTCACCATCGGAGGCTGACCATGATGACCGCCCGCGTCAAAAAGCTGCGCGACCAGAGCCTGAAGGCCGTGCCGTCGATCTCCGGCGAGCGGGCCGGGCTGATCACGGAATTCTACAAGAGCCCCGAGGCCGGCCGCGTTTCGCCGGCGGCGGCCCACGCCCTGGCTTTCAAGCACATCCTGGCGAACAAGGCGGTCGTGTTCAATCCGGGCGAGCTGATCGTCGGCGAGCGGGGCCCCGCTCCCAAGGCCACCCCGACCTATCCCGAGGTCACCTGCCACAGCCTGGAGGATCTGCGCATCCTCGACTCGCGGCCCAAGACCTCGTTCAAGTGCGACGCCCGGACGATCGCCCTTTACGAGAAGGAGATCATTCCCTTCTGGCGCGGCCGCTCCATCCGCGACCGGATGATGGCGGAGCTTCCGCCCGAATGGAAGGCGGCCTACGCGGCCGGATTGTTCACCGAGTTCATGGAGCAGAGGGCGCCGGGGCACACCGTCCTGGACGACAAGATCTACCACAAGGGCATGCTCGACTTCATCGCCGACATCGACGCCGGGATCGCCCGGTTGGACTTCCTCAATGATCCCGAGGCCCTGGACAAGCGCCAAGAGCTGCAAGCCATGCGGATCGCGGCCGAAGCGCTCATCCTTTTCGCCCGCCGCCACGCCGACAAGGCCCGCGAGCTGGCGGCCAAGGAAAAGAGCCCGGACCGCAAGAAGGAGCTTCTGGAGATCGCCGGGGTCTGCGCCTGGGTCCCGGCCCACGCCCCGCGGAATTTCCGGGAAGCCCTGCAGGCCTACTGGTTCGTCCACCTCGGCGTCATCACCGAGTACAACACCTGGGATTCCTTCAACCCGGGCCGGCTCGACCAGCATCTCTGGCCGTTCTACAAAAAAGGACTGGAAGACGGCTCGCTGACCCGTGAGTCCGCGACCGAGCTCCTGCAGTGCTTCTGGGTCAAGTTCAATAACCAGCCCGCTCCGCCCAAGGTCGGTGTCACGGCCGAGGAGAGCGGGACGTACACCGACTTCGCCCTGATCAACGTCGGCGGCTTGAAGGCCGACGGCTCGGACGGGGTCAACGACCTGTCGTTCCTCATCCTCGACGTCATCGAGGAAATGCGTCTCCTCCAGCCCGGCTCCATGGTCCAGATCTCGGCCAAGGGTCCGGACGCCTTTCTCATGCGGGCCCTCAAGATCGTCAAAACCGGCTTCGGCCAGCCCTCGATCTTCAACACCGACGCCATCGTCAAGGAGCTCATCCGCCAGGGCAAGACCTTCCCCGACGCCCGCGACGGCGGGGCCAGCGGCTGCGTTGAAACGGGGGCCTTCGGCAAGGAAAACTACACCCTGACCGGGTACTTCAACATCCCCAAGGTCTTCGAACTGACCCTGCACGACGGATTCGATCCGCGGACGAAGAAGCAGCTCGGCCCCAAGACCGGCGACGCGGCCGGGTTCAAGTCCTATGAGGAGCTATATGCCGCCTTTCAGACCCAGCTCCGCCATATCGTCGACGTCAAGATCGCCGGCAACGCCCTCATTGAGCGCCTCTTCGCGACGGTCCTGCCGGCGCCGTTCCTTTCCATCCTGATCAGCGACTGCGTGGCCAACGGCAAGGACTATCATGCCGGCGGGGCCCGCTACAACAGCAACTACATCCAGGGTGTCGGGCTGGGCTCGATCACCGACATCCTGGCCGCCGTCAAGACCCACGTCTACGAGCGCAAGACCCTGTCCATGAAGAAGCTGCTCGAAACGCTGGGCTCGAACTTTTCCGGCCGGGAAGACTTGCGGCAGACGCTGCTCCTCAAGTCGCCCAAGTACGGCAACGACGACGATGCGGCGGACGATATCGTCAAGGCCGTCTTCGAGACCTATTTCGCGGCCATCGACGGCCGTCCCACGGTCCGCGGCGGGAAGTACCGGATCAATCTTCTGCCGACGACCGTCCACGTCTATTTCGGCAAGGTCACTGGAGCCACCCCGGACGGCCGCAAGGCCGGCGAGGCTTTGAGCGAGGGCATCTCGCCCGTCCAGGGCGCGGATCGCAAGGGGCCAACCGCGGTCCTCAAGTCCGCGGCCAAGATCGATCATGTCCGCACCGGCGGCACGCTGCTCAACCAGAAATTCACGCCGCAGATCCTGGCCGACGAAGAGGGCCTGCGGGCGGTCTGCAGCCTCGTCCGGACGTATTTCAGGATGGACGGCCACCATGTCCAGTTCAACGTGGTCACCGCCCAGACTCTTCGCGACGCCCAGAAGCACCCGGAGAAATACCGCGATTTGATCGTCCGGGTGGCGGGCTACAGCGACTATTTCCTGGACTGCTCGGTCGACCTGCAGAACGAGATCATCCGCCGCACCGAGCACATGGGTTTCTGAAAAACCGAACGATCTCGTACTCTGCGAGGACGAGCCCCGCACAGAGTTGTTCAAATTTGGCTTGACAAATACGATAATATAGCATAGTATGTTGACAAATAATCAACATAGTATGCTAAATAACGATTGTTATTGGCCAGCTTCTATAAGGGGTATGCGGCATGGCCGTTAATGTCCGAGACAGCATCACAGCCGAGATCTTCGATTATCAGGTCCTGATTGACGCCTTGAAGGGCTTGGCCTATCCCCGAAATAAGATCAACGATCTCCTCAGGCAGGGGATCATCATCAGGATCAAGAAGGGCTTGTACGTTTTTGGAGACAAGCATCGAAGGCAGCCCTATTCCAAGGAGTTGCTGGCCAATCTCGTCTATGGCCCTTCCTACGTCTCTCTCGATTACGCGCTTGCCTATTACGGGATCATCCCGGAAAAAGTCGAGTCTCTGACGTCGGTCACGCCGAATCGCCCGCACCGGTTCAGCACGCCGATGGGACTCTTCGTTTACCGGCGGATCCCTGCCCGGGCTTATGAGACCGGCATGGTCCGGGTTGAAGGGGAGCGTAGCCAAGCGTTTCTGATCGCTTCTCCCGAAAAGGCCTTGGCCGACAAGATCGTATCGGTGCGCGGCGCCTCGATCGCTTCCATTGGGGAGATGGGCCGGTTCCTCGAAGAGGACCTGCGGATCGACGCCGCCGCCATTCGATCCTTTTCCCCCGAAGTGATCGAGGAATTCGCCGGGCGCTATCGTTCCCTGAGACTTAGGCGCTTGAGCGGGTATATCGAACAACTGCGGAGATCCAAGACGGGGAGGCCCGAATGAACGAAGCCATTCGTCAAATGTTGGCCGCATATGAGATCCGCTCGCTCGAGGATTCCCTGCACGCCCTCAGGGAGATCATGCAGGAGATCGCGCTTCTCGGCCTTTGGAGGAGCAAGTTCTTCGAGAAGGCGGCCTTTTACGGGGGCACGGCTCTGCGGGTGCTTTACGGGCTCGACCGGTTCTCCGAGGACCTGGATTTCTCGCTGCTCGCCAAGACCGCGGATTTCGACCTGACCGATTACGGCGAAGCCCTTAAGAGGGAGCTCGCTTCCTTCGGATTCGCGGTCGTGCTCGAGAGCCGGGCCAAGCCGGCCGGAGCGGCCATCCAGTCCGCCTTCCTCAAGGCCGATACGCGGACCGAGATGATCACGGTCGAGTTCGATAAGGATCTCATCCAGAGCGTCCCCAAGAATCAGGTGCTGAAGATCAAGCTGGAGGTCGATACCGATCCGCCCTCGGGGTTCACGACGGAGACCCGATTCCACCTCCGGCCGGTTCCGTTCGCGGTCAGGGCGTTCAGCCTGTCCGATCTCTTTGCCGGCAAGATGCACGCCGTTCTCTGCCGCCAATGGAAGAGCCGGGCCAAGGGTCGTGACTGGTACGATCTTGTCTGGTTCGCGGCCTATCACCCGGAGTTGCGTCTGGCCCACCTCGAACAGCGGATGCGGCAGACCGGGCATTGGGCGGAGACCACCCTCCTGACGGCAGGGGACTTGCGTGACTTGATCACGCGCCGGATCGACAGCGTCGATATCGATCAGATCCGGCGTGAAGTGGAGCCCTTCGTGAAGGATCCTGCCTCCTTAGTGCTCTGGTCGAAGGAATTCTTCTTGGACGTTGCATCCCGGATCAAGACCGCATAGTTGCGCCCGTCTTGCAGAACGAGATCATCCGCCGCACTGAGCATAGGGGGTTCTGAATTCCCGAACGGGCGCTATCTAATCTCGGCAGGCCGCCCGGATCCGGAGCTAGCGCGCGTTCTTTTTCCAGCTCTCCCGGATACTCCTGGATGCTCCTTGACACCGCCCGAGAGCCGGTCTACGCTTGTCGACGAGGGATGAGATTCCAAGCTGAATCCGGATGCGTCCCAAGCACCGGACGCAAAAGGGATTTCTTATCCTCTTTTACCTTAACGGGGGGTGGTATTAATACCCTATGAATAACTTTGACAAAAACTATCTCAAGTTGCAGTTCGAGTTGAGAATTCACGAAAGCAACGGAAGTCAATTTCAAATTTTCTTTGAGGGCATTATGGGCGCTGCTTTCTCTGATTTTCAGAAGGTTCGTCCATACGGAAATAAAGGTGACGGCGGCAATGACGGCTATAGGCCCGACGATGGAATATACTATCAGATTTATTCGCCGCAGAACCCGACTGAGAAAGAAGCGGAGGCTGCCTTAAAGCTCAAAAAGGATTTTGAAAAGCTGAAAATAAACTGGGACGAAATCTCTAGAATCAGGGTATTTTATTTTGTCTATAACGACAAGTTCAATGGAGTAGGTATTGAAATTGATGGAGCCTTAGCTGAATTAAAAAGATCGAACTATGAAATCGAATTTAAGAGATTACTGGCCAAGGATTTGGAAGAAATATTCTTTAATCTCAAGACTGACCAGATAATGGCTCTAAGATTTAGCGTTGATTCAACAAGTGCGCTTCGTATTACCCGGGAATCGCTTGCTAAGCTGGAGGTTTACTTAGATCGGGGAAATGCTAGTTTTGTTTTAAAGGGTCTCGAGAACAACTTGGACATTGTCAAAAAGCAGAGCGATGAAACGCTCCTTGCTGACTGGGAAATCTTGCAGTGCAGAGCACTTCAGCAACTTGAAAGGATCAAAGAAGCCAAACAAAAATACGAGAGCCTCTCGATAAGGTACCCGGAAGATCCCCGTCCGCTCCTGTACTTAGCCGAGTTATATCTGAATGAAGGAGCTTATGAAAAGAATGCTGAACTCCTAAGAGAAGCTGGGAAAATCGATTCTAAGCATTGGCTTTTGCGTCTAGAAAATATTCTCCGTGATCTGCATCTAAATATTAAATTCGACACCGACAGTATCGATCAAGAAACATTCCCGACAGAGCCGAATATTAAAGCTAACTTCTATCGTTTATACGCTCTTAGCCTGCTATTGGAGAAAGACCTTCCCTTAGCTTGGAGTTTCATTGAAAAGGCACTGTTCTTTAACCCCGATAAGTTGGCCACATATATCACCAAACTGATTCTACTTGAAAATGAAGATCCCTCTACGCCAAGTAACAAAGAGGAGATGAGAACGCATAGCCTGGAGACGTTAGCTAAGATTGATGCCATTCTCAGTAAAACCGCCGAATGGGGTGAACTTAGCCCGAGAAACCAGGCTATTTTCAACGTTGCCAAGATGAGATACTTGCTCATTCTGGATAATCTTTCGGAATTAGAAAGACTCGCTAAAGAGAGTTTTGACCAAATACTTCTCTGCTATTTTAATTTAGGAATAGACCAACTGCTTTCAAATATCATCACTTTTGTGCGGATTCCGCAAGATGATTTTAATAAACTGTTGACGTATGTAAAAGAATCAGAAAATAGCATTACCGACCTTTTAGCAAAAAAGCTAATTTCTCAGTTTATCGTGATGAACACCCTTTTTACCGAAGGACGAATATTCTTTGGGCAGAAAAAGAAGGAAAACTTCCTGCCTTTTATAAATGACTTGGAAAATAAAAAAATCGACGACGTTTGGGCTTTCTTAAAGGACGATCCGCAATTTGCCGTTACGGTAGCAGACTGTGTCAAGGAAATGCCCGAGCTTAGAAGGAAAATAGTTGAGAATTTGCCTGACGATATCAATATAAAGAAAGACATGCTCTTGCTCCTGTTAAACTATGACGAAAGCAATATTGAAGAGGCGTTTCGCATTCTTCAAAAAATCGACTTTAAAGAATTGAGTTACCTCGAATGCCAAATGGTATTGAGAGTGGCCCGAAAGAAGAAGGCTTGGGAATTCGTCGTTCTAATCGTAGAAAAACTCTTGGTACACGAAAAGAAGGAAGACAGTATTCTTAAGCTGGAAATCGAATTGTTCTTTGCCCACCTCAACCTGGAGCGCTTAACGGAGGCTATAAGGATCGGAGAAAAGATACTTGCTAATAATACGAAACTCTCACTGTTGGATAATACCGACAAGGAGAGCGTTCTGGCCCAGACGGTATTAGCAAGGCTAAGGCGCGAAGAGTTTTCGGAAGCGATGCGGCTCATTGAGACTTATCCGAATATTCCCGAAACGTCGGAATTTAAAGAAGAAATTGAGGCTGTTGTTTACCTGAGAAACCGCGAGGCTCGTAAAGCCATTGCTTCAATTGTAGCTGGAATGAAAATATTAAAAGTGCCTACGCCGGAGCAATACGCAAAGTTGTTCCTGCAATTAAATGAAATAGACCACTTAATCAAATTCTCTCTAGATTCCTTACCGGCGGTCGATCCAGAATCCTTCGTTAAATTTGTGGACGTGGAGAGATGGTACTATGTTGGAGATTCAGAGGAATTGGATGCGATCAAGATTCCCTCCTCCAATGAAAAGTACGAGGCCTTTATCGGAAAAAAAGTTAATGGACCGGTCGTATTTCGATACGAGTATCGGCCAAATATTGAGCACAAAATTGAAAAAATCCTCCCCATAGACAAATATGTATTTGCACAGAGTGTCTACCATTTTACCCGCTTGGCGGCGGAAGGGGTTTTGCCCGGAGTCGAAATGATTGACGTCCCGCATAAGGGGGATTCAATAGACCTGAAGAATATTATTTCCTTTTTTGGAGCCAAGAGAGAAAATAGAGATAGTTTATTTGTGCGTTACTGTAATAATGAATTGCCCCTAGCTTTTCTAGCAGTAAGCGAAGATGGTCTAATCGGGGCTATCGCGAAAATACGGAATGAAGAAAAGGGATTTGTTCGATTTAGCTCAGGAGACCCTGCGGAGATTGGCCGGCAAAAGGGGATAGCCCAAAAAATCCTTGAAGGCAAGCCGTTTTACATCGACGGCACATCGGCTTTTATTCTTTCTGAAACAAGCGTACTTCAGGAAGTGTTTAAATATTTGCCGAATCTGAAAGTCCCACAATCGGTAATAACGATGCTGCTTAAAATCAAGGAAAGTGTCGGATATGTTCCGGGACAGGCGGGAGGTCTGCAATACGCTCGCGGGAAGCTCAGCTTTTCCGAATACAGCCCAGCGCAAGGGGAGGCTCTTCGAAAAAAGTTAGATGATTCTATCAAACTTCTTGAGTCCAAGCCTAAGAATATTGCGGCTATCTCTCTTGCAAGCAAGGTCGACGATTTCATCGAACAGAAGATTCCCCCAGAACTATGCGATGCGTGTATATTGGCCCAGAATGAAGGGATTCCTGTGCTTACCGAGGATTATTTATATCTTAAGGCTAATGAGGCGGTAACAGGGAAAAAGGCGCCGGGATACAGCGCGGCCTTCGCGCTTATAAAAACCTTATATGAAATGAAGCGGATTTCTTTTGAAGCGTACCTTACCTTCTTTACATACCTATCCGTCTATCGTTTCCGATTTTTACCATTTTCGGTTCAGGATATTGAAAACACTGTATTCGGAGATGGAATTATAAAGATAGTGCAATCAAAAAGGATCAGAGCCTTGAACTTCCCATTAACGCTCTCCGAAGAATACGGTGTGCCGTTCAGGGTCGCCTTTCGCATGGTAGTAATGTTCTTGAAGAAGATATTAACCGACGATTCGATTATACCTGAGGCGGTGGGAACCATTTTCGCAGAAATCCTGCATGGCTTTCCTTCAAAAATGGATAAAAAAATGTTGGGGAAAATGTTTGTTTATGCCGCTTCCCGACTGACAAGTGAGATGCGCCATATTTTAATAGTCGGAACGATGGTAAAGGCTAAGGTTGACCGGCTCGCGCAGTTTATGGAAGTTTATCGGGATACTGGAAAAATAATAATGCCCCGTATAGTCACTTTTGAAGAAGAAATGGGTCGTTTCATTTCTTAGTCAAACACAATGCCTTTCGCAAAAAAAAACTACTGCTACATAAATCCTTTATTTACCGACATAATTATACAGGAACAATAAGCGCTGGTAATTAAAATTTACTTCGATTCAGTATGGGTAGCTTATGTCTAGCCGACAGGCCGTCAGAGGACTCGGTAGGGAGAAGTAATTCTCCTACTTTAGTGCATTGTTTTCATCGATCTGACCACGGGCTCTCCAGGACGACATTGACGTGGGTAGCCCGTACCAGGACCATGTCACCGTGTCGATCAGGACGGGCACGAGGCCGGTGTTGACGTCGAGGACGACCCGGCCGGTTCGATATAGTTGGAGTTATTGACGATTTTAGGCCGGAAGCCTTCCTAGCAGAATTCGATACGATAAGAGAAAATGAATCCTATTTCACCAAAGCCGGGATCGTGAGATCGACGTCGCGCGGCTCGCCCTTGTCGAAAACGACCCGGACGCGCCGTCCGGCGCCGGTCTTGTCGACGAGCGTCCATCCGCCCTTCGCCTCCGGCTTGACCTCGACCATGTCCAGCCCGAACGCCTGTCCCCGGGCCCGGTCGACGTAGACCTGGCCGTAGTGGTCGATGATCCGGCCGGCCGCTTCGGCCGCGGCGCCGTTGCCCCAATCGTAGATGGTGAAGACGCCCATGCCCTCGCCGGCGGCGCTCGTCCGGCCGCCGTGGCCGTAATTCTCCATGGTGAAGCCGTAGTCGGCCGGCCCGAACCAGGGATAGACCTTCTCCCACATCGCCTTGACCTTGGGGTTTTCGGGGGCGTACATCATGACGAAGCCCGAGCGGAGAGCCGCGATCCCGCGCTCGAAATAGACCGGGTCGCCTACGGCGCGGTAATAGTCCAGGAAAAGCTCGGCGAACAGCGTCTCCCGCGAGTCGTTCCACTCGCCGTCGGCGTTCATGACCCCGAAGCCGCCCAGTGCAGGGACGTGGATGAAGGGCGGCTGCCAGACCTGCTGGGCCATGGACAGCTCGTCCAGGGTTCGGCGGCCCCAGGCCAGATAATCGGCCCGGCCGGTCGCCCGCCAGGCCTGAAGCAGCGCTTCGGCCGTCCAGAACATCGACAGCGTGTTCTGTTTATAAATGGCGTTTCTTTCGACCTTGCGCCCGAGCCGGGTTTCCAGGCCCCAGCCGCAGCAGGACCAGTAGGTCTCGAAATCCTCCCAGCGGCCGGCCGGCACGATCTCCCGCAGCACGGCGTCCACGGCCTTGAGGCCCGCGGCGCGATAGTCTTTCCGGCCCGTCAGGGCCGCCAGCTCCAGAAGGAACGTGGCGCTCGGGCTCGTTTCGGGCGTCTTGTTCATGACCGTCCCGGCGGTCTTGGTTTTCGGATGGACCCAGCCGGGGAAGAATCCTTCGGAATCCTGTAGCTTCATCAGGGCCGCGGCATAGGACTCGGCGTAAGCCGGCAGGCGTGGGTCTGGCTCGAGCTCCCGGTGCCAGCGGATCATCTGGAGGGCCGTCCAGCTGGCGTCGAGGATGTGGATGTATTCGGCCGTCACGCCGTGCTCCTCGGGCCGCCGGTCGGAATTCGTCCAATACGCCGTCTCCCAGCCCTTGGGGCGATCGACTTTCTTTCCGCCCGCTTCGACCTTGATGTTGTCCGTGCGGATGACCGAGGGGAAGAGGCCGTCCGTTTGCGGCGCCGCGAGCGCCAGCTCCTTGGCCAGGCGGGCCCGGCGCAGGTCAGCCTCGTTGCCGGTCCTCCGGCCGTGGCGATAGAGCCCGGCGGCGCTGCGCAGGGAGGAAAACCAGGCCTGGTTCCATATGGACAGGAATTCGCGCTGAAACCACGGCTCGGGCGAGTTCGGCGACTGGGAAATATTGACGATGAATTGGGGCGCGCCGACTTTGCGGCCGCCGAGCTCGAACTCCTGCCAGACCGACGGCCCCCACGTTCCGAAAGCCCAGGCGTAAGTCCGCTCGACATAGCGCTCGAGCGGAGCCTGGATAGGCTCGCCGGCGTCCCAAAGGGGGCGGCCCCAGCGGCGCCACAGGAAATCCGCGACCCGGCGCCATGGGTCGGCGGAGGGACCGGCGTCGAGCGAAGCCAGGACGAAGAAGGCGATCTCCACTTCACCCGGTCCGAAGGTTTGGCCCGGCTTCTTCTTGTAGAGGACATGGATCGGGACATCGGTCAGGGTCATGCCCAGCCGGGCTTGCCCGGCCGGCGCGTCGTAATCCAGGAACCACGGGTTCCGCTCCAGACGTCCGACCAGGTCGAGATCGGGAATGACGGCCAGGGACGCGCCCTCCCGTGCCGTGATCAGGGCGGGGGAGCGGAAGACGTGCTGGGCGACGACGAAGCCCGGCTCGGGCGCCAGGTGGGGCGCCCACCAGAGTTCGGGCTTGAGACGCCAGCGGAAGGCGGCCGCCAGTTCGTCCTGGGCCGTTTCCCGGGCGACCGTCCATGTCGCGGAAACGCGCGCGGTCCCGCCGTCGAGGCGGCTGATCAGGACCCGGTCGGGCTCCCGCCCGGCCAGGGACGGGAAAGCGACCTCGGTCCACGGCTGGCCGGCGATCGAGATCACATATCCGGCTCCCGCGGCTTCGATCTTTAGAAGATCGGCCTCGGCGGTCGCGAATCCCATGGGCGAGCGCTTGCGCGGCGCGGAAGCGATCACGGCGGCAAGGACGATGATGCAAACGGACAGGATGAGGATCAGGCGGATCCGGCGGCGGCGCGACATGGGAGCCTCCTCGAGGCCGGGATTCTATCATCTTTCGGGCCGGATGTGTCTCCCCAAGGCTGCGGCTGGCGCCTCCTTTTACTCCCTGTTATGATGGCCTCACAGTCCATTGGCCGGAGGAAACCCATGCCCGAACATCCGTTGGCCCCCTTGGAAAGAATTGATCCCGAGTTCATCAAGAAGATCGGAGAGATGGACGCCCTGGTCTACGCCGACGGCGCCCTGCCGCGCAAGTTCAAGCTGCTGATCGCCTTGGCCTTCGATGCCGCTCAAGGAGCCGAGAAGGGCGTCCAGGCGCTGGCCGGACGGGCCATGGCCGCCGGTGCGACCAAAGCCGAGATCGTCGATGCCTTGCGGGTAGCCTACCAGCTCTCCGGGGTCGGGGCGCTCTACGTTGCGGCCCACGGGCTCAAAGACTGCCTGGATTAGGCCAGACTCGGTAGATATCGATTTCGCCGTAGTCGGCCGATTCGAAGCGCTCCAGAAGGGCGAAGCGGTCGGGCCGTGCCCGCGCGGACTCCCTTTCCCGCCGTCCCGCCTCGGGCGCCCAGGCCGGACTCCAGACGACGAAGAAGCGGGCCTTGATCCGGTCGATCGCGGCCAGCCATTCCATCTCCGATTCCCCGCCGATCGCTCCCGGGAAGGGTGAACGCCCGCGGACGACCGCCCGGACGCGGGCTCGCGGCGGATCCCCGGCCCAAGGCAGCATCAGCTCGCCGTAGCTGACGGCGACCGTGTCTCCGGCTCCGATCTTGCGATTCAGCGCTTCCCAAGCCCGGCCCAGGGCGCCGTACTGGGCCCGGTAGTAAGCTCCCGCGTCGAGCCGCTCTCCGGCCCGGGCGCTTCGCCCCAGGCTTCGGTAGCCCGGCTGCTTGGCCATATAGGCCCAGACTCCGGCGCATCCGGCGATAATGGCCAGCGTCCAGGCCGTCCGGATGGCCGTCCTGCCGGCTCCGCGGATCCTGCCGCAAGCCGCCGCCAGGCCGATGATCGGAAGAGGAGCCAGGAAAACGATGTAGCGGGGGAGGCGAACGGGCTGGAGCGTGAAAAAGAGGATGAGGACCGCCGGAAAGAGCGATAAAAAAGCGGCCAGGATCACGTCGCGTTTCTTCCAGGCCGCGATGATCGCCGCGGCGAAGAGGAGACAGCCGAGCGCGAACAGCGGCCCGAAGCCGTTGAGATGAGTATAGCCCCAGACGCCGCGCAGGGTTTCCTTGAATGGATAAAGAAGCCAGCCCCAGGGCGAGGAAACGAACCAGTTTTCGTAGGCCGCGGGCATATCGGCGGCCGAGACGACGCCTTTGAAGATCTTGATGCCGCCCAGAGACAGCCCGAACGGGAAGATCGGATTCCCGGTGAGGACAAGGTTCCGAATGTAGCTTCCCGCTCCCCCGGCCAGGAGCAGGGCCGCCGCCCCCGCGCCGTTCCGCACGGCCGTCTTCCGGCAGGATGCGGATGTCCAAAGGGCGGCGGTTGGAACGATAAGAAGCGGAGCCAAGTAATAGATGGTGGATTTCGTCCCCCATGCCAGCCCGGCGGCCGCGGCAAAGGCGGCGAAGTGAACGGGGCGGCCCGTTCTCGCCCAAGCCACGGCGGCGGCGACGGCGGCGATCCAAAAGGCGGCGTAAAGGACGTCCACGTAGGCCAAGCCGCTCTGGATGAGAACGATGGGAAGGGAAACCACGGCCAGGGCGCAGGCGGCCGCCCAGCGGGCGCCTGCCAAGCGGCGGCCCAGGACGGAAGCCGACGAGTAGAGAAGGGGGAGAGCGAGGATTTGGGGCAGCTTGGCGGCGTCCAGGGCTCCGCCGTCGAGCAGGCCCAGCCAGGCCGAGAGAAGCTCGCCGTTCCAGGCGAAATAGCGATGCGTTCCGGCCCAGCCCGTGAGATCGAGATTTCCCTGCTGGATCCAGCGCACGACGAAGGGCAGGTGATAACCGAGACTGTCCCAGCCCTCGGGCGGCGCCAGCCGGGCCAAGAGCAGACGGACCGTGAGCGTGACGACCGCGGCGCCGGCGGCCGGGAGAAGCCATCGCGGAAGGCCCCGGACGCGCCCGACGGCCGGCGCGGGCCGGCGGAGGAAGGCCAGGGCGAAGTGGATCCCGGCGAAGGCCGCGGTCGACAAGCGTACGGAGAAAGGGCTGAGGCGCGAAGCCCAGCCCAGTATTTGCATCATCGATGCCGCTTCCAGGCAGGCCAGGAGGCAGGCCGTGAGCAAAGCCTCATCCGGCCGCAGGCCGAGCCGCCGGCGGACGAGAAGATAGGCTGAAAGGAAAAGAAGAGTGACTGAGATCGCCGCCATCGAGAATCCGGCCGGAATCATAGACGCGCCCCGCCCGCAGTGTCAAACGCGGAGCCTCCCCGGGGAATATCCGGGCCAGCCGAGGCGTCTAATTCATGGAATGGAGAATTCGACGGGCGGACCGGACGAGCGCGAACTTTTGCGTCGGGCTCGCGAAGGCGAGCCGTCCGCCTTGAGGGAGATCATCGAGCGTCATGAACGGCTGGTGGCGGCGACCGTGACCGGAATCCTCGGCCCGGCCCCCGAAGTCGATGATATCGGTCAAGAGACCTTCATCCGCTTCTTCCGGGCCATGGAACGTTTCCGGGGCGAGGCCCGGATCGGCACGTATCTCGTCCGGATCGCCATCAACCTGTCGTTTAACGAGTTGAAGCGAAGGCGGAGGGACCGCCAGGCCGTCCGCGAGGCCGAAGGCCCGCAGGATGAATGCCGGTCCATGGAAGCCAAGGCGATTGTCCGGCAAGCTCTCGGCCGGCTTGAACCTCGGTTCCGCCAGGTCGTCGTCCTGCGTTTGATCGACGGCTACTCGGTCCGCGAAACGGCCGATATTCTGCGCTTGCCCCAGGGAACCGTGCTTTCGAGGCTGTCCCGGGGACAGGACAGGCTGAAGGCCATCGTGGACGGGCTGGCCGCTGCGGAGTGCGGGTCCAGGGAAAGGAGGATTTTATGAGGAGTGGCATCCGGAAATGGCTGGTCCGGTCGTTTGACATGGCCCTGCCGGAACGCCGGCGCCGCAAGCTCGAGCGGGCTTTGGCCGGGTCGTCCCGTCTGCGGGCCGAAAAGGGAGAGGCGGCCGCCTTGCGCCGGGCGGTGGCCGAATCCGGGGCGGAGGGATTCCGGCCCGGCTTCGCCGACCGCGTCCTGGCCCGACTGGCCTCGTCGCCGGCCGCGGCGTCGGCTCTCGAGACTTTAACACAAGCGTATCGGATGGTGTTCGACCGTTTCGCCCTGATCGCCGGGCTGGTCACGATCGCTCTCGTCCTGATCAACCTGATGAGCGGAGCCCTGCTGCCGAGCCGCGAAATCCCTTACGCCTCGTCCTTGACGATCGCGCGGCTCTTGAAAGTGCCGTTGTGGTGAAAGCCATGAACATACGCTCCAAGATCGCCGTGCGGCTGATCGCGGTCTTTATGATCGGGGGGATCGTGGGCGGCGCCGCGTACCGGGTGGTCCTGCAGAGGCACATCCGGAGCCTTTTCGCGCAGCGGAGCCGCGGCTTCATGAACCCCTTCCGGGACGAGATCCTGAGGCGGACGGCGCCGGAGTCGCGACCGGCCGTGGAAGCCCTTTTGGCCACACACTCCCAGCGCCTGACCGAGATCGACGGCCGGTTCCGGTCCGAGATCCAGGCTTCCTTCAAGGCGCTTCTGAAGGACTTGTCCGCCTACCTGACGTCCGACAAGATCAAGGAGGTCGAGGCCTTCCTGGAAGGGCCGCCGCCGCTCCGCGATGGACCTCCCGGTCCGGGCCGCTTCGACAACATGCCTCCTCCGCGTGGGCCGGGCGGCGATCCCCGCCAGCCCGGACCCGGCGGCCCAGGCGGCCCGGGCGGTCCTCCCGACCGCTCCAATCCGGCCAAGCGTGCGGATCCGCCTCCCATTCGGCTTTAGCTTCGGTCCACCTCCATTCCGTTTGTGGCGGCCGGGGGCCTTCCCCCGGCCGCCTTTTTTGTGCGGCCGCGCGGAATGAAGGGCTGCCGACGATTGTCCAACAAACGGAGTCTTTGATTCTCAGGAGACGAACCGTGAAATTCTCCCGCACCTGCGGAATTCTTCTGCTCGCCGCGCTGGCCGCGGCATCCTGTTCCGGCTTCCGGTCTTTTTCGGCGCGAAGCGGGGTCGCGAGTCCGCCGGTCATCATCGACGGCCGGTCGGACGATTGGTCCGGCCGCTTGATGTCGCTGGACGACGGGTTGATTCTCATCGGCATCCTCAACGACGAGGAGTCGCTTTACCTCGCCCTGATCGCCGGCAGCGAAGGCGTGGGGCGGGCGATCGCGGCTTCCGGTCTGACGGTTTGGGTCGATCCGCTGGGCGGCAAGAAGAGAGCCCTCGGGATTCGATATCCACTGGTCGCGGAAGCTCCGGCCGGGCGGCCGTCCCGAGGGGGTCGGAACGAGACCCCTCCGGCGCGAAACGGGGAACAGGCGCCGACTCGCGGGTCCGGAAGTCCGGAGGAATCCGGGCCGGCCCGGCCGGCCTTGGCCGGCATCATCGAAGCGGGATCGAAAGACGTCAGGAGCGTTGCGCTGGGCAAGGCCCTTGGCCTTGAAGCCGTCCTGACCCCGTCGCGGGGCATGATCGTTTTTGAAATGAAAATCCCCTTGGCGAAAACGAAGGATCATCCCTGGGCCGTGGGCGCAGGACCCGGCGCCGTCGTCGGCATCGGCTTCGAGGCCGCCGGCGGACTCGAAGGCGAGCCCGGAGGGGGAAACCCCGGAGGGAGAATGGGTGGCGGCGGCGGAATGGGAGGGGGCGGAGGCATGGGTGGCGGCGGAGGCATGGGCGGTCCGGGGGGCGGCCCGGGCGGAGGTATGAGCCCCGCGGCGTCCAGCGGCTTGAAGGTCTGGGCCAAGGTCACTCTGGCCGCGGGAACCGGCGTCGCCAAGATCGCCGCTTCGACTTCCAACTGACACGAGAATCAGCGTCTTCTGAGAGTGTGCCTCATGCGCGGGGGGCGGGCGAAGTGCCGCCCGCCCCCCAAGGGATGACCTTCCCGGCACCGTGGCAACGCGCTTCCATCCCTGTTAATATGAAGCGGCCCGTTCTTTAAGGAGGCCGCCGATGTTCCATCATGCCCGTTCGACGTCCGTGCTTCGGCTGGCCGCGGCCGGACTGGTTTTGGCCGGCGCAGCCGCATCCGCCGGCGCGCCCCGGTCATTGGACGACCGGGCGGCCCGGGTCAAGGCCGAGGCCCAGCCCGTCGCGGACCGGGGCGACGGAACGTACCTGAATCCCATCCTGCCCGGCGATTACCCCGATCCCAGCGTCGTCCGCGTCGGGTCGGATTACTACATGACCAATACGCCCGGAACCGCCGTGCCCGGCCTGCTGGTCTGGCACTCGCGCGACCTGGTGAACTGGCGGCCGTTGGGGCCCGCCCTGACCAAGCCGGTGGGCGACGTCTGGGCGCCCGACATCGGCTTTTGGAACGGCGAGTTCTTCATCTATTTTCCGGCTTTGGTCGCCGATCCCGGCGGCAGGAGCCGCCGGACCAACTTCGTCATCACGGCCAAGGATCCGGCCGGCCCGTGGAGCGATCCGATCGATCTGCGCGTCGGCGGCATTGATCCCGGCCACATCGCCGACACGGCCGGCAACCGCTATCTGTATCTTTCCGACGGCATGATGGTCCGGCTGTCGCCCGACGGCCGGAAGACGGAAGGCGAGCCGGTCAAGATGTACGAAGGCTGGCCCATCCCGGCGGAGTGGAACATCGAGTGCATGTGCCTCGAAAGCCCCAAGCTCTTTCGGCGCGGACGATTCTATTATCTCGTCTCGGCCCAAGGCGGGACGGCCGGCCCCTCGACCAGCCACATGATCGTCGTGGCCCGGTCGGAGTCGCCGTCCGGCCCCTGGACGAACATGCCGTCCAATCCGCTCCTGCGGACGCGGAGCCGGGCCGAGCGCTGGTGGTCGCAGGGCCACGGCACGATCCTCGAGGCCGCCGACGGGACCTGGCGGGTCATGTATCACGCCTACGAAAACGGCTTCCGGACGCTCGGCCGCTCGACCCTCCTCCTGCCCGTGGAGTGGACGCCGGACGGATGGCCGCGCATCCCGGCCGGGGCCGATCCCGGGAAACCCCTCCGGAAGCCCGCGGGCGAAAACGCGGGCCACGGCTTCCCGCTCTCGGACGCCTTCGCGGGTCCGGGTCTGGGCCTGCAATGGCGGAGCCGGGGCGCGAAGGAAAGCGCGGAGACGTATCGAACGGGTCCGGACGCCCTGCGGATCCGGGCCCGCGGAACGTCGGTCGCGGACGCGGCGATGCTCACGGTCATGGCTTTGAACCACTCCTACGAAGCGCAGATCGAAGCGGAAGCGCCGGCGGGCGCCGAGGCGGGGCTGCTCCTGCTCTATGACGGGCAGTATTTCGGAGGGCTTGCGATCAAGGACGGCCGCGTTGTCTCTTATCTCCGGGGCGGTCCGTGGCAGAATGTCCCCCTCGCGTCCGGCCGCGCCTTCCTCAAGATCCGGAACACCGAGCACGATGTCGAGCTCTTCTTTAGCCCGGACGGCGGATCCTGGACCAAGCTCGAGGGCGGACTGGAAATGTCCGGCTATCACCACGAGACGTTCCGGACGTGGGGGACGCTCAAGATCGCCCTGTTCGCGGCCGGGGAGGGAACGGCGGTCTTCCGGAATTTCCGGTATCGCGGGCTGGAGTAAAAGGCCGGGGCGCGGCGGCAAGCCCTCCCCCGGTTTGGAATAGAATAGGATGGAAGGGAGAATGAGGCGATGAAGAAAACGCGTCCGCGGCGTTGGCTTCCGATTCTTGTCCTGGCTCTCGCCCTCTGGGGGGCCGCTTCGGCTTCCGCCCAGGATCTCAAGCCCGCGCTTCTGGGCCAGGCCATGCCGGACTTCGCCTTGCCCGTCTACCAGGGCGGCGAGGCGAGCCTTTCCGGTTTGGCCGGCAAGAACATCCTGCTCATCTTTCCCCGCGGCCTTGCCGGGGAGAACCACTGGTGCCACATCTGCAACTACCAGTATGCGGACCTGGCCGCCCTGGAGGCCGAAAAGGGGTTCCGCAAGTCCCACAACCTCGAGGTCCTCTTCGTCCTGCCTTACAGCCGGGACATGATCCGGGCCTGGGCGGACAAGTTCCCCGACCAGCTCAAGGACATCGAGGCCTGGAAGAACCCGGCCGAGCCGGGGAAGCTGGACGAAAAGGGCAAGGCCCGGGTCGAGCTGATGCAGAGGAGCTTCCCCCGCCGTTACCTGGCCCAGACCTCCAAGGTCCCCCTGCCGTTCCCCGTCCTGATCGATGACGGGGCCAAGGTGTCCAAGGGGCTGGGTCTATTCACGCAGGAATGGGGTGGATCCAAGATCGACCAGAACGTTCCGACCGTCTTTCTGATCGACGCCCAGGGAATCGTTCGCTTCAAGTACCTCAGCCAGACGACCTTCGACCGCCCTTCGGCCGAATACCTGCTGAAGTTTCTCGAGACCATGGAAAAATAGTCCCGCCATGAACAAGACGCGCGCGGATCACGAGCCGCCCCAGGCGATTGCGGAATGGGGCTGGCGGTATCATCATCTGGGCATCCCGACGATGGAGCCGAGACCGGGCGAAGTCCATCTGGCCCATCTCGGGATTCACGTGGCCGGGTTCCCGACCAGCCCCTACGGCGTGGAGTGGATGCGGTTCGATCCGGGTTGCCCGGTCAGCGAGCTTGTCCGCACCGTCCCCCACCTCGCCTTCGAGGTGGATGACCTGGACAAGGCCTTGGCCGGGAAGGCGCTTTTGAGCGAGCCGTCCAGCCCGTCCGGCGGCGTCCGGGTGGCCATGATCCTCCACAACGGCATGCCCGTGGAGCTGCTGGAATTCGATTCTTCCAAGAAGTGATCCGCCTCCCCGATCGTCCGGCTCGGCGCCGGAGCGCCGAAGCGGCCGCGTTCAGAACGTCAGGAAGGCTTTAAGCACTCCGTCCGTCCGGTCGGCCGCCGTGGCGAAGGCCCGCGCGGCCTCGCCGATCGGGAACCCGTGCGTTGCCAGCCAGGCCGCGTCGATATGCTTGGACTCGATCAGCCGCAGGGCCCGCTCCAGGCAGCGGTTCTGGCGGCGGACGTTCTGGACGGCGATCTCCTTGCGGCGCATACGGGCGATGGGGAAGGCGATCCGCTCGGCCAGGGGGATGCCGATCTGGAAGATCTTCCCGCCGGGTTTGACCAGCTCGATACTCTGCTCGATGGCCGCCGGGTCGCCGCTGACTTCGAACACGGCGTCCAGCCCGAGGGGGCTGCGGTCCAGGATGCCCCGGACGACGTCCTCGCGGTCGGGATTGGAGGCCCAGGCGGCGCCCGCCCGCCGTGCGGCCAGCACCCTGGCCTCGGAGCGGTCGCTGGCGAAAATCTCCTCCACTCCTTCGGCCTTCAAAACCATGATGACGCAAAGCCCGATCGGCCCGGTCCCCAGCACGCCGACCGCGCGGCCGGGGTTCCCGCCGCCGAGCCGGAGGGCGTGGAGGGCGATTGAAAGCGGCTCGGCCAGCATGGCCTCGTTCAGGGTCATGGCGGCTGACAGGGGAAAGAGGTTCCGTTCGGGCATGGTGAAGAATTCGGCCAGGCAACCGTCCTTCTCCCCCGGGTGCCCGAGGAATCCGATGGCCCGGCAGGTGTGGGGGCGCCCGTTCCGGCATTGATCGCACTGCCCGCAGGAGAGGGCCGGTTCCACCGCCACCCGGTCGCCGGGCTTGACCTTGGTCACGGCCGATCCGACGGCTTCGACGAAGGCCGAGCATTCGTGCCCGACCACGGCCGGGTAGGCGACTTTTTCGCTCCCGACCCTGTCGGAAATGAAATAGTGCAAGTCGCTGCCGCACAGGCCGGCGACGGCCGTCCGCAGGAGGACTTCGTCGGGGGCCCGGAGGTCGGGAAGGGGCAGATCGCGGATTTCGACGGAACGGACCCCGGTCAGGACGGCGGCTTTCATTTCGAGTTCCTCGCCCCCCGATGATATCAGAAGGCGGCCGCCTCCGTCACGCGGGACGGCGGTGCTGACTTGTGAAAAACCGGCGGCCGGTTCCGCTACACGTTCTAAGCGCACGCCGGCGCGGCCCGTCCGGCGGGGAGGGGGCGGCTTGACAAAGCAGGTTTCTCGTTTTATCCTGTTTGGTGAGTAAACGCTCACTCACCGGAGAAAACATGGCCAAGAAAGCCTTCGCCTCCATTCTCGAGCCCAGGAAGGCGGATATCGTCAGCGCCGTCCTGCGGCTTGTCGACAGGGTCGGAATCACCGGCCTGACCACCAAGCTCATCGCCAAGGAAGTCGGCTTCACCGAGGGCGCCCTCTACAAGCATGTCCGGTCCAAGAACGACATTTTCCGGCTCATCCTGGACAGCTCGGGGCTGTCCATCGAGGCCCTCTCCCAGGACATCTCCAAGCGCGGGCTCGGCCCCGAACAGTCCCTGCGGGCCTGGTTCGACTTCGCCGTCTCCTTCCTCGAGGACTATCCGGGCGTCTACCGGATCCTGTTCTCCGACGGGCTGTACACCGGGGAAAAGGCCATGTTCAAGCAGTTCAAGGATTGCATGTTCGACCTGCTGTCCCGCATCCAAAGCGTCATCGAGAGGGGCATCGCCGAGAAGGTCCTCTGGCCCGACCTCAATCCGGCCTCGAACGCCGTGATGTTCCTGGGCGTCATTCATACGACCTTCACCTTTTGGACCGTGTTCGAGAACCGGGTCCGAAGCTACAAGAAGACGGCCCAGCCCTACTTCGAGGAATACCTGCGTTCCCTTCGCATTCCCTCCCGGGAGGCGGCCCATGGCTAGGAAGTGGACGGCCTGGGTTGTCCGTCGCCGGATTCCCGTCTTGATCATCTGCGGCCTGATCACGGTCGCGGCCTTGGCCGGGGTCCCGCGCCTGCGTTTCTACAACAAGATGACGGACTGGCTGCCCAAGGACGATCCGCAGATGGCCCTCTACCACGAGACCTCGGCCACGTTCTCGGCCAACAACGTCGTTCTCGTCATCGCTCGGCCGAAGGCCGGCGTGTTCACGGCCGAAACACTGGGCAAAATCCGCACCCTGACCAAGGCCTTGAAGGACCGCGAGGAGATCTTCAGCGTCACCTCCCTGTCCAACGTTGCGGACATCAAAAAGACCGCCGACGGAATCGAGGTGCGGGACTTTCTCGACTCCATTCCCGCCGATCCCGAGGGTCTGAAAGCCCTGGCGAAGCTGGCTCGCTCCAAGGACCGCTATATCGGCCAGGTCCTTTCGGCGGACGGCGAATGGTTCGCCCTGTCCGTCTTCCTCAGCGACAAGGTTGAAACCATTTCCGCCGTGGAAAAGATCGTCATTCCGCAAGCGGAAAAAATCCTGGGCGGCGATATGGGGCTCTTCTTCGCCGGCTCGCCCAGCGACGGCCACTTCATCAATCTCTACACCCGGCGGGACCTGGTCTTCCTCGTCCCGATCATGCTGGCGGCCATCATCCTCATCCTGTTCCTGTCTCTGCGCTCCTGGCGGGGGCTCCTGCCGCCGGTGCTGGTCGTCGTTTTGGCCAACGTCTGGCTGTTCGGGCTCATCGGATGGATGAAGCGGCCCATGACCATCATCACCCCGGCCATCCCGGTCTTGCTCTTGGCCTTGGGATCGGCGTACGGCCTTTATGTCGTCAACAAGATCCGCAGCGACTGCGACGCGGATCGGGATCGTGCGGCCAAGGACCGCCGGGCCATGGTCATCGCCTCGACGGCCGCCGTGGTGACTCCGATTCTGTATGCTGCGGTCACCGACATCATCGGCTTCCTGGCCTTCCGCAGCGTCAAACTGAGCCTGATCGCCGATTTCGGGGTTTTCGCGGCGGTCGGCCTGTTCTTTGCCGCGGTGCTGGCCACCACCCTGCTTCCGGCTCTGGCCTCCACGATCGACTTCGGAGCGGCCCGATCCGGCAAGGCTCATCAAGGCCTGACCCGCTTCCTGGAAGCCGGCGCCGCCCGCGTGGTCCGCAAGCCCGGCCTGACCCTGGCCGTCTTCGTCGTCCTCATGGTCGTCGGCGCGGCGGGCATCTTCCGGGTCGAGCGGGAGGTCGGCTTCTCCGGCTTCTATGCCAAGAATTCCATGCCCCGCAAGGCCATGGACGCGGCCAACCTCCATTTCAACGGCGCCTATCCCGACTCGTTCTTTTTCGAAGCGGAAGACGTCCGCGATCCGGCCCGGCTGCGGCTCATTCGGCGGGCGGAGAGCTTCCTTTCGAGCATCCCGAGCGTCAGCCCGCCCCTGGGCGTGCCGGACCTCATCGAGGAGCTCAACGACCAGATGAACGACCGCATCGCCCTCCCGGAGACGAAGTCGGCGGTCGAGAACCTGTGGCTTTTGTTGGAGGGCCGCAGGGAATTGGCCCAGATGATCACGCCCGACGGGAGGCAGACGATCATCTACTCCAAGATCTCCGATCCCACGACGAAATTCTGTACGGACGCCTATAACCGGGCTGAAACTTATTTCAAAAGCGAAGCGGCCCGCCGCCCGGTTCAGGTCGAGCTCAACGCTCTATCCCCGGATCAGGCCATATCCGTCCGGGCGGCGGAGGCGGGCTTTCTGGCCGAGGAGCTGTCCTGGGCCGCCCAGGAGGGGGGAGGGTCGGCCCCGGCGCCCGCCGCGATCAAGGATGTCCTGGTCGCGGCCCTGGCCAAGGAGCTTCCCGCCGGCCGGCTTCAGCCCGAGGTCGCGCAAAAGATCCGGGCCTTCTGCTTCGCCCCTTCGTTCCCGTTCGAAGCGTCTCCGGCGCAGATGGAAACCATCGCCGGACGGCTCTCCGACCTCGCGGCGGCCTCTCCCGAGGCCGTCATTCCCGAGGCGGCTGCCGTCGCCGTCCTCAAGAAACACCTCCCGCCGTCCGTCTACGATCCGGACCTGGCCGCCGAGGCGGCGGCCACGGCGGCCTACATCGCGCGCGAAGCCCGCGAGAACATGAGGGAAGCCTTCCTGCGCGCGGAGCTCAAGCCCCTCATCCCCGCGGGCTCAGCGACGTTTGAGAAGAGGGCGGCCGCCGTCCTCTACGATCTGGTCGACGGCCTGGCCGTCGTCCCCGCCGCCGAAGCCCCGGCCGGCGCCGCTCCGGTCACCTTCAAGCGGGCCGATCAGACGGGCTATCCCGTCATGACCACCAAGCTGTCGAGCTCGCTGTTCCGCTCCCAGATCCAGTCCATCCTGCTGGCTATGGCCGTCACTCTTTTTCTGATGATCCTCATGCGCAAAAGCGTCGTCCTGGGCTTGATCAGCATCCTGCCGATCACCTTCGCCACGGTCGTCATGTACGGCCTGCTGGGAATCGCCCGCATCCCGCTCGACTACGCCACGATGCTCACCGGGTCGATCTCGATCGGCGTGGGCATTGACTATACGATCCACTTCCTCTATGTCGTCAGCGAGGAGGTTCGGGCCGGGCACCAGCTCCCCGAGGCCATCCGCCTGGCCTTCCTGGAGCGGGGCCGCGCCATGCTTTCCAACACGGCGGCCGTGACCGCGGGCTTCTCGACCCTGCTGCTGTCTTCCTTCGTCCTGCTCCGGAGCTTCGGCGGGATCATGGTCCTGTCCATGCTTCTGTGCTTCATCGGGGCCATGACGCTGCTGCCGGCGGCGCTCCTGGTCGTACGGCCCAGGATCCTTCGAGCGAATGACGAAAAATAAGCAAGGAGACTTCCTATGAAACGACATTTATCCATCCTCGCGGTCTTGCTTCTCGGTCTTTGCGGCGCCGCGGCTTTCGGCGCCCGACCCTTTCCGTCCGGTTCGGACGCCGCCGCCATCCTGGCCGCCGTTGACGCCCGTTCCAGCGGCAGCTTGGCCCCCAAGGACATGCAATCGTCCATGGTCATGACCATCCATCAGGGCGCCACGACCAAGGTCCGCGAGATCATGGCCTGGTCGCGGAACAACAAGGACAAGGATGACGATCGGCTGATGAAGTTCCTGGCCCCGGCCGACGTCCGCGGCGTTGGCTTTTTAGTCCTGGGCGGCGACACCATGTACATCTATCTGCCCGAGTTCCACCGCACCCGCCGCATCGCCTCCTCCAATAAAAAGGATGCCTTCATGAGCTCAGACTTCTCCTACGACGACCTGGGGACGGGTGAGTTCGCCAAGTCCTACGATCCGGTCCTCAAGGAGGACAAGGCGGACGTCTGGATCCTGGAGCTCAAGCGCAAGCCGGGCTCGGACACGGCCTATCCCAAGATCATCATGACCGTGGACAAGGCCAAGAGCGTGGCCGTCAAGTCCGAGCTCTACGATGAGGCCGGACGACTGGCGAAGACCGCCGAGCAGACCCCGACCCAGGTCAAGGGCTACTGGATCCCGACCGTGATCAAGATGACCGACAACCGAAAGAACACGAGCACTACGATGGAGCTCAAGGACGCCAAGGTCGACCAGGGGATCGGCGACGACCTGTTCACCGAGCGCAGCCTGGTCCGCAAAGTCCAGGGTTGAGGAGCCGGCCGTGAAAAAGTCAGCCGTTGGCGCCCTCCTCCTGTCCCTGGCCCTCGTCCTGCCCGCCCTGGCGGAGCCGGACGGAGCGGAAGGACCCGTCTTTTCGGGACGGATCCGCCTTTTCTCATCCGTCTATGCCGCCGACAATCCCGACGGCCGGTTCTTCAGCCACGAGGCCGGCCAGTTCGCCTTCCGCCGGGCCGAAATCCGGCTGAACCTCGCCGGCCGCGTCAACGACCGGGTCAGCTACGGCGCCCGTTTCGACGCCTTCTCCTACCCGGGCGATCTGCTCCAGTCGAGCCAGTTCCCGGAATCGGCCTTCCTGGGTTCGCCCGCGTCTTCGGAGCACTTCGAGCTGTCGCTCTACGAGGGTTGGGTCAAGGTCGACGACTTTCTGCTCAAGAACCTCGACCTCACCGTCGGCAAGCAGCGCATCGCCTGGGGAACGGCCGACAAGATCGGCGTCGTCGACAACCTGAATCCGATCGACTTCGCGAACTTCCTGTCGTTCGACCCCGACTACTTCTTCGAGCGGCGGCCCCAGACGGGGATCAACCTCGAGTACTTCCCCGGCGGTTCGTTCAAGATCCAGTTCGTCTGGCTCCTGCAGAACCAGGTTTCGCCCCTGCCGTACGGCTACACGGCCCTGGCCGGAAAGTTCTTCTCCCTGGGCGATGTCGTCGTCGAAAAGGCCTGGGACGATACGGCCGTCCAGTCGGCTTGGGGATCGCGGATATCGGCGCGGGTCCTCGGCCTCGACTTGGGCGCGTCCTATTACCGGGGCAACCTTTCGCTGCCGTACTTGAAGTCTTATGCCGCCGGGCTGTCCGGCTCGGGCGTCTTCTATTATCCCAAGGCCGGCATCTGGGGTCTGGACCTGGCCGGAGAGCTGGGCGGCGTCGGATTCTGGGCCGAGGCGGCCTACGTCGTTCCCGAGGCGGTCCAGGGCTCGCTGACGGTGCCGATGATCGTTGATGGAACGGCATTCACTTACCAGACCAGGTTCTCGCTCTTCGAGGACTCCTATTGGAAGTTCGTTGCGGGCGCCGACTACAACTTCGGCGGCGGCGTATCGATCAACGTCCAGTATCTGCACGGGTTCTTCGACGAGGTCGACTACAGCGATGCGGCGCAGGCGGCCTTCGGACTGCGGACCGGGATGTTCTTCGGCGAACCTGAGGACTATGTGCTCGGCCGCCTGGAGTGGAAATTCGCCCGCGACACCGTCCGGCTGAAGGCCGGGGGGCTTCTCGAGATCGTGGGCGGGCGCACCGCCCTGGCCCTCATGCCCGAGGCCGAGCTCCGGATCGCCGACGCCTTCAACCTGGTCGCCGGCGCCTTCGCCGTCGTCTCGGGAGATCGCGACCTGACCAAGTTCGGCGCCTTTCGCGACGACGGGCAGGTCTACTTCGGCTTCAAGCTGGACTTCTAGGACCGTCCCGCTCTTCAGCGGCTCCATTCGGCCGCCAAGCGATCGGCGTAGTCGGTGAAGCGGATGAAATCGACGGGGATGAAGGAATCGCCGCCGCGGGGGAGGGCCTCCCAGGCGGCCAGAGCCTCGCGGCGCCGGAAGGAGGCGGCCTCGTCGGGAGAGAGCCGGGCAAGCGTCTCCTCATCCTCGGAGCCGTTCGCCTGGTAGTCGTAGGTCAGGCGGTAGGCGAACAGGGAGGCGCAAGCAGGGCAGCGACGGACATGGCTTTTCTCGGGGGCATCGGCGTCGATGATCCGGATGAATTGAAGTCGGGCGGCGGCCGCGGGCAGAGGGCGTTCGAGCGCGGGGGAGCCGTACTTGGAGAACGATGTCTCCACGGCGCGAAGGGTGCCGCAGACCGTACAGCCGTGCCTGGTCATGGTTTCGTTTCGGGGCCATTATAGCAGGGGCGGGAACGGTACGCGCGGGCAACCTGAGAAACACACTCCGCTCGTCCTCCGGCGGGGCTTCCGCGCGGAGCGTCCGGCGGAAAGAACCGGCCGAGGAGCGTGGGTTTTTCTCCCGTTCCTGCGTCATAATAAGTGAACGCATCCATTCAAGGAGCCGAATCGTGACCGAAGGACAATGGCTGACGATCTACCGGGAGACGTTGCACCCACTCTACGGGTACCTGGCCCGGCGGACGGGGGGAATCCGGGAACTGAGCGAGGACATCGTCCAGGAGACGTATCTCCGGGCCCTTGAGAGCTGGGGCCGCAAGGGCGTCCCAGACTCGCCTTTAGCCTGGCTGAAGCGGGTGGCCCGTAATCTCCTGATCGACTACCTGCGGCGGTCGCGGGGAGGGAGCCGGGTCGAGCTCGATCCGGACTCCGCGGCCGACTCCCGGCCGTCCGGGGATCCGGCCGCGTCCCTGGATATCTGCCTGGCCGTCTCCGCCCTGGGCGGGCGCAAGGCCAGGGCCCTGGAAGCGTTCTATTTTGACGGGATGAGCGTCCGGGAAATCGCATCCGAGATGGCCGTCTCGGAACGTGCCGTGGAAGGACTCTTGAGGCGGGCCCGCCGGTCCTTGCAGGCGCGGCTTCCCGGATTCAGCGACAAAGGAGAGACTCGTGAACAAGAACTTTGAGCCCGATGATAAGTTCGTCGAAAAGCTGGAATGGCAACTGGCCTCGGAATACCGGAGAGCGAACCGGCTCCGGCCGGCCGTCGGCCGAATAGCCGTGCCTCGCGGCCTGGCCATCGTCCTCCTGGCGGTCGGCTTCCTGACGACCGGCGTGACCGTGATCAAGGCGTCCGAGATGATCAAGGATTCCTGGCGCAAGAAGATCGAGGTGGCCCGGGCCGGGACGGATATCCGGCTGGCCCAGGCGCGGCTGGAAGCGGTCCGGTCCGAATCGGCCCGGACGAAGCGGCTGTTCTTGGTCGGCGTGGTTTCGAACGAGGAGAATCGCCTGGCGGAGCTGGACGCGGCCTTGAGCGAGCTGAACGTGACGCGGGCGCAAGTGGGCCTGGCGGAGGTTGAGGCGACCGGGGAGGCCTCCTGCGGCCGTCTTTCCGCTCCGACGGCGGGGTGACGGGATTTCGTGTGGGAGCACCTGGAGCTGGACCTGAAGGAGGCCGAACTGGCCGGGGAGAAGATCCAAACCCGCCTGACCAGGGTGGAGAACCTTCTGAAGGTCGGCTTGGTCTCCGAGGAGGAGGCTAAAGGTCTGCGGGCGGAGATGGCCGGGAACAAGACCCGGATCGAGGCGATCCGGAGCCGGATGGACCTGCGGAAGCGCTTCCTGGAGAAGAAGGTCACGGCCCTGGAAATCGAAGTCCAGGGCCGGCTCGCGACGGTGCAGGCGGATCTGCGGGCGGCGCGGTCCAAGGTGGAAGCCCTGCAGGAGCGGCTGACCAAGCTCGCTCTGAGGGAAAGCCTGGGGCTGGTCTCGCCGACCGAGGTCAGCAAGCTCCAGGCCGAGCTCGAGGCCGCCAAGGCCGAGATGGCGCTGGCCGCGGTGGAGAAAGGCGTCCTGAGGAATGCGGCGGCCCGGTAAAAAAACCCCTTCCGGCGCCGCGTTCATCGCGCCGGACGGGATCGATCCCGCGATCGAACCCGCCCGGCGCTTGATACATTCGGGTTTATTATTTCCCGCCGGCTTCCCGGAGGTCCCGCTCGACGCGCTTCATCAGGGAGGCTTGAAGCGGGGGAGCGGTGATCCGGGTCATGCGATAGATGGAGGCCCGCCGGCCGTCATCCTGCAGATCGGGATTATAGAAGTCCCAGACCGTCCGGCCTTCCCTCGTGACCTCGAAAACCCGGCCGCCGCTGGTTTCCGTGACCAGCGTGTTACCGTTTTCCAGCCGCTGGGCGGTACCCCCCCAGTTGGAGTAGAAAGGGTCCGAGTCCCCGCCCTTGTATTCCCAGACGATCGACTTGGCCCGCGGTTCGAGCTCGATCAACCGCGAGTATTTTCTTTTCGTGCCGTTGTCGAAGACAAGTAGGTTTCCGTTGTCGAGCAGCGTCGGGCGGTGCTGTTCCTGCAGGGATCCAGGCCCCCAAGACCAGATCTCTTTCTCCGTTTCCATGTCGACAACGGCGACAAGATCGAGAGACCGCAGGGAGATCAGGACGTCGCCCTTCCGGCCCAGCTCGGGCACATCCCTGTCGAAAATCTCGATGGAATTCGCGTGGAACGGATCGAAGGAGGTGGCGCGCGGCAGAAGGAAGGGGCGCGTTCTCCGATCTCTGATCGTCTTCCAGAAAAGATCCTGCGGATTGATGATCCGGGAATAGACGGCCAGAGCGTTCCAGCCGGATAGCTCGCCGGCTAAAACATTGGCCAGTGAAATCCGGCGGCGGACGACGCCCTCGGGGGAGAGGACGACAAGCACGTCGTCGATGATCGGCACGGGAACCGGGCCGATCAGGACGACCTCCTCCCGGCTGATCAGAGTGTAGATGTCCCCATTCTCCGCCACGGCGATTTCATGGTGGGCCCGCATGTCCCTTCGCCATAGAACCCGGGAGTCCCAATTCAAGCGCATCAGGCAGGAGTCTTCGACGAGAACCAGGAGGTCGCCGTCGCCGCAGACAGCGACGTACTGCCACCGGGAGCCGGATTCCGGCGGCCGCCAGGTGTGCAATGTGCGGCCGGCCATATCCAGAAGGTAGGCGCCCGGTTTGTAGTAGGAGTTGTAGAGGTTCAAGCCGGGCCAGGCCGTTTCCGGGTCGAAGGCGAGGACTCCGTCGGTCTTCTCGGCCGCATGATCGACGTGCGCGAGATAGGGCAGGGACTCCAGGGACGCGGTGATCGCGGTGCGGCCGGCACCGGCCCGGCCGGGGACGGGGGGATGGGGCCGCAGGACGAGCGAGAGAAGGCCCGCGGCGGCCAGGAGCGACGCGGAGATTCCGACGGCGATCCTCCCGGCCCGCCCCCGCTTCCAGATCCGGGTCCCGAGCGCGGCGAGGAAGGCCAGGCCCAGCAGCGTCGAGAGCGTCCTCGCCTTCAGGGCCAGCGAGACGAGCAGGAGGAGGGCCAGGCAGAGAACCACGGGATTCGGCCTGATCATCTTGAGGAAGAAGAGAACGGCTAGGAAGAAGACCGCCTGGATGTAAAGGATCAGGAGGAAAAGATCGTTCAGGGCACCGACCCAATAACCGACGACGGCCGCGATCCCACCGGCGATCAGGGCGTTGCCGATTCGCCAGGCTCGACACTCGCCCCCGGCCGCGGGGCCGGCCGCCGATTTTTCGGTAATAACAGATGCTCCTTCATACGTTCGCGGCGCGAAACCCCGATTTTCAAATCGGGGTAAAGGCGCCGCTCAGTATTACCCTGGATATACCCCGGGCTTCAGCCCGGGGAGTCTAACGGGTTAATTGAACCGGACTCGAATCCGTAAGTTAGACGGAAATCCGCGGCCATCGATTCCCCCCACGCCGGTGTTTCTTCGCGAAAAAAATGCCCGCCTCCCGAAGGGGGGCGGGCTTATGATCGCGGCGGAACATGGGCTTACTTCTTCGGCTTGACCTGGATGTCCTTCAGGCCCGGCTTCCTGCCGCACTCGACCTGGAAGTCCTGCTCGCGCTGGGAGTTCTCATAGGCGGGGGACTGGAAGCGGTAGGTGAACCGGGTGTGCTCGTCGTACTTGCCCTCGCGGATGGCGATGACGTCTTCGATGTTGACCCGCTCTTCGTCGGTCGGAATGA
>JAQULS010000136.1 GCA_028749235.1 Acidobacteriota bacterium | reverse complement strand
GGGTCCCGGCCGGGGACGCCGGGAAGGGGGGGCTCGCGGGCCGGGTAGACCTCGGTCAGCAGCAGGACGTCGGCCTGGTTGAAGGCGCGGGCGAAGTCGTCCCGCAGATGGGCCGTCCGTGTGTAGCGATGGGGCTGGAAGACGGCCACCAGCCGGCGCTCCCAGCCGCGCTTGGCCCCGTCCAGGGTGGCCTTGATCTCGGTCGGGTGATGGCCGTAGTCCTCGACGACCATGATGCCTTTGGGCTCTCCTTTAAACTCGAAGCGGCGGCCCGTGCCGGCGTAGCTTTCGAGCGCGTCCAGGATCAGCTTGGGGGCGATGTCGAGGTCCAATCCCACGGCCACCGCGGCCATGGCGTTGGAGACCATGTGCTTGCCGGGCACGTTGAGCTTGAGGGTGCCCAAGGCGCGGCCCTTGTGATGCAGATCGGCGCGGCTGCTGAAACCGGAGAAGGAGATGTCGCGGGCGTAGATGTCGGACTGGGCGGAGAAGCCGTAGGTGATCATCCGCCGCTCGAGCTGGGGGATGATGCTCTGCAGGTTGGGATCGTCCAGGCAGAGGATGATCGGGCAGTAAAAGGGGACCTTGTTGGCGAAATGGATGAAGTCCTTCTTGATGTCCTCGACCCCCTTGTACTGGTCGAGGTGCTCGGCGTCGATGTTGGTCAGGACGGCGATGAAGGGGGAGAGCATCAGGAAGGAGCGGTCGCTCTCGTCGGCCTCGGCCACGAAGAAATCGCCGTCGCCCAGGCGGGCGTTGGCGCCCAGGGTGTTGAGCCGGCCGCCGACCACGATGGTCGGATCGAAGCCGGCCTTGTCCAGGACGGTGGCGATCATGGACGTGGTCGTGGTCTTGCCGTGGGAGCCGGCCACGGCGATGCCCATCTTCATCCGCATCAGCTCGGCCAACATCTCGGCCCGGGGGATGACCGGGATCTGGAGGCGGCGGGCTTCCCGGACCTCGACGTTGTCGTCCTTGATCGCGGTCGAGGTGACGACGACGTCGGCGCCGTGGACGCTGTCGGCCTGGTGGCCCTGGACGATCCGGGCGCCCAGCTTGGCCAGCCGGGCGGTGGCCTCGTTCGTCCCGGCGTCCGAGCCGGTGACCTTGTAGCCGAGGTTGATGAGGACTTCGGCGATGCCGTTCATCCCGGTGCCGCCGATGCCGATCATATGGATGTGTTTGAGTTTGCGGTAAGTCGTCTTGACCATAGTCACTCCTTTTTCTCCCCGGCCATGAGTTCCAGACAAAGATCGGCGATCCGCTCGGCCGCGTTCGGGTGGGCCAGCGGCGCCAGCCGGTTCTCCATGGCCGTCAAGGCCTCCGGATGGGACAGGAACGAGCGGATGCGCTCGGCCAGCCGGCGCGGGGTCAACCCGGGCTCCTCGATGACGTCCGCCCCGCCGGCGTCCCGCAGGGCGGCCGCGTTGGCGGCTTGATGGCCCTCGGCCGCGCCGGCGAAGGGGACGAGCAGAGAGGCCTTGCGGGCGGCGATGAGCTCGGCGCAGGTCGTAGCGCCGGCCCGGGCGACGATGAGGTCGGCCCAGCCGAAGCGGGCCGGCATGTCGTCGAAGTAGGCTTCGACCACCGCGTCCGCGAAGTCGCTTTGGGTGTAGCCCCAGCGCGTCTCCAGGAGGCCGGCCCGCCCGGTTTGGTGGGCGATCTTCAGGCGGTCCGAGAGGCCGGCGAGCAGGGGCAGCGCCGCGGCCATGGCCCGGTTGAGGACGCGGGATCCCTGGCTGCCGCCGAAGACAAGCACGGCCAGGCGGCCGTCGCGGTGCTTTTCGGGCAGGGCCGTGAACTCGGGGCGGACGGGATTGCCCAGCAGGACGCCGTTTCCGGGGAAGGAGGCGAGTGTCGCCTCGAAAGCCAACACGGCTTTGTCCGCGCGGCGGGCCAGCCGCCGGTTGGTGAAGCCGGGCTTGACGTTCGACTCCATGATCAGGGTCGGGATACCCATACGGTCGGCCAGCCAGACGACGGGCCCGGAACTGAATCCGCCCACGCCGACGACCAAGCCGGGCCTGAAGCGGCGCAGGAGCCGCCAGGACTTGAGGAAGGCTCCCGGCAGGAGGGCGGAGCCGCGCAGCGTCTTCCAGCCGCCTCCGGCGAGCCCCTCCACCGGCAGGGCCTCGAACGGAATGCCCTGGGCGGCCATGATCCTGCGCTCGGCTTCCCGCCGGGATCCGATGTGGAGAATCTCGATTCCCGGGGCCTTGGACCGCAGCGTCTCGGCCAGGACGAGGGCCGGGTAGAGGTGCCCCCCCGTGCCGCCTCCGCTGATGACGACGCGCGCTTTATTCATCAGTACCCCCGGGCCGTTCCTTTGCGCTGGGAGATATGGAGAAGGATGCCCACGGCCAACAGGCTGCAGAGCAGGGACGAACGTCCGAAGGACACGAACGGCAAGGGCACGCCCTTGGCCGGGACCAATCCCAGGACCACGGAGACGTTGACCAGGGCTTGGACGGCCAGCAGGAAGGTCAGCCCCGCCGCGATGATCTGGGAGGAATAGGTGGTCGCCTTCATCGAGACGGCCAGGCCGCGCCAGACCAGGACGATGAAGACGCCCAGGATGGCCAGAGTCCCGAGCAGGCCCATCTCCTCGGCGATGACCGAGAAGATGAAGTCGGTATGGGGCGCCGGCAGAAAATATTTTTGGGTTCCCTCGCCGAAGCTGACCCCGAACAGCCCGCCCGCGGCCACGGCGAGCTGGGACTGGTAGACCTGGTAGGAGGCTTTCTGCAGGTCCTTGTTCTTGGTCACGAACTCCAGGACGCGCAGGAGCCGGTAGGGAGCGAGGAGGACGAACAGGACGAAGACGGGGATCGAGCCCAAGCCGATGGCCAGAAAGTTCTTCCAGCGGACGCCGCCGATGTGGAGCAGCAGGATGCCGGTGGCGAACGTCAGCAAGGCGGTTCCGAAGTCCGGCTCGAGGAGGATGAGCAGGACGGCCCCGCCCAGGATGCCGACCGCGGGCAGGAGGACCTTGGGTTCGTTGATCCGCTCGCGCGAGAGGGAAACGATCCGCGCCAGGAACAGGATCAGGCTGATCTTGGCCAGCTCCGAAGGCTGGAATCGAATGCCGGCGAAAACAAGCCAGCGGTGGGTGTAAGCGACTTCGGGCATGGCCAGGACGGCGGCTAGGAGCAGGATGGTCAGCCCCAGCAGGCCGTAGACGAACCACTTGTTCTCGTAGAGCGGCTTGCGGACCGCGGTCAGGCCCAGGACGAGAACGAGGCCCAAGGCCGCGCCGCCGAGCTGGTTGAAGGCGAAATGGAAGGGCTTGGACAGCTTGTCGGCGGCCAGGGCGGAGCTGGTGTCGAAGACCATGATGACGCCGAGCACGACCAGGATGAGGGCGGCCAGGAAGAGGGTCGGGTCGAACCGGAAGCGGCGGAACAGTTCCATGGCTAGTTCCTTTCTTCCGCTTCGGCCGCCAGGCGACGGACCTCGCTTTTGAACGTTTCGCCCCGCTCCTCGAAGTCGGCGAACATGTCCCAGCTCGTGCAGGCCGGGGCGAGCAGGACGACGTCGCCGGGCCGGGCGGCGGCGTACGCGGCCTCGACCACCTCGCGGTAGTCGCGGGTCTCCGTCATCGGGGCGACGCCTTCCAGGGCCCGCCGGATCTTGTCCTTGGCCACGCCGACCAGGATGATGGAGCGGACCCGGCCGGCCAAGGCGGTTCGCAGGGGCGCGAAATCCGTGCCCTTGTCCTTGCCGCCCAGGATGAGGACGACCGGCCGCTCGAAGCTTTCCACCGCCTTGATCGCTGCCTCCACGGTGGTGGCCTTGGAATCGTTGACGAACTCGACTCCGCCCACGGTCAGGACGGGCTCCAGCCGGTGGGGGAGGCCCCGGAAGCCGCGGATCGTTTCGCGCATGCGGGCCGCCGGGACGCCCATCAGCCGGCCGGCCAAGGCCGCGGCCATGACGTTCTCGCGGTTGTGGGCGCCGAAAAGGGCGATCTCCGCCGCCGGCATGAGCGTCTCCTCGGCGCCGCCGGCCCGGAGGACGATGGCGCCGTCGCGCAGGAACGCCCCCCGCCCGACTTCGCCCCGGCGGCTGAACCCGAAGGCCCGGAAGGGGCCGCTATCGCGCAGGCCCCAGACCCGCTCGTCGTCCGCGTTGAGGACGGCGTAGTCCTCGGCTTTAAGACCGAGGATGAGCTTCGCTTTGGCCGCCGCGTAGGCTTTGTATCCGCCGTGCCAGTCGATGTGGTTGGGCGAGAGGTTGAGGTAAACGGCCAGATGGACCTTGAAGCTCTCGATGTATTCAAGCTGAAAGCTCGAGATCTCGGTCACGTAGACCCGGCTGGCGCGGTCGTCGTCGGCGAACGACAGCAGGGGCGTGCCGATGTTGCCGGCCAGGGCGGCGTCCAGGCCGGAGTCCTTGAGGATGGCGTGAAGGAGGGTCGTGGTCGTCGACTTGCCGTTCGTCCCGGTGACGCCGATCAGCACGCCCTTGAGGAAGAGATAGGCCAGTTCGATCTCGCTGAGAACGGGAACGCCCTTGTCCCTGGCCGCCCGGATGATGTCCAGTCGGGGCACGCCGGGGGAGGGAACGATCAGGTCGGCGCCGAAGAACGTGGCCGGAACGTGGCCGCCCGCTTCGATCCGGGCGCCCCGGCCTTCGTAGCGGGCGGCGGCCGGTCCGAGCGCCGGCCTCGGCCGGGACTCGCTGATCGTCACCCGGGCGCCCCGGTCGAGCAGGAAGCCGGCCAGGGCTTCCCCCGTCCGGGCCAGCCCGACGATGACGACGTTGCGGCCGCGAAGCTCCATGCTTACCTCAACTTGAGCGTGGTCAGGGTGAATAGGGCGAAGATGAGGCCCAGGATCCAGAAACGGATGACGACTTTCTCCTCGGGCCAGCCGAGAAGCTCGAAATGATGGTGCAGAGGGGCCATGCGGAAGACGCGTTTTCCGCCGCTCAAGCGGAAGTAAGAAACCTGGATGGCGACGGACAGGAGCTCGATGATGAAGACGCCGGCCACGGAGAAGAGCAGGAATTCCTGCTTGATCAGGATCGAGATCATGGCCAGAGTCGCGCCCAGAGACAGGGCCCCGACGTCGCCCATGAAGACCTGGGCCGGGTGGGAGTTGAACCACAGGAAGCCGAGGCAGGCGCCGGTCAGGGCGCCTCCGAAGACGGTGAGCTCGGCCGCCATCGGGACGCGGGCCACATAGAGGTATTTGGAGAAAATGGCGTGGCCGGCGATGTAGGTCAGGGCGGTCAGGGCGGCCGAGCTGATCAGGGTCAGGCCGGTGGCCAGTCCGTCCAAACCATCGGCCAAGTTGACGGCGTTGGAGGAGCCGACCAGGATGAGAACGATCCAGGGCCAGTAGAGCCAGCCAAGGTAGGGCAGCCAGGATTTGAAAATGGGCAGCGACAGGTGGAGGTCGAAGACCTCGGCCCGGCCGAGGAGCATGACGACGGCGCCGAAGGCAACGGCCAGCCCGATCTGGAGAGCCAGCTTGTAGCGGGCGATGAGGCCGAGCGAGCGCCTGCGGATGACCTTGAGATAATCGTCCAGCCAGCCGACTATGCCGAACGTGATCATGGTGCCGATGGCCAGCCAGACATACGTGTTGCTCAGATTGCCCCAGAGCAGGGTGGGGATGATCGTCGCGGCGATGATCAGAATGCCGCCCATGGTCGGGGTGCCCTTCTTGGCCAGGTGCGATTGCGGACCGTCGGTCCGGATCTCTTGGCCGATCTGCTTGCGCCGCAGAAGGTTGATCAGCCAGGGCCCGGCCAGCAGGCAGATCAACATGGCCGTGACGCCGGCCAGGGCGGTCCGGACGGTGATGTACCGGAAGACGTTGAAGGCCGAGAAGATGTCCTTGAGCGGATGGAGCAATCCATAGAACACGTCAGGCCTCCTTGAACAGATGCTCGATGCGGGCGGCGGCGATCTCGGTCCGCATGCCGCGCGAGCCCTTGACCAGGACCAGATCGCCGGGCCGGAGCCAGCGTTCCAGGGCCTCGGCCGCTTCCTCGCTGGAGGCGAAGCTCCGGATCGCCGCCGGATCCAGGCCGGCCGTCCGGGCCGCTTCGGCCGTCCGCAGGGAGCGGGGCCCGATCGTCAGCAGGACGTCCCAGCCGGCGGCGGCGGCGATCCGGCCGGCCTCGGCGTGGAAGGCGTCCTCGCCCGGGCCCAGCTCGAGCATGTCCCCGATGACGGCCACCCGGCGGGCGGCCGGAAGGCCGGCCAGGCCGCGCAGGGCGGCCGCAAGCGCCGCGGGGCTGGAATTGTAGGAATCGTCGACCAGGACGACGCCGCCGGCCAGGCGGATCCAGCCGCCCCTTCCGGGCGCGGGGCGGAGGCTCGACACGGCCGCGGCGATCTCTTCGGCGGGAATATCCAAGGCGTAGGCGGCGGCGGATGCCGCCAGCGCATCGGCCAGGTAGCCTTCGGTCAGGAAGGCGAGGCGGCAGGGAACCGCGCGGCGGCCGAGCCGCAGGCTGAAGCCGAAGCCCTCGAAACCGAGGCGGATCGCGTTTTCCGCTCCGACTTCGAGGTGTGGGCCGCGCCCGAAGAAGACGGTCCGGCCGCCTTTCCGGCCGGCGGCCAGCCGGACGAGCCGGGAGTCGTCGCCGTTGAGGATCGCCGCGCCGCCGGGCTTAAGGCCTTCCACCAGCTCCCACTTGGCCGCGGCGACGGCCTCCAGCGTGCCCAGGGACTCGAGATGGACGGGCTGAACGTTGGTGATGACCGCGACGTCGGGCGGAGCGATCGAGGCCAGGGTCCGGATCTCGCCGGCCGCCCGCATGCCCATCTCCAGGACGGCGGCCGTATGATGGGGCTCCAGGCCGAGGATGGACAGGGCCAGGCCGAGGTGGTTGTTGAAGTTGCCCTCGGACTTGAGGACGTCGAAGCGGCGGGCCAGGACGGCGGCCATGAACTCCTTGGTCGTCGTCTTGCCGACGCTCCCGGTCACGGCCGCGACCTTGACCGGGTTCTCGGCCAGGATCGAGCGGGCCAGGTCCTGCAGGGCCCGCACGGTATCGGCCACGCGGATGAGGGCGAATCCGGACGGCAGGCCTTCGACGGCCCGGGAGACGACGGCGCCGGAGGCGCCGCGGGCGGCGGCGTCGGTCACGTATTCGTGCCCGTCCCGTCCGGCGACGACGGCGAAGAAAAGGTCGCCCGTCCGGACGAGCCGGGAGTCGATGGCGTATCCGGAGGCGATCGTCGCGCCGTCGCCGCCAAACAGCGTTCCGCCCGTCGCGGCGGCGATGCGGTCGAGTCTCAGGGCTGCCATGTCAGCGCGATCCCATGGCGTGAAGGATTTCGCGGGCCGTTTCGACGTCGCTGAAGGGGAGCTTGGTCCCGGCGATTTCCTGATAGGTTTCGTGGCCTTTGCCGGCGATCACGACGATGTCGCCTCGGCCGGCGTCGGCCAGGGCCTTGGCGATGGCGTCCCTGCGGTCCGGGATCACGGTCCAATCCTTGGCCCCGGCCCGGATGACGCCCGCCTCGATCTCCTTCAAGATGGCCAGGGGATCTTCCGAGCGGGGATTGTCCGAGGTCAGATAGATGCGATCGGCCAGCTCGCCGGCCGCCTGGCCCATGCGCGGCCGCTTGCCGCGGTCGCGGTCGCCGCCGGCCCCGAAGACGACCGTCAACCGGGCCGGCTTGAGCTCGCGGGCCGTCTCGAGGATGCTCCGCAGGGCGGCGTCCGTATGGGCGTAGTCGACATAGACCTGGAAGCCCAGGCTGTTCTCGATCCGCTCGAAGCGCCCGGGCACCTGGCTCATGTCGGCGATGCCGTCGCGGATGACCGTGGCCGGAATGCCCAGGGCCAGGGCGGCGGAGAAGGCGGCCAGGATGTTGTACAGGTTGTGCTTGCCCGAAAGCGGCGAGGTGATCGCGACCTGTCCGCCCGGAAAGCGGATCAGGGCTTCGATCCCCAGCCCGTCGAGTTTGGGCCGTTCGGCCCGGACCAGGGCGGACGGCCCGAGGCCGAAGCCGATCGTGGTCATGGGCAGCTCGGGGATGAGCCGCCGGCCCCAGGCGTCGTCCTCGTTGACCACGGCGGTCCGCTTCTTTTCATTGAGGAAGAAGAGCTTCTTCTTGGCCTCGAAGTAGTCCTCCATGGTCAGGTGGTAGTCGAGGTGATCGCCGCTCAAGTTGGTGAAGACGGCCACGTCGAACCCGATCCGGGAGACCCGCTTGCGGTCCAGGGCGTGGGAGGAAACCTCCATGATGCAGTGGGTGACGCCGGCCTCCAGCATCTCGGCCAGCAGGCGCTGCAGGTCCGGCGCCTCGGGTGTGGTCCGGGCCGCCTGCTGGGCGAAACCCGGCCGCCGGTAGTTGATGGTGCCGATGACCCCGACCGAGAATCCGGCCTTCTCCAGGACGGCCTCGAGCAGGTAGGTCAGCGTTGTTTTGCCCTTGGTCCCGGTGATGCCGACGAGCTTCAGGCGCCGGGCCGGGTGGCCGTAGAAGTTGGCCGCGCAGAGGGACAGGACGTCGCGTGGGTCGAAGACCTGGACCCAGGCCGCCGTCCCGCCTTCCATCAGGTCCGCGGGCCTGGGCCTGTCGGACAGGATCGCGGCCGCCCCCTTTTTCAGGGCCTCGGGGACGAAGTCGAAGCCGTCCCGTTTTTCGCCCTTGAGGGCGGCGAAGAGAACGCCCGGGAAGACGTCGCCGGAGGCATAGGCGAGGCCCGTGATCTCGGTCCGCGGGTCGCCCGCCAGGGCCAGGCGGGGAGCCCCTTTGAGGACGTCTTCCAGGGTCATCGCGAGCCGTCCTTCCGCAGGCCGGCCATGAGGGGGCCGGCCGAACGCCGCGGCGGGATGCCGACCACGAGCAGCGCTTTGCGCGCGATCTCGCGGAAGACCGGCGCCGCGATCTGCCCGCCGTAATGTCCGCTGGTCTGAGGATCGTCCAGGATGACGATCATGGACAGCCGGGGATTCGCCGCCGGGACGAAGCCGACGAATGAGGCGATATGGTGTTG
>JAQULS010000135.1 GCA_028749235.1 Acidobacteriota bacterium | reverse complement strand
AGGGCCGCGCCGCAAGCCGGGCAGGCGGTGATGTCGCCCTCGCCCGGAACGTTGCCGATGTAGATGAAGCGCAGCCCCTCTTCGCGGCCGATCGCCGCGGCGCGGGCCAGGACGGCGGCGGAAGTGGGAGCCCGGTCGGTGAGCTTGTAGTCGGGATGAAAGCGGCTGATATGCCAGGGAATGTCGCGGCCGGACGAGGCCAGGAAACGGGCTATGTCGCGGAGCTCGGCGTCGCCGTCGTTCAGGCCGGGCACGATGAGCGTCGTCACTTCAACCCAAACGCCGGCCGCCCGGAGCCGGACGATCGAATCCAGCACGGGCTGGAGCCGGGCGCCGCAGACTTTTTTATAGGTTTCATCACGAAAGGCCTTGAGGTCGACGTTGGCCGCGTCCAGCCAAGGCCGGGCCGCTTCGATCGCTTCGGCCGTCAGGTAGCCGTTCGTCACGAAGATGTTGGCCAGGCCGGCCGCCTTGGCCGGAAGAGCGGCGTCCCGCGCATATTCGAAAAAAATGGTCGGCTCGGTGTAAGTGTAGGAAACGCTCCGGCAACCGCGGTCCCGGGCCAGGGACGCGATCCGTCCCGGCGGGAGCGCCCGACCGCCGAGCCCGCCGTCTTCGGCCGAAGCCTGGGAGATCCGCCAGTTCTGGCAGAAGCCGCACGTGAAGTTGCAGCCGGCCGTGGCGATGGAGAACGAGGTCGTGCCGGGGAGAAAGTGATAGAGCGGCTTCTTCTCGATCGGGTCGACGTTGGCGGCAACAACCTCGCCGTAGGCATGGGTGACGAGCGATCCGGCGCGGTTTTCGCGGACGCCGCAGACGCCCCAGCGGCCGGGGGCGATGGAGCAGCGATGGGCGCACAGCCCGCAGACGGTGCGTCCGTCCGGGCCCGGGCTCCACAAAACCGCTTTTTCGATCATCCCCTTTTTATACCCCGTTCTTGCGGCTGCGGCGCTCGGTCAGAATCGTGCTCTTCCAGACGCCGTCGCGTTGGGCGATTCGTTCACGCCTGCCGACGACACGGAAGTCGAAAGCCCGTTGGATGGCGAGGCTGGCTTTATTGTCTTCGAACGTCCCACCCTGGAGGGTCCAGAATCCGTATTGTTCGGCCGCTTCGATCAACGCGGCGAGGAGGAGCTTGCCGACGCCTTGGCCTCGGGCGGACCTGGCCATGTAGATGCTGACTTCAGCGACTCCGCGGTAACAGGAACGCGAGGAGACGGGGCTCAAAGCCGCCCAGCCGATGACGGTCCCCTCCGATTCGGCCACCATCCGGCCTTCGCGCAGATGATGAGCGTCCCAACCCGCCCAGTCCGGACAGGCCGTTTCGAAGGTGGCCTGGCCGTCCTCGATGCCTTCGGCGTAGACGCTCAGGACGCGGCCGGCGTCGGCTTCGATCATGGGACGAATGCGAATGTCCATGCGCCGCGATCCTCGTTGTTCCCCGACTATTTCCCCGCCCGTCCCGGTTCGGCCGCGACGGGTTTCCCGACCCCGACCTTGGGGCAGAGCGCGGCCAGCCGGCACTCCCCGCACTTCGGCTTGCGGGCCTGGCAGACGGCCCGGCCGTGGTTGACCAGCAGGTAGTTGAAGGACAGCCAGTAGTCCTTCGGAACGAGCGCCAGAAGATCGCGCTCGATCTTCTCGGGGACCGTTTCGAGGCTCAAGCCCAGCCGCCCGGACAGCCGGGCCACATGGACGTCCACGGCGATGCCTTCGGCCTTGCCGAACGCGGACGAGAGGACGATGTTCGCGGTCTTGCGGGCGACGCCGGGCAGGGTGACGAGTTCGGCCATGGTGTCGGGGACGCGGCCGCCGAAATCATCCATGATGGCGCGGGCCGCGCCCTGGATGCTCTTGGCTTTGTTGTGGAAAAAGCCCGTCGGGCGGATGTCCGCCTCCAGCCCGGCCCGGTCGGCTTCGGCGAAGGCGCGGACATCGGGATGCTTGCGGAAGAGCCCGGGGGTGATTGTATTCACCCGTTCGTCCGTGCATTGGGCGGACAGGATGGTGGCGACGAGGAGCTCCCAGGGCGTTTCGTGCCGCAGGCAGGTCTCGGGCTCGGGATCCTGCTTCGTCAGGACCTGAAGGATCCGGCGGATGCGGCCCTTGGCGGGTTCCATGTCCTTCTCCCGCGGCGCGCCCGATCAGGCGCCGATATGGAACAGATCCTGACCTTCGTGGGCGTCCTCGACGTTGTAGTAGTCGGGGAAGCGCTCCAGCAGGTCGATCTCGCTCTTGAGCATGTAATAATGGCTGCGCTCGACCCGGGCCAGGTAATCGAGGATCCGCTTGGCCTGGGCGTCTCCGGTCAGGGCCTTGGCGCCCTTGTAGTACTCCTCGGCTTCCTTTTCCTTCAGCATGGCCAGCTTGAAGAGCGACACGACCCGGGTCGACTCGTCCACCGACGCAAGCGCTTGGGGCCGCTTGGACTCGGCCGGAACGACGAGCTTGCGGTCCGGGAAATGGTCATGGAAGAGGCGCTCCAGTATGGCTTTGTGGCGGTCCTCCTCCTTGGCCAGGAAATCCAGCTTCTGGCGGAGAGCCTCGTTGCGGACGCGCCCTTGGAGATCGCGGTAGAGGCCCGCCGCATCCATTTCGGCCCGGATGGCGATCGGATAGACATCCGCCCCTTTCAGCTTGGAATCGATGGTCATGCTCGCCTCCTTACCCATATTGAATCATGCGCTCGATGGCCACGCGGGCGCGGTCCGCGATATCCGGCGGCACAACGACGCGGTGGGTCATGCTTTCGAGCGAGGCGACGAGCTTGGCCAGGGTGATCTTCCTCATATTGGCGCAGAAGGCCATCTCGTGGGCCGGGTAGAACCGCTTGGCCGGGTTCTCCTTGGCCAGCCGGTAGATCATCGTCGCTTCGGTGGCTACGATGATCTCCTCGGCGCTCGTCGCGCGCGCCTCGCGGACCATCCCGCCGGTTGAGAGCGTCCGATGGGCCAGGGCGAGGACCTCGGGCCGGCACTCGGGATGGGCCCAAACTTCGGCTCCGGGGTATTTCTTTCTCGCCGATCGGATATCCTCGGCCCGGATGTTGTTGTGGACACGGCAGTAGCCGTCCCAGGGAATGATCGTCTTGGAGGTCTGGGTCGCCGTCCAGGCGGCCAGGTTCTTATCGGGGGCGAACAGCACCTCCGGCCCCGGGACCGAATCAACCACCTTGACCGAGTTGGCCGAGGTGCAGCAGACGTCGCACTCGGCCTTGACCGCCGCCGACGTGTTGACGTAGCACACGGCCGCCCGGCCCGGATAAAGGGCCTTCCAGCGGATCATGTCGTCGGCCGTGATCATGTCGGCCATCGGGCAGCCGGCCTTGGGATCGGGGATCAGGACGATCCGTCCGGGCGACAGGATGGCCGCGGTCTCGGCCATGAAGTGGACGCCGCAGAAGACGATGACGTCCGCGTCCGCCGACGCCGCCTTGCGGCTGAGCTCGAGCGAATCGCCGACGAAATCGGCCGCGTCCTGGACCTCCCCGACCTGGTAGTTGTGGGCCAGGATGAGGGCCCGGCGCTCCTTCTTCAGCGTCCGGACGCGCTCCCGCAGGACTTCGGGATTCGTCGTCGGGACGCTCGACGCCATAAGGTCACCCGGCGATTTTGGCGCCGCAATGAGTGCAGGCGGGCTTGGACTTGTCGGTATAGAGACCGCAGGCGGGGCATTCGACGAGCTCCAGCCCGCATTGGCGGCAGGCCGGGAGCGTTTCCGTGGTCTTGATGGGAGCGTCGCAATAGGGACAGCCGGCTTCGGCCTCCGGCCCGCCCTCCTCCCCGGCTTCGTGGTCGTGGTCGTGCTCGGCTCCGCCGTCGGTGGTCACGGCCGGCGCCGCGGGATCGGCCCGGCGCGCCCGGTAGTTCTGGATGGCCAGGTGAAGGGCGTCGGCGCCCAGGTTGGAGCAATGCATCTTGTTCTTGGGCAGGCCGCCCAGTTCCTCGGCCACCTTCTCGTTGCTGATGGCCATGGCCTCGTCCAGGGTCTTGCCCATGGCCATCTCCGAGACCATGCTGGAGACGGCGATGGCCGCCCCGCAGCCGAAGGTCTGGAACTTGATGTCGGCCAGCTTGTCGTCCTTGACCTGGATGTAGAACGTCATCATGTCGCCGCAGACGGGATTTCCGACCTGGCCGACGCCGTTGGCGTCGGGCAGGGTGCCCACGTTGCGGGGGTTGGAAAAATGGTCCATGACCTTATCGGAATAGATCATCGCGCGTTCTCCTTGAGGAACTCCGTGTACAGCGGCGACATCTTTCGCAAGCGGTCGATGATCGGGGGAAAGACGTCGAGCAGGTAGTCGATGTCGGCGGCCGTGGCGTCGTCGAGCAGGCTGAAGACGATCGAGCCGTTGGCGGCGGCGTGGTCCAGGCCCATGGCCAGCTGGACGTGGGAGGCCTTGAGCGACTTGGAGGTGCAGGCCGAGCCGCTCGAGGCGGCGATCCCCTTCATGTCCAGGCTCAAGAGCATGGACTCGCCCTCGACGAACCGGACCGCGAAGCTGGCGTGGTGGGGCAGGCGATCGGCGCGGGCGCCGGTCAGAAAGACGTGCGGGATGCGGGCCGGGAGGCCTTCGATCAGCTTGTCGCGCAGGATGGTCATGGCTTGCCGGCGGGCTTCCATGCCGGTCCGGGCGATCTCGGCCGCTTGACCCAGGCCGACGATGGCCGGCACGTTTTCGGTTCCGCCGCGCTTGCCGTTTTCCTGGACGCCGCCGTCGATCTGGGCTTGGAGCTTGACTCCCTTGCGGACGAAAAGCGCCCCGCTTCCCTTGGGGCCGCCCAATTGGTCGCCGGCCAGCGAAAGGGCGTCCACGCCGAGGGCGCGCACATCGACCGGGATGGAGCCGACCGCGGCCACGGCGTCGGTATGGACGATGACGCCCCTGGCCTTGAGCAAGCGCGCGATCTCGGCCAGGGGCTGGATCGTCCCGACTTCGGAGTTGGCCGATTGGATCGAGACAAGGACGGTTTCGGGCCGTACGGCGTCCGCCGCGGCGGCCGGATCGACCTTGGCTTGGGCGTCGACCGGGACGATGGTCGAGGCGAAGCCCGCCCTCTCCAGGCTCTTGGCCGCGTTCAAGACGGAATGGTGCTCGACCGCCGAGAGGACGAGATGCCCGCCCTTGGGCTTGGCGGCGAGGGCCAGGCCCTTGAGAGCCAGGTTGTTGGCTTCCGAGCCGCAGGAAACGAAATAGATCTCCTCCGGCGCGGCGTTGATCAGGCGGGCGACGTTCTCGCGGGCTTCGGCCACCGCGTCTTGGACGGTCTGACCGTCGGTATGCAGGCTTTGGGCGTTGCCGAAACGCTCCCGGAAAAACGGCAGCATGGCCTCCAGGACGTCGGGGTGGACGGGCGTCGCGGCGATGCGGTCGAGATAGATTCGCTTCATAGCGCGGAAACCGCGGGCGGGGTTCAGACCGCGATGACTTCCTTGACCTCGGGGACTTCCTTCTTCAGGATGCGTTCGATGCCCATCTTGAGGGTCATCTGGCTCATCGGGCAGCCGCCGCAGGCCCCGGTCAGCTTGACCTTGACGACGCCGTTCTCGCCGACCTCGACGAGCTTGACGTCGCCGCCGTCCATGCGCAGTTGGGGGCGGATCTTATCCAAAGCCGCTTCGATCTTTTCCTTCATGGGTGGCTCCTTGTCCAAGGCCCTTATGATAGCCTCATCGGGCCGCTTTTGCCAGCGGATCGGGAGCTTTTGGGCCCTGAATAATTATTCCCTATCGATTTTATAGGAATTAACCGGCGGTTGTCAAGAACACTTGTTCCAGCCGCAGTTCGGGCAGGTCGGGCACTTCTCGTCGGGCAGGGTCGCCCCGCACTGCTTGCACCGCAGCTGGCCCATGTCCCGGCCGTGCTTGACGCCGTCGGGGATGCCGTTCTTGCCGCCGTTTCCGAAGTGCCGCTCCAGCACCTTGGCCACGGCGTCGGGGATGGACGTCACCAGCCCGCCCTCGGTGAAGACCGGATCGGAGCCGCCGATGCCCTTGATCTGGCTGACGACCTCCTTGGGGTCCACCCCGGTGCGCAGGGCCAGGCTGATCAGCCGGCCGATGGCCTCGGCGTCGGCCATGGTCGAGTAGCCGCTCTTGCCGATCGAGGCAAAGACCTCGAAGGGCTTTTGATTGAAGAACGTGGTCGTGACGTAGAGGTTGCCGAAGCCGGTCTTGATCTTGTCGGTGATCGAGTTCAGGGTATCGGGGCGCTCCTCCGGCTGGCGCTTGATCCCCCCCTCGGTCTTGTTCAGGACTTGCTCCTCGCGGCAGCCGTCGCGGTAGATGGTGATGCCCTTGGTCCCCAGCTCGTAGGCCAGGAGGTAGGCCTTTTCGACGTCCTTCAGCGACGCCTCGTGCGGCAGGTTGATGGTCTTGGAAACGGAGTTGTCGACGTGCTTCTGGAAGGCGGCCTGCATCCGGATGTGCCACTCGGGCGCGATTTCATGGGCGGTGACGAAGTACGGCGGCGGCGTCTGGCCGGGATGGTCCCGCTTCCACTCCTTGAACAGCGGGTGGACGTCCTCCAGCTTGGCGTCGATGATGTGGCTGGTGAACTCGAAGGCGAAGACGGGCTCGATGCTCGAGGAGCAGCCGGCGAGGCGGGCGATCGTCCCGGTCGGGGCGATGGTGAAAACCGTAGCGTTCCGCATCTTGCGGCCCTTGTAGACCGACTTGGCGATGTTGGGGAAGCTGCCGCGGACGCGGGCCAGCTTTTCGGAGGCCGCGGCGGCGCGGGTCCGCAGGAAAGCAGCCGCTTTATCGGCCAGGGCCAGGGCCTCGTTCGAGTCGTACTTGATCTTCATCCGGATGAGCAGGTCGGCCCAGCCCATGAGGCCCAGCCCGATCCGGCGGTTGCCCTTGGTCATGGCCTCGATCTCGGGCAGGGGGTACTTGTTGACCTCGATGACGTCGTCCAGGAAGCGCACGGCCAGGTCGATCACGGCCCCGAAGCGGTCCCAATCGAAAAGATCGGGCCGTCCGGCGTCGAAGAAGGCGGCCGCGTTGATCGAGCCCAGGTTGCAGGACTCGTAGGGATGGAGCGGCTGTTCGCCGCAGGGGTTGGTGGCGTCGATCGAGCCGAGGCCGCGGGTGGGATTGGCCTGGTTGACGCGATCGATGAAGATCAGCCCCGGGTCGCCGATGGCCCAGGCCGATTCGACGATCATCCGGAAGACCTTGCGGGCCTCCTTGCGCTCGACGACCTTCCTGCGGTAGGGGTCGACGACGTCGTAGGTCGTCCCCTTGCGGAGCGCCTCCATGAAGGCATCGGTGGCCGCGACCGAGATGTTGAAGTTGCCGACGCTTTTTCCGTCCCTCTTCATCAGGATGAACTTCTCGATGTCCGGGTGGTCCACCCGCAGGATCCCCATGTTGGCCCCGCGCCGGGTGCCGCCCTGCTTGACGGCCTCGGTCGCGGCGTCGATGACCTTGAGGAAGGAGACGGGGCCGGAGGCGACGCCCTGGGTCCGGTGAACGAAGCTCCCCGAGGGCCGCAGGCGGCTGAAGTCGAAGCCCGTTCCGCCGCCCTCCTTGTGGACGAGAGCGGCGTTCTTGACCGTGCCGAAGATGCTCTCCATGGAGTCCTCGATCGGCAGGACGAAGCAGGCGCTCAAGCACATGTCCCGTCCGGCCCCGGTCAGGGTCGGGCTGTTGGGCAGAAATTCGCGGGCCATCATGGCCTCGAAGAAGGCCTTGGACCAGGCGGCCCGGTCCTTGGGGTTCTTCTCGGCCGCGGCGATGGACCCGGCCACGCGATGGAAAAGGTCCGAGGGCGCCTTGTCCAGGAACTCCCCCTTGTCGTTCTTCATGAAATAGCGGGCCTTCAGGATGCGCAGGGCGTTCTCGGAAAAGCCTTGAGCCTCGGTCATGATCTTTTCTCCTTTGCGGCGGCGGAGCGCGCGGCGGGAAAACGCCGCCCCATAAATAATAGCGCTTTTTTAGATCGAAACGGGTCCGGCGGCGGCTCCCGAGCACAACCACCAGATATTGGGGTATCGACCCTCTTCGCACCCATTATATGGGTGTTTCGGAAAAAATCAAGCTGTTTTTTTTAAAGGGGAATTACGTTTGCCGGCCCTTATTCGATCGTTCCTTTATCGCACCCGGTTGAAGTCGACCAGGCCGTCGAGCGCCCCCGGCCGGACGATGGTGTCCTCGCGCTCGACGCCCGTGGAAACCACCGCCACCTCGGCCTCCACGGCGTCCTCGATGAACTTGACGTAGTCGATGAACGCCGCCGGCAGGGCGTCCCACGCACGGGCCTTGCCCACCGGCTGCTTCCAGCCGCGCAGCTTGACGAAACGCGGGACGACTTGGTCGAGGATCTTCAGCTCGATGGGGAATCCTTCCAAGGCGCTCCCCTTGTATTCGTAGCCGACGCAGATCGGCACTTCGTCCAGGCCGTCCAGGACGTCGGGCTTGGTCATGATCAGCTTGTCGATGCCGTTGACCCGGCAGGCGTACCCGACGGCCACGGCGTCGAACCAGCCGCAGCGTCGGGGGCGGCCCGTCGTGGCGCCGAACTCGTCGCCGCGCTTGCCGATCGCCCGGCCGGTCTCATCGAAAAGCTCGGTCGGAAAAGGCCCGGATCCGACCCGGGTCGTATAGGCCTTGACGACTCCCAGCACCGCGTCGATCCGGGTCGGCCCGACGCCCAACCCGGTGCAGGCGCCGCCCGCCGTCGAATTCGAGGACGTGACGAAAGGATAGGTGCCGTGGTCGATGTCAAGCAGGGTGCCCTGGGCGCCCTCGAACAGAATGGGGCGCCCGCGCCTCATCTCCTCGGCCAACAGGGCGGGCACGTCCCGGATGCAGGGGCCGATCGCGGCCGCGTAGCCGGCGTATTCCTCGAAGACTTGGCGCGGATCGATGGGCGGGTGGCCGTGCATCGCGGCGAAAGCATTCTTCTCGGCCGCCATGGCCTCGATCTTGGCCCGCAGGACGTCGAGGTCGAGCAGGTCCCCCGCCCGCACGCCCCGGCGCGCCGCCTTGTCCTCGTAAGCCG
>JAQULS010000015.1 GCA_028749235.1 Acidobacteriota bacterium | reverse complement strand
GCGCCTCTTTAAGAACGGTCGAGGCGTAGAAGTACGGCTCCTCTTTCCGCACGATCGAGGCCGTGTAGATGTTCCAGTTGTTGTCCCGCTCGGCGGCGTAGACGAGCGTCCGTCCGTCGGGGCTGAAACTGACGCTCCGTTCCTGGGCGGGCGTTTCGGTGATGCGCTTGGCCTGGCCGCCCTCGACACTGCCCACGAAGACTTCGCCGCGGAAGACGTAGGCGATCTCCTTGCCGTTGGGCGAGAGCCGCATTTCCGTGATGCCGCTGATCGGCGTGGTCTGTGCCAGTACCTGGCGGCCGTCCGCGGCGATGCGGATATCGACCTTGCGGGGCGAGCCCGCGCCGGTCTGGGTGTAGATTTCGCCGTCGTAGCCGAAGCAGAGAACGCCCGCGTCGGAACGGGTCAGGAAGCGGACGGGATTTTTATTGAAGTTCGTCACCCGGGTTGAAGCGGCCGGCTTGCTCAACGAGCTCTTATAGACGTTGAAGGTGCCGTTCTGCTCGCTCAGGTAGTAATAGTCGTCCCCGTTGGCGTCGAAGACGGGATTGCGGTCCTCGCCCTTGAACGTCGTCAGTTGGGTGTTTTTCTTGGCTTTTAGGTCGTAGACCCAGATGTCCCGGGTCACGGCGGAGACGTGGTGCTTGCGCCAGGCGCTCTCGTAGCCCTTGGCGTCGTGATAGATGAGCTTGTCGCCGGCCGGGCTGACCGTCGCCGAAACGGCCGGCTGGGTCAGGACGAGGGCGGCTTCTCCTCCCCCCACCGGGACGCTGTAAAGCTCGGGGAAGGTGCCCGACGCGAACTGCACGTTGGACGCCGAATCCAGGCGGGCCGAGGCGAACAGGACGGCCTTGTCACCGGCGGTGAAGGCGCTGGGGATGTCGGCGGCGGAATGATACGTCAGACGCTTGGCCTCGCCGCCCGCGGCGGGCATCAGGAAGACGTCGAAATTGCCGAACCGGTCCGAGGCGAAAGCGATGGACTTTCCGTCGCCGCTCCAGACCGGGGCGTAGTCGTAGGCTTCGCCCAGGGTCAAGGGCACGGCCTGGCCGCCCGCGGACGGCACCCTGTAAATGTCGCCTTTATAACAGAACAGAATCGTTCCGCCGTCGGGCGAGATGGCCGGATATCGGAGCCATAAAGGACGGTCCTGAGCTTGGAGCGGGAACGCCCCGGCCAGGACGGCGGCCAGGAGAAGGAACAGGACGACGGGCTTTAAAGTCCGCGGACGGGAAGTCGGCATGGAATCCTCCTGAAGCGTATAATTCTCCATCAGTATAGACGATAAAAGGGATGATTTGGTTTCCCCTTATTTCGTTTTCATCCAGCCGCCCTTCCGGCCGGGTCATGGCGGGCATTGACAAGGCTTCCGGTCCGGCCTACCGTAGGAGGCAAGCAGGGGTGAATCAGCCCATGGCCAATGATGAAGAGACAGCCTCCAAGTCTCGGCGTCCGAGTGAATTCATCCGCGATGCGGAAGCCTTCATCGACGGCTTGATCGACCAGAGCCCGACGCCGACGTGGATCTCGGACGACCAAGGCAACCTCGTCCACGCCAACCGGGCGCTGTGCGAGCTTTTAAACATCAACGAGGACGAGGTTGTCGGCAAGTACAACGTCCTGCGGGACGGGATCGTCCGGGGCCAGGGCTTCATGCCTCTTGTGGAGTCCGTTTTCCGGGAAGGAAAGAACGTCCGCTTCCCCCTTGTTTACGACAGCGCGTCCCTCCGCAGCCTCTCCCTGAAAGCCGGGGTCGTCGTCATCCTCGACGTGTCCATTTTCCCCATCAAGGACCGGTCCGGCAAGATCCGCCATGCCGTCATCCAGCACATCGACGTTACCGAGCGCAAGAAGGCCGAGGATTCCCTGCGGAAGGAGCGGGGGTTCCTCGAGAGCATCGTCGAGAATATCCCCAACATGATTTTTGTTAAGGAGGCCAAAGACCTCAGGTTCATCCGATTCAACAAGGCCGGAGAGGACTTGCTGGGGGTTCGTCGGGAGGATCTCTACGGCAAGACCGATCGCGACTTCTTCCCCGAGGAGGAAGCCGGCTTTTTCCAGTCCAAGGACCGGGAAGTCCTGACCAAGAAGGCTCTCGTCGATATCCCCGAGGAAACGATTCAAACACGGACTCACGGCCCGCGGACGATCCATACGAAAAAGATCCCCTTGCTCGACGAGTGGGGCGAGCCGGAGTATCTATTGGGCATCTCCGAGGACATCACCGAACGAAAAAGAGACGAGGATCGCCTCAAGACTTCGCTGGCGGAGAAGGAAGTCCTGCTGCGCGAAGTCCACCATCGGGTCATGAGCAACCTCCAGGTCATAACCAGCCTGCTTCGCTTGCAGCTTGCCGCCACAGGCGACGAATCCTGCCGCGCCTTCTACCGGTCCACCTACGGCCGCATCCGGACGATCGCCATGGTTCACGAGAAGCTCTACGCTTCCAGCGACTTGTCCAGGATCGACTTCGGGGACTACGTCCAGGAATTGGCCGTCCATCTCTTCCAGTTTCATCAGGTCGATCCCCGGAAAGTCCGGTTGACGACGAATATCGAGAAAGTGTCCTTGGACGTCCAGACGGCGATTCCTTGCGGCCTCATCCTCAACGAGCTGATCATCAACGCCCTGCTGCACGCCTTCCCGGACGGCCGCAACGGGACCATCGAAGTCGGACTGAAGATCCCGGCCTTCGGAGGCTTCGAGCTGAGCGTCGCCGATGACGGAGTCAGTCTCCCGCCCGAGATCGACGCGGCCTCCACTCCCACCCTTGGGCTTCAGGTCGTTCATCTTCTGGCGGAGCAGATCGACGGCGCCGTCGAGGTCGATCGGAACGGCGGGACCAGGATCCGGATCGTGTCGCGCCGGCCGATTGACCCGTCCTGATCGCGGGCCCCGCCCTCCCGGTTTTTGACTTTCCGCCGGAGCCGGGCATATCATCCGGCCCGGAGGATCGGGATCATGAAAGCATGCCTCGGTTTGGGCTTGAGCCTGGCTCTGGGGTTGGCCCCCCTGGCCGAAGCGGCCGCGCCGCCGCGGCCGGACGGACGGACGATCTTCATCTCCAAGCTCGGCGACGGCTCGGATGGTTCGACCTGGGCCAAGGCCTTCACGACCATCCGGGCGGCCCTGGCCGCGGTGCCCGACGACGCCGGCGGGCATCGCCTGATCGTCCGGCCCGACACCTATTTCGAGGCCATGCTCTTCCCGGCCCATCGCGGCGCCAAAGGGCGATACAACGAGCTCGTCGGTGACGTCGACGGCCGCTTCGGCTCCGGCACGACGGGATCGGTGGTCATCGACAGCGGCGATCCCGAGCAGAAGGGCTTCAAGTCCTATGACTGGTGGGGCCCCATCCGCTCTTACTCCAAGGGCTGGTCGGCCGCGCATACCGAAGAGACCTTCTCCGCCGTCGGCTGGGACCGCTGGCGGCTGGCGAACCTCTACGTGACGGGGGGAGACGGCGGGATCTTTTTCGATCTCACCGATCATGTCGAGCCGTTCAGCGTGCTCGTGGAGGACTGCGTCTCCATCGGCCGCGCCTTCGGCGGCGGGGTGGCGAGCTGCCTCTCGCGCCCCGACGAGCCGATCACCTTCCGCCGCTGCCGCCTCTGGGCCCTGGACTTCTGGGGCGACACCGCCGGCGCGTACTGCCGGGTCGAGAACCAGGTCATGCCCGCCTCTCCGGACGTCGTCTTCGAGGACTGCGTCCTGGTCGGGCCGCAGTGCTCGCTGAAGGCGAGCAACTTCGGATTCCATACGTTTACCCGGATCAAGGCGGCGCGCTGCCGGCTGGTGACGCTCAACTTCTCCCAGCCGGCGGGCACCCCGACCGACGGCATCATCCAGAGCGTCCAGGAAGGCAAGCTCCTGCACGTCGACCTCGAGGACACGACCCTGATGGGCTACAAGGTCTTCGGCGTGATCGTGAAGAAGGAGACGGCCGGGGAGATCGGCTACACGGTCAAGGGCGACGTGAAAGCCTATGTCCAATTCCAGCAGGAGGTGCCCAAGGGGATCTTCCGCTTGGGCGGCTGGCCGGTGGACGCATTCCAGGCGATTCTCCCCGCGCCGGCCCGCCGGCCTTCTCCCTATATCGCCCGTGAGACCGTGCGGGCGAATCTCTGCGAGATGGCGCCGTTCGTGTGGCATGGCCGCCGCCTCCATCTGGAATGCCGGCGCCCTGCCTCGGGCGGGCCGACCAGGGACTACGTCCTCTTGATCCGGGATGCCGCGACCGGTGAGGAGCTCTCCCGCTTCGGTGTCGGGTACAGTCTCGCCTCGATCATCGTCCACGGGGGAACGGCCTACGCCTTCGCTTCGCGCTGGGAGCCGGCCGGATGGCGGGACGTCACGGTCTTCCGGTCGCGCGACCTGCGGCGTTGGGAATCGCGCTTGGCCGTCAAGGGGGAGAACGAGGGCCTCTTCAACACGTCCGTCTGCCGGGGGCCTGACAGTTTCGTCATGGCCTACGAATCGGACGATCCGGCCTACCCGGCCTTCACCATCAAATTCGCCGTCTCCAAGGACCTCTGGTCTTGGACGAAGCGGCCCGAGGCCGTCTTCGGCGCCGACCGCTACGCCGCATGCCCCTGCCTGCGATTCGCCGGCGGCTACTACTACGCCCTGTATCTCGAGCACCGCAAGCCCCGCTGGTTTTTCGAGACGTATATCGCCCGCTCGCGCGACCTGATCCATTGGGAATTGAGTTCCGCCGGTCCGGTGCTGGCGCCGGAGGGGCTCGACGAAGGCATCAACGCCTCCGATCCCGAGCTGCAGGAAGCCGGCGGCCGGACGTACCTGTATTATGCCACCGGCGATCAGCGCACCTGGGCGAACGTCAAAAGAGCGGTCTATCCCGGTCCGCTACGGGAATTCCTGGCATCCTGGTTCAAGACGCCCGGCATTCCCGATCGGGGAAGCTCGCCGCGGGGGACGGCCCCCGCGGCGCATTGAGCGTTACTTCGCTCCCAGCAGCTTCTGGAAGCTTTCGTCGTCGGTCTTGAATTCCTGGGCCGCCTTGCCGACCCGGGTGATGCGGATGCTCCGGATCTCGTCGCCCTTCTTCAGCTTCTTCAGCGAGTCGAGCCCGGCGATCGTCCTGCCGATGGCGGTGGACTTCTTGTCCAGCCCGGCGTCCTTCTGCAGGGTCAGGTAGAAAGCATTGGGACCCGAGACGCCCAGGATGCCGGCGGCGTCGTGCTTGAGGGCGGGATTGGAGATCAGGGGCAGCTTCGCGACGGCCATGGCTTTCTGGGTGTCGGAGACGATGAGGCCGCGGATGAGGCCGCCCTTCAGCTCGATCTTTCCGATGGCGGGCCCTGCGGCCTGCATCCCGGGAGGCATGCCCATGCCGCCGCCGCGGGCGCCCGCGGGCGGGGGACCGGCCGGGCCGCCGGGGCCGCGCTGGCCGCCGCCCTTGCCCTCGACGATGCGGATGAAGTTGGCCGTCTGCAGCGGGGCGTTGACGTAGTCGAGCGAAGCCATGATGTGGTTGATCGTTTCGCCGGCCCCGATAGAGATGTCGGCGTAGAGGCCGTCCTCCAGGTACACGCCCTTGCGGGCCAGCGGCCGGTCGAGGTTGGCCGCGCCGAAGGCCACGACCGCCGTGACCAGCGCGGAGTGCTTCTGGTGCTCGGTGAACGGCACCAGCTCGCTGTAGAGGTCGGCCAGGGTGTGCCAAGCGTGGCGGTAGTTGTAGGTTGTCTGCGTCCTGAAGTTGAGCGTCGGGATGCCGACCATCTCGAAGGAGGAGGAGTCCGTGCCGCCCGGGCTCGTGGCGTGGGCCCGCGGCATACTGCGCTCCAGCTTGAACGGCCACGTCGGATTGAGGGAGGCCAGAGGCGCCGTGATCTTCTGGAAGGCGGGGTACCAGGCCTCGGGGACCGAAGCGCCGGTGATGGCGCTTGGGCTGCCGTCCCGGTTGATCATCATCTGGACATGGGGCTGGATCTCGGGATGATGTTTCAGCCAGCTCTGCGAGCCGACCAGGCCGATCTCCTCGGCCGCGAACAGGATCATGGTGATCGAGCGCTTGGGCTTGGCCCCGGAGGCCGCGATCAGCCGGAGGGCCTCCATGCCGGGGGCGAAGCCCGAGCCGTCATCCACGCCGCCGGTGGCGGCGCTGAAACAGTCGAAATGGCCGCCCATGACGATGTATTCGGCCGGGAATTCGGTGCCGCGCAGGGTGGCCACGACGCTGTGGTACTTGACCGGGCCCATCTTGAACCAATTGCGGATGTCGAACTCGAGCTCGATCTTCTCGCCCCTCTCGGCCAGGTCCTTGATCTCCTTGTACTGGTTCTCGGCCAGCTTGATGTCGGGCAGCTCGGGCAGTTTGTCCCAAGAAGGGACGTTGCCGTCCAGCATCTGGAAAGGATCGGTCTTGGCCGATTGGATGGTGCCCAGGGCGCCGGCCTCGAGCAGGGCCGCGGTAACCGGCGGGATCAGCTTGGCGTCGGCATAGTCCGGCGTGGCCCGGCGCCCGTCGCGGGCGAAGCCGGAGTTGGTCCCCGCGATAAGAACCCAGGCGCCCTTGAAGGCGGCCGGGTTGGCCTTGATCTCGGCGATCGCGGCATCGGCGGCGACGCGCTTCTTCTCGACGTCTTCGGCCGAGGCATTGCGCCCGGGAATCGAGAACGGGTCCGCCTTCAGGATGGCGACCGGCCCCCGCTGGACGCCCTTGGTGCCCGCGGTGAAGCTGGGCGTGCCGAACCAGAGGGCTTTTTCGGTCGGCGCGGTCATCTTGCCGAACCAGGGGCCGCGGTTGAAGCCGACGGGCACTTGGCCGGCCTCGTCGATCTCGACCTCCAGGCCCCACTGCTTAAACTGCCAGGCCGCCCATTCGACGGCGTCATTGTAGGCGTTGGTGCCCGACTCGCGGCCGCCGAAGCGGTTGCTGGCGAAGTCGTTCCAGAGCATGACCTTGTTGTCGGTCGTGCCGAGATGGATGATCTTGGCCACGACCGGGTCGACCTTCGGCGCGGCCGTGGGCTTCTTCTGCCCGCTGGCCGAAACCGAGGCCAACAGGACGATGGCCAGGATGAAAACGAGGGTGCGTTTGCGCATGGAAGATTCCTCCAGGAAATGAAATAAGCCGGAATCATAGGCCCACCCGCGAAGCGAAGTCAAGGCAGGGCGGAGAAGCCCGGCGGGGCGACGCCGTCTAGTCGGCCGCCGCTTCCGGCGACGAGCCGAGAAGAGCGCCCTGCGCGTCCAAGGCTTCGATCTTGTAGCGGATGCCGGCGGGAGCTTTCCCCGCGATGCGATCGAGCCAGACGAAAGACGCCTGGTCGAGCGAAGGGTCCGCGAAATCCTTGATGCCTTCCCACACGCCGTCGGCGATCCGCCGCAGGATCCGATACCGGGCGACCGGCAGCCGTCTGGGGTTGTCGACTTCGAACCGGATGGCGGCCAGGAGGAATCCGCCCGGCGGCAGGGGGACGAAGGTGGACGAGACAACGACCGCGAGCCCGACGCCCTGGATTTCCACTTCGATCGTCTTCGCGGCGGACCAGCCGGCTCCGTCCCGGACGCGCACGGTCAAGGCGTGCTTTCCGATCGGCTCTTGCCGGAGGTTCCAATCCCAGGATCCCTCGTCGTGCTCCCTCCTCATGAAGGCCTGGCCGGGCGTGTCCTTTTCCCATACCGTGCGGCCGTCCACCTCCAGGCTCAGCCAGCGGACATAGATGTTGTCGCGTCCCTCGAAGGAGACAGGAAGCAAATCGGCGTTCAGCTCGTCGCCGGCTTGGGGGGACAGGATCGCGGCTTGGGGGGACGCCCGGTCAATTGCGAATCTGGGTATGATGCCCGCCTGGGGACCGCCTGTATAAAATACGCACCTGAATTCATCGTAGTCGCAATTGAGCCAATCTTGCGGCGTCCAAGAATAGGCGTAGTCCGAGACTAGCGGGCCGTCCCAAAGCCGCTCGTAAAGCGCATCCCAATGTCCCATATCGATGTAGTATTCGAATCGAAAATAATGCTCGTCGGCGGTCACGAGCTCCGGGTTGTGGACCTTGATCTGAGCCGTGACGGGGGGTTTGACCCACGAGAGATGGGCCGGGACGATATACTCCACGATCACGCCGTCTTGGGTGCTCAGCGCCGCCGACGGGAAGTTGACGACCGGCGCGCGGTTCGCCGCGGCCAGTTCAACCGCGAGACGCCCGGGCTGCGTGGAGAGCAGATCGGCCGTGCTCGATGACGCGGCTTGCCCCAGGCCCTCATTTACGACGGTCAGGATCGCGGCCGATTCTCCGGGCTCCAGCTTGATCTTGTAGCGGCGGTTTGTCCGCCCGGGTCCGAAGGCGAGGGACGCGTCCGGGGCCTGGCCGATTTCGGGCGCGATTCGCGCCCCGGGTCCCCCCCAGGCCACGCTCCAAAGCCGGCCGTCCGAAGGATCTTCCAGCTCGCTCCAGAGAGGGGCGCTTCCGTCGCCGCCTTCGAGGCACGGCGCGGCGGGGTTCTTTCGGTTCGATCCGTCCCGCCTGAGATCCACGGCCAGCTCTATTTCGGCCGCGAGGGGCGCCTTCCGCCTGTTGCGGAGAGTCGTCAGCCAGACGAACATCCCTTGGTCGGGTTCCGAGGCGACGGACCGGCCGAGGGACAAGCCGGAGAAGTCCTCTTCGGGAAAACTCAACGGATCGTTATTCCCCATCCAGGTGGAGCTTCCCGCGGCCCGGTACGGGAGAAAGGGCTGGCCTTCGAGACCGGTTTCATCGGCCGCCGCTCGGACCCGCAGATCGATGAGCGTTCCGACCGCGGCCGCATCCGATTCCGGAGTCCACACGGCCAAGGATCCGGCCGATTCCCCGGCCGGGCCCGATCCGAGGCGCAGCGTCCAGCCGATTCCCCGTATGCTTGACGCGGCCGGATCCTGCGATGAGGCCGGTCTTCCGGGCGCCAGGGCCAGAAGGAAGGACAAACCAACGGCCGCCTTGATCGCGGCGCGGCGGTCTATCCGAGGTTTGGAATTCGCTCTCATATCCCCCTCGTTTCGTAGAGTTCGAAGTCCCAGAACGTCGGTGATCCTTCGGCTTTGAGCACATGCAGGCGGACGTATCGCCCCGTCGTCTTTGGGAAGGACGCGGAGGCGCCGGCGACGCCGATGGTCGTCCCTTTGTGGAACGCCTTCCAGGAGCCGTTCCGCGTCTTGACCTCGAGGGCGTACTCGCGGACGCGGTCCCAGCCCTCGCTCAAGAACGCGCCGTCGAAGGTTCGCTCGGCTCCCAGGTCCGCTTCGAGCCAGCATTCTCCCGTCCCTTCGTCGGTCGCCCAGCGCGTCCCGGAGTCGTCATCCAGCGCCTTCGCGGCGGCGTATTCGGCGTCGTTCTTGTAAACGCTGGAGGCCGAGACCTTGGCGCCGAAGGTCAGAGAGGGGCGGATCAGGGCCGGATCGGCCAGCGCGGCCTTCATCTCCATCAGCCGGGCGGCCGTGCCCTCGGGGATGCGGCCGGATTTGTCGGGGGCCAGATCGAGCAGCAGGTTGGCCCCTTTTAGGACCGTGTCCTGGTACTTGCGGACGAGCGTCCGGACGGATTTCAGGGCGTCGCCGGGCATCCAGAACCAATGGTGGGCCAGGGTGTCGCAGGTCTCCATCGGCAGGTAGTAGGTCTTCCCTTGGAAGGGGATGAGCGGCTTGTGGCCCGACGCGGGCGGCGCTATCACTTCGCCGTTGATGAGGTCCTTGGGCCAGAGAGGGACGGGGGCGAGGCCGAATTCCCTGCCCCTGTACGTGGGCGGCATGCTTCGGACCCTGCTTCCGTCGACGAAGCTCTGGTTGAGGAGAACCAGGCATTCGGGCTGGATCGCTTTGATCTTGGCGTAGAGACGGGCCAGGACCTTGTTTGTGTCCGGGCCCATGTCCCAGGGGATGTCCAGCCACAGCTCCGCGATCGGGCCGTAGCCGGTGAGGAGCTCTTCGATCTGGCCCGCGCAGAAGGCCTCGTATTCCTTGGCCGTCCGTCCCGGCTGGTTGTGCTTGTCCCAGCCGAGCAGGTAATAGAATCCGGGCTTGAGGCCGTACTTGCGGCAGGCTTCGACGAAAGCCTTGATGACGTCGGTCCTGTCGGAGCTTGTGGCCACGTCGTAGTCGGAATGGCGGCTGTCCCAGAGGGCATGGCCGTAGCAGTGTTTGGAGGTCAGGACGGCGTAGCCCATGCCGGCGTCGCGGGCGACCCTGATCCACTGGTCCACGTCGAGGGCGGTCGGGGCGTAAACGGACGACGCGGCCGGGGTCTCGCCGAATTCCTGCCCGGTGAACGTGGACATGCCGTAGTGGATGAACAGGCCGAACTTCAGCCCTTCCCATTGGGCCAGCAAAGGGGTACGCTCCTCGGCCGGCGCGGGCGTCTGGACGCAAGCGGAGAACGCCGCGAGGAAGACGGCGAGAGCCAGAATGGGAAGGACGGCGGGCCGGAGACGGGCCGAGGCGGGACGAGCATGGCTCATGGGAATTCTCCTGATGATGATGATGCGAATGGTATGCAGCCGGGAAGGGCCTGTCAACCCGCCGGCGGCGAAAGCCTCTTTGACTCGGGGCGAAGGGCGAAGCTATACTCGGGCCGTAAAGATGACCGGGGAAGCCGGCCCGTTGCGGCGCCCTTCGCCGAAGTCTCCGGCCGGCGGGGAATTTTGAGGTGCTGGGGAACCGCAACCGGGCTTTCCCCGTATCTAAGGACGGAGAAGCTCTGATTCCCCCCAAGGAGGGCTCCATGACAGCTCGCAAAGTCATCGGCATTCTGATCCTCATTTTCATGGCCATTCCCATCCTCTTCGGCGTGACCTGGGCGGTCGGCCTGATCAAGGCCTCCGTCTCGCCCAAGTTCCTGTCCGATCTGCCGCGCGAGATCATCGACAAGCTCCCGGAGTCGGCCGACGCGATCTTCACGGCCGGCCAGGACAAGGACTTCATCGAGGATTCCGAAACGCGGGTTTGGTTCCAGGCCGCGGCCAAAACCGGAACCTCGATGCGCGAGCTGATGCAGACGACGGGAATCACCGGCTGGATGCAGGGCGAGCTGTCGTCCTCCCTGAAGCGGATCGGCGAGATCTTGCGCGGCGAATCGCCCGTCGAACCGGTCATGATCGACATGCGGCCGTTCAAGAAGGCGCTTCTCGATCCGGCCATGGACAAGTTCCTGGAGGGGACGGTGGCCAACCTGCCTCCCTGCGATGAGAATGGACTCAAGGCCTGGCGGGATCTGGCCTCGGGCTCCGAAAGCGGCCGCGACCTGCCCGCCTGCAATCCTGATCCCGTTCTGGCCCGTGAGGCCCTGCTCACGGCCCGCAACCACGCGGTGCGCGATATGCATGACACCGTCGACGTGTTCGAAGGCGTTCATCCTTTCCCCTCCAATCGCTTCGGCATCGCCCGGGCCGTGACCGCGGCCTCCTACGCCATGTTCCTGATCCCGGCCCTGTTCATCCTTCTGGGGGTTCTCATCGGCGAGAGCACGTCCGCCGGCCGTCTGCGCTGGTCGGGAATCGCCGTGCTGGCCGGGAGCGTACCGGTCCTGATCATGGCTTTCGGGATCGAGAAGTTCTCGGCCTGGCTGGTCCAGGGCGGCATCTTCCGCTGGCATACGCCCTGGACGAGCGATGTCGGCCACATGGTCTTGGACAAGCTGAGCTGGATTCCGACCCGGTGCATGGACACGCTCTTTTCGCCGGTCGTCGGCGTGGCCGCCGTGATCAGCGTCGCCGGGATCGTCCTGCTGGCCCTGGCCTCCTCTTCCAAGAATTAACAGACACATACTTAATTCGTCCCGTTGCCCCTGATCTGGCCTTGACGCCGGCGAGATAAGTCTATGGGCCGCGATGGATCAGGCTCGTCCCGCATCCGATTTCGTTGACATCCCGCTTCCCATTTCGTAGCATTTTATAGTCCGGAGGGAAGGGCGAATGATGAAAATAAACCTGAAAATATTGGGCTTGTTGGTTTGGCTGCTGGCGAGTGGTTGCGCGAGTCTCTTGGCCCAATCGGAGACGATATGGACCGGTCGTCTCGTTTCCAACGCGGGGAATGCTTTTTACAACCTGCGAATCGAAATCACCCGTCCTTCGAGCGATACCGATATCGAAAAGCTGGGCCTCTACCGGGAGGCCGTCCCGGCCAAGGAATTTCATGAATATTTCGTTGGCGAGTCTCTCGGCGTTCTCCGCGTAGCGGGGGAGGGGGGCCACATCGTCCTGCCCGTCAATGTCGTGACCAAAAAGAAAACGAAGGACGGCTGGCAATTTCTGCTTGTGGCCAGAAACTTTCCCGTGGAACCAGGCGTCAAAAAAATAATCCGGGGCGGCTATATGGCCGGTGTCCCGATGCCGGGATCCGGCGGCGCAAGAACAATGCGGCAGGATCGCTTCGTGGCCGTCGTTCTGGATGTGGGTGAAGATCTCTCCGGGGAAGGCAGGATCTATGACGACGCCGAGATGAGATTCACGGTAAGCGATGTCGAGCTGGTTTCCTCGCCGTCCCGCCCGCGACTGATCACGGCCCTTCGCATCGGAGAGCCCGCGCCGGGCGGCGAGAAAGGAAATGCTCCCAGGTTACTGGCCGATAAAAATATGACGTCCTCTCTCAAAGAAGCCGCGCAACGGATTCGGGCGGAAGAAGACACGCCGGCGGCGCGGGCCTACCCGGCGCAGGAAATGCATCGGGATATGGATGCGATGAATTACCAGGCGGCGGCCGATAAAATCGGGAAGTCCGCGGCGGCAGGACCGGTTCCAAGCCGGCTGAAAAACGCCCTGGCCTATGCCCGTTATCGCATGCATCAGCCCGAGGAAGCCCGGCGCATACTCGAAGGTCTTATCAAGGACAGGCCCAAGGATCTTCAGGCTCATGTCCTCTTGAGCTGCCTGCAATATCAGAGCGGACTCTCGGAAGAGGCCGAAAAAACGGCCTCGGCCTTTCAGAAGCATTTCGAGACCTATTTCGCCGATGGGGCGAATCCGACGAAAGAGGAGCGGGATCTCATCAAGGAAATCGTCCCCAACGCGGGTCTGCCGGCATATCTTTTAGGGCTGCGGGCAAGAACGAAAGCCGATTACCCGGCGGCGATTAAGTGGCTTGCCCTGGCCCGCTCGCTGGGCTATGACCGGACGGATTGCTGGATCCAGCGGACGTATGTCGAGTACAAACAAGGCCATTGGCGGGATGTCTTATGGACGGGTCTGCAGGGAACGGATTTTTCCGATGCCGAAATGCCCCAGGATGCGAAGATCCCTTCCTACGTGCACATGGGCAAGGGCGACCTGGACATACCGGCGGAAATCTGGCTGCTGGAAGGAATCGCGCTGGAGCATCTCGAGCAGCCGAAGGAAGCCTTGTTCGCTTTCGAATCGGCGGAAAGACGAAAGCCCTATGATCCGGAGATATTGAAACAATTGGCCGTCCGATATGAACGGGGCGACAAGCCCGAAGCCGCGGATGCCTTGTGGCGGCGACGGGCGGCCCTTCATCCTCAAGAGGCCCAAGCCCGGGAGCTTTGGAAGGGGACCCTGGCGAAGAATCCATCGAGCGATAGGCTCGACGGCCTCCCTTTATCCGACGACTTCATGACAGAGCGGGACGTGCGCTACCGCTATGCCTTCCATACCGAGGAGGAAAAGACGGCCGACCGGATGAACCGATCAGCCCTTCAAATGGTGGGCGAGGGAAGGAATAAAGAAGCCTTGGAGCTGCTGACGTCGTTCGCGGAAATCTTCGAGCGCTCACCGACCATTCATTACAATATCGCGCTTCTCGAAAAAAATCTCGGCCGCAGCCTGGAAGCGCTGCGTTGGGCTGTGAAAACCATCGAACAGAAACGCGATGCCAAGGATGCCTATGACCTGGCAGGGAACGTTTTCCATCAAATAGGCGATTATGACGCTTCCCTACGTTTCTATCTGAAGGCCCTGGAAATCGACACGAGCGACGCTTTGAGCCACTACAATTTGGGCTGCGCTTACGGCGGCCGCGAAGACTACGCCAAGGCCGAGAAAAGCTTCCGGACCGCCGTGCTGCAAGACAAGGCGCGGCGTTCGGTCCATGGCGAAAACAGGACCGATGAAACGAAAATCGAACTCGATATCGGCGTCGAGTCGGTATCGGCCATGGCCTATCGTTCTTTGGGCTATCTCTTCGTGACGCAGGGCCGCAAAGACGAAGCCGTCGAGATGTTCCTGAACGCGATCGCCGCCAATCCTTCCGTTCCGCAACCCTATTTCGAGGTCGGAAAGCTGCGGCTCGAGAAGAAGGACGACGCGGGAGCCGATGAGTATTTCAAGAAATTTCTTTCGATCGGCGGCGACGAGGCAAAAGTGAAGGCTCTCAGGAAGACCTGATCGCCGCTGCCGCGGGGGATCGAAAGCGGGGCGTCATCCGTCCAGCTCTGCGGCCGATCGGCCGCAGGGAAGAGGAGAACAAGACAGGCCAGGGATGAAACGGCGATTTTCGATATAAGACATTCTCGAAAAAATGGAAGTCGAGGCGGGGAGAATGGTATCGCCGCGTCCGGCCGGCGTCAAGAAAGGGGAACCGCGGACACCGGACGGCATTCGCGGTTCCCCGAGGGGAGGTAGGTCGTTATTTCTTCAGCAGGATCTCTTCGAAGTACTTGATCGCCGACTCGTCGCCGCTCTGGCCCAGCCAGAAGATGGCCTTCTTGCGGATCTCGGGGCTGGGGTTGGTCTTGGCGATGTCGATCAGCATCGGCACCGATTTGTCCTTGGGCATCTGGCTGATGGCGAAGACGGCCTGTTCCTTGACCGTGTCCTCGCCGCCCTTGGCCTGGACGATGTCCTTGAGCGCCTTGACGCTTTCTTCCGAGGCCTTCTGGCCCAGCCAGAAGACGGCGGTCTTGCGGATCTCGCGGTCCGGCTCGGTCTTGGCCAAGGCGATCAGCTCGGCCGACGCTTCGCGGCTTTTGTTGAGCTGAATGGCGAAGACGATCTGCTTCTTTATCGAAACGGTCTTTTCTCCGGCATAGACGGCCTTCAGATCGGCCAGGCTGCGGGCGTCCTGCGAGGCGCCCAGCCAAAAGACCGCCTGTTCGCGGACCTTGACCGGCTCGGAGCCCCGGGCCACGGCCTTGACGAAGCCGTAGCCGCGCTCTCCGGAATGGCAGGAGGCCAGGAAGAGGAGCGTCGACTTCAGATGCTCGCCCGACGCCTTGGCGAAGGCGGCCTCGATACGGGCCATGCTGTCCTCGTTGCCGGCCCGGCCCAGCCAGTAGACCGTCGTGGGGCCGAACTCATAGGTCTGCTCGGGGTCGAGAACGGTGGCGTCCACGACCATCCCCGCGGCGTCATGAAGGAAAAGAAGGCCGGAAGGCGAAGGGACGTCCTTGCCGTCGTCGGTCGAGATGTTGTTGGAGTTCGATTCATCGCGGCTGCGGACCTTGATCTTGGCTCCTTCGGAGCCGACCGAGTAGGTCTGGACGATTTTGCCGTCGCCGCGGGAAGTGATCTTGTGGCGGCTTTCGAACATCCAGGCCGTGAAATAACCGGCGCTTCCGGCTTCGCGCCGGGCCGCGTCTTGGCGCGCCGCCAGCGTCGTCCCGGCCGCTTCCATGGCTTTGACCTTGCCGGTCAGGAAGGAGGGCGCCTGGGCGGTCGCGGGGACCGCCACTTGGGTCAAAACGAGGGTAACCGCGATGGCGGTAATCCCCAGGGTCTTGAGGAGGCCTTGTTTTCTCATGGCTGCTTCCAGGGAGCTTTTATCCGTCACTTTTCCAGAAGCTCGCGCAGGAACTTGAGGGCTTCGTCGCTCTTGGACTGGCCCAGCCAGAAGATGATCTGCTTCTTGACCTCGGGGTCTTTCTCGGCCCGGGCCAGCTCGATCAGCGCCGGGACGGCTTTCTCGGCCCCGTTCTGGGACAGGGAATGGATGACCATCTGCTTGGTCTTGGTGTCATCGGTCTTCTTGTAGATATCCATCAGGACCGGGGCGATATCCTCGCCCTTCATCTGGCCCAGCCAGAAGATGGCCTGTTCGCGGGCCTTGAGGTCCTTGTCGGTCCGGGCGATGTCGATCAGCTTGGCCCGGGCCTGCGGGCTCTTGCTCTGGCCGAAGGACATGATCAGGCTTTCCTTGACCTTGGTGTCCTGGGCGTCGTTATAAAGGCTGAACATCAGGGCCCGGCTGGCGTCGTCCTTGCGCTGGCCGAGCCAGAAAATGGCCTGGGTTCTTAGCTTGGGATCGGGGTCGGACTTGGCGACTTCGACCATCTTGGCCGTGGCCTTGTCGCTCTTGCTCTGGGCCAGGGAGAAGAAGATATGCTCCTTGCCCTTGGCGTCGGCCGTGGCGTAAACCTTGAGCAGGGCGTCGATGGCGGCCTCGTCCTTGCTCTGGCCGAGCCAGAAAACGGCCATCTCGCGGACCTTGGGCGAGGGATCCTTGACGGCCAGATCAATGAACAGGGGGAGGATTTTCGGATCCTTGCTTTGGCTCAGGACGAAGAGGGCCTGCGACCGCAGCTCATCGGACTTTTCCGTCCGGACCATCTTTTCCAGGATCGCGAAGGCCTTTTCCTCGTCCATGCCCATCATGGCGTGCAGGGCCACCAGCTTGACCTCCTCGTCGGAGGTGAGCTTGGCGTGGTTTCCCGAGACGCCCCCGGACGCAATCCCGCTGGCGACCGAGCCAACGTATTTCATGTACTCGACGAGACCGCTATTGGCCAGGTTTTCGGCGATCTGGACGCGCAGGATTTCGGCGTCTTTAGCCCAACTGTTGGAGGTGTAGCCCGCGAGCAGGGTATTGAGCTTGTCGATGGCTTCTTTCTTGGTCTCCATCTGCCGGGCCCGGTCCGTCATTCCCGCCGACATCTTGTCCAAGCTGTAGCCCATCCAGTACAGGGACTCGCCCATGTAGGCGCTCTTGGAGTAGGACTTTTCGATCTTCTCCAGGGCGGCCAGGGCCTTGGCCCAGTCCTTCTGGTAGATGGCCTGCTTGGCCTGGTCATAGGCCTGCTTGGCCTGGTCCTGGGATGGCTTGGCTTGGTCCTGGGCCGCCGCGCCGCCGGACAGGGCCAGGGCGAGGACGAGCATCAGGCTGAAGATCTTCTTGTTCATGATCGTTCTCCTAGATTGTTTTCAGGATCTGCATCCGGAAGAGGATGCCGCGTTCGTCGATCAGATCCCGGACCTGCGCCGGGGATGCGCCGCCCGGATACCGACCGTTGATGATCTCTTTCAGAACGAGGTCGAGGTCGTCGAGAAGCTCGGCCGCGGCGGGATCGTTGCCGTTGAGGGCCCGCCGCAGGAGCACGTTCTGGAGCAGGAGGCCCCGCAGGAGACGCTCGTCCACGGAGACGAGAGCCCCCGGCTTGGCGCCGTTAATGGCGTGGGAAAAATCGAGAAGCAGCGGCCGCACGTCCTCGATGTGGGAGGCCAGCATGGGCCGGATGTATTCGGCGACGGCGGAAGGGGCGGGGGCGGCCGTCGAGGCGCCGCCGGCCCCGGCCGTCAAGCCGGGATCGGGTCCCGGTCCGGGCTTGAGGGCGAAGCGGCCGATCAGGACGCCGACGGCCAGGACGACCGCGAGTCCGGCCGCGGCCGGGGCGAAGCGCCGCCACGGAGCCGCGGCCGTCCGTCCGGCCCGGGCCGGGGCGGCGATGCCGTCCCGCACCGCCCGCCAGGATTTCTCCGCGTCGAAGGCCGGGACTTCGGCCGGGCGGTGCTCCGTGATGAGATTCAGCACGGCCCGGGTCTCGTCCCGGTCGGCCGCGCAGGCGGCGCAGGCCAGAAGATGGGCTTCGAGCCGGGCCTTCTCGGCCGGGTCGAGCTCGCCGTACCGGTCGAGCACAATGGTTTGCCGGGCTTGCTTACAGTTCATAACCGTCCTCCAGGGCGTAGCGCAGCAGCTTCTTTTTCAGGGCTTCCACGGCCCGAAAGAGATGCTTCTTGACGCTGCCCTCCGTCGTTTCCACCGTTTGGGCGATCTCCCGGATGGAATAGCCCTGGTCGTGGCGCAAAGTGAAAATCATGCGCTGGCGCGGCGTGAGCCGGTCCAGGGCTTGATCGATCCGCTCCCGGATCTCGCGGCTGCGGGCGACCCGCTCCGGATCATCCTCGGCCGCTTCAGCGGACAGGGCGGACATGGTGGCGTCCTCCAAGGGTTGGGCGCTCCGGCGCCGGGCCCGGCGCAGGGCGTCGATGCTGCAATTGACGCAGATGCGGTTGATCCAGACGGCGAAATCCGGGCTTTTCTCCGTGTCGAAGGTGCCCAGGGCCCGGTAGGCGCGGACGAACGTTTCCTGCAGGATGTCCTCGGCGTCGGCGCGGTTCCGCAGGTACTTGTAGGCCAGGCCGAAGACCCGCCCGTTGTGGGCGTCGAAGAGCGTCCGGAAGGCTTCCCCGTCGCCTTCGCGGGCGGTCCGAATCAGGCTCATCTCGTCCATGGCGTCTCTATCATCTCTATATACGCCGGGAAACGAAATAGGGGGACATCCCTCCTTTTCGTCAGAACAGGAGGGGGTACACCCCACCCCTTAGGGATTGTCGCGGAAAGGCGGAAAGATCTAAATAATCGATCGAATCGGGACGGCCTTATCAGTAAAACAGGTAATTGAACATGAACATGATGGAGAGCGGATTACGGGCGGAGCGGAGGTCATCTTCGCCGCCGCCGCGCGAATAGAGCAGCGAGGCTTCGATCGTCCAATGGCGCGAAAATTCGTAACCCAATCCGGCGCAGATGCCCAGGCCGATCCAGCTCTGCGAATCCGATTCGGCCATCAAGGACGACCAAGCCCCCGCGCCGATGCCCGCCAATAGGTACAGGGAGGGAGCGGCCGTCTTGAAGAAATAGTCGATGCCAAACATGGAGGCCCCGGTGTCGGTTAACGAATAATCGTCGTTGCGCGGATCCTTGAAGTTGAACCAAAGGACTTTATTCGTGTAAAGCAGAACGATATGTTCGGACAGGCCGATCCCGATCTTAAAATCAGTCGCGACTCCGGCATTGCCCCGGTTTTCGATCTCTTCCCCCGTATACCACCAGCCGCTGTATTTGGGGACCTGGACTTGATAGGCCGAATACCCTCCGCCGAGGCCGAAACCGAAGACGAATCCTTTTCTCTTTGTGCCGGCCGAAAGCTCGGATGCGGCCGCCAGAACGACCATGACCATAACGAAAATCGTGAAACTCTTCTTGATCAATTCAACCCTCCTAAGCGGGATGATGAGGCGGACGAAAATCACCCCGATGGGGGGGAGCGAAGATCGTCTCTCCCTCTCCACCCGGATTTTTTCCCCGTTCGGCCCATTATATAACTCCGGTTTCTCGCCGCTGTCAAACAGTGGATTTCTTTTTGGCCGGATGATACTCTGGCGGCGAACCGCCGGGAGGGCGAACGCATGACCAACGGCCAAACAATCCCTGGCTCGAAATCCATTCTCGTTCATGGCGCGAACAAGGGCGGGGCAGGGCGGCGCATATGGTCCGCCGCCGCGGCGGGCTTTGCCGTTCTGTGCCTCGGACTTGCCTCGGGGCTTCTTCCAGCCGCCGCTCGGGTCGCCGTTCCATCGGCGTCGCCCGACGCTTATAACATCGTCTGGGACACTCCCAGTAAAGACGCGCTGGGCTCGATGCCGCTCGGCAACGGCGACATAGGCCTAAACGTCTGGGTGGAGGCCTCAGGCGACGTCCTCTTTTACATCGGCAAGACCGATTCCTGGGACGACAACAACCGGCTGGTCAAAGTGGGGCGGGTCCGAGTCTCCCTGCGGCCCAATCCCTTCAGCGGCGCCGGCTTCCGCCAGGAGCTTCGCCTACGGCAGGGCGAGATCGTCGTCGACGGGCAAGTCGGCGGCAAGCCGGTCCAGGCCCGCATCTGGGTCGAGGCCGACAATCCGGTCATCCACGTAGAGACCGAGGGTGCTATCCCCCTGGCCGCGACCGCCGCCATTGAGCTGTGGCGCACGGAAAAGACGACCCTGCCCTCGATCGAGGTCAGCGACACGTATTTTTCCGCCCCTCCCGATAAAATCCAGCCGACCGTGGTCGAGCCCGACACGGTATTCTCGAACCTGCCGGACGGCATCGCTTTGTGCCACCACAACGTCAAATCCGTCGGGCCCGAGCTGTCCATGCGCTTTCAGGACCTCACGAACGCGCCCTGGAAGGATCCGCTTCTTCATCGGACCTTCGGCGCTTTTATCCGGGCGGAGAAGGGGAGCCGGCTCAATGATCGCCGTCTCGCAAGTCCGGCTTCCGCGCGTCATCAGATCAGCGTCTATGTCCTGACCGAGCAGCCGGCGACTCCCGAGTCCTGGCTGGCTTCCGTCCGCAAGATCGCCAAGAAAACCGAATCCATGGGGATCGAAAAGCGGCGCGCCGCCCACTTGGCCTGGTGGGAAGGCTTCTGGGGCCGCAGTCACATCGACATCCGCGACGCCTCCCGCGACGGCATCCCGCCCCGGCCGCCCACCGCCGGCTTCGACGTTTCGCGCGGTTATGCCCTGCAGCGGTTCATCAATGCCTGCTCCGGGCGCGGCGCCTACCCGATCAAGTTCAACGGCAACATTTTCACCGTCGGCCGTTCCGGCAAGCCCGGCGACGCCGACTACCGGCTCTGGGGACCGGGCTACTGGTGGCAGAACTCGCGTCTGCCTTACATCGGCTCCTGCGCCTCGGGCGACTTCGACCTGATCCAGCCGTTCTTCAAGATGTTCGGGGGGGAGATCTTCGAGGTCTCCAAGTATCGCACCAGGCGTTATTTCGGCCATCCCGGCGCCTATTTCGCCGAATGCGTCTTCCCTTGGGGCGCGATCTTCATGCAGTCATACGGCTGGGACGTCCCGGCGGCGGAGCGCGCGGACAAGCTCCAGACGGCGGGCTGGCACAAGTGGGAATGGGTGGCCGGGCCCGAGCTGGCCTGGATGATGTTGGAATATTTCGACTATACGGGCGACGCCGCTTTTCTCAAAACCAAGGCCGTGCCGCTCTCGCTTGAAGTCATGACCTTTTTCGATCGCCACTACAAGACCGATGCGGCCGGGAAGCTGGTCATGCATCCTTCGCAAGCGCTTGAAACCTGGTGGGAATGCACGAACCCCATGCCCGAGGCGGCCGGTTTGCGGGCCATCGCCGCGCGTCTGCTGGCCCTGCCCGAGGGAAGCCTGGCCGCGGCCGATCGGGCCTTCGTCCTGGCCTTTCAGAAAAAAATCCCCGAGCTTCCCGTCCGCGAGGAAGGCGGCGTCCGGATGCTGGCGCCCGCCGAAGCCTTCGCCGACAAGAAGAACGTCGAGAATCCCGAGCTCTACGCCGTTTTCCCGTTCCGCCTCTGCTCCTTCGAAAAGCCCAACGCCGCCCTCGGCCGTCAAGCCCTGCTCCGGGTGCTCGACCAGGGCGCTTTCGGCTGGCGGCAGGACGATGTCTTCAAGGCCTACCTGGGATTGGAAATGGCGGCCCAGGAAAACGTCGTCCTGCGGGCCCGCAAGAGCGATCCCGACTGCCGTTTCCCGGCCTTCTGGGGGCCGAACTACGATTGGACGCCCGACCAGGACCATGGCGGCGTGCTGATCAAGGCCGTGCAGTCGATGCTGCTGCAAACCGACGGGCGGGCGATCTATCTCCTGCCCGCCTGGCCCAAGGATTGGGACGTCGACTTCAAGCTCCATGCCCCGTTCAAGACCGTCGTCGAAGGGCGGGTCAAGGACGGCAAGCTTCAGTCCTGGACGGTCATTCCGGACTCGCGCCGGGCGGACGTCATCGTCACGGAAGGATGGAGGTCAAAATGAAACGCTCGGGCTCGTCCATGAATCGCCGCGACTTTCTGATGAATACCGGTACCGCCGTCCTGGGCGCCGCGCTGGTCAAGCCGGGCCTGGCCGGGCCGGCCGATCAAGCCTTGCCGGCGGCCCCGGCCGCGCCAACGGTTCCGGCCGGCCCTCCGATCAAGCTGGGCCTCGTCGGCTGCGGCGGCCGCGGGACCTGGATCGCCGGGCTCTTCAGGAAGCACGGCGGCTATGAAATCGTCGCCGGGGCGGATTATTTTGAGGACCAACTGGCGGCTTTCGGTCCCAAGCTTGGAGTTCCCGCGAACCGCCTCTATTCCGGGCTTTCCGGCTACAAGCGCCTGCTCGAATCGGGCGTCGACGCGGTGGCCATTATAAGCCCGCCCTATTTTCACCCCGGGCAGGCGGCCGCGGCCGTCGACGCCGGCGTGCATGTCTATCTGGCCAAGCCGATCGCGGTCGACGCTCCCGGCAGCCGGCTGATCGCCGCCTCCGGCCTCAAGGCGACGGAAAAGAAGCGGGTTTTCCTGGTCGATTTCCAGACCCGGACCAATGTTTTCTATCGCGAAGCCGTGAACCGCATCCATCACGGCGGCCTCGGCGAGATCGTTTTCAGCGAGGCCGTCTATCACGCCGATTGCCCGTTCGAGGAACACTATGAGCTTCTCACCGCCCGGCCCAACGACGCCGAGGCCAAGCTTCGCGCCTGGGGCCTTGACCGGGCCCTGTCCGGCGACATGATTACGGAGCAGGACATCCACGCTCTCGACGTGGCCAGCTGGGTCATGAACATGCCGCCCCTCTCCGCCGTGGGGACCGGAGGCCTCAAGGCCCGGCCCAAGATCGGGTCCTGCTGGGACCATTTCGTCGTCCAGTACGCCTACCCCGGCGGCGCCGCGGTCCAGTTCAGCGGCCGCCAATTCAAGGGCCATGGCACGGCCGAGGGGATCAAGAACCGAGTCTTCGGTTCCAAGGGCGTCCTGGAGACCACCTACGGCGGCCAGGTTCTCCTCCGGGGCGAGAATTTCTACCGCGGCGGAGAGACCTCGGCCATCTACCGGGAAGGCGCCGAGGCCAACATCGCCGAGTTCGCCCGCTCGATTTGGGAGGGGGATTGGCGCAATCCGACGGTCGAGCCGAGCGTTCGGAGCAATCTGGTGACCGTCCTGGGCCGGAAAGCCGCCGTCGAGGGCCGGGCCGTGACCTGGGCCGAAATAGAAAAGGACGAGGAACGGCTCGTTCCCGACCTCAAGGGATTGAAGGATTGAAGATATGAGAAAATATGCATCCCGGATCATCTCGATTGCCGCCGTTGCGGCCGGGTTGTTCCTCGCGGGCTTTTTCGCGGCCGCGGCCGGAGCCTCGGCCCGGCCAACGCCCGCCAAGGAATCCGCCGTCCGTTTCGGTGTTTGCGACTGGACCCTGGGCAAGGGCGGCGATCCCGCCGCCTTGGCCCTGGCCGGCAAGCTGGGCTTCGAGGCTGTTCAGGTCAGCCTTAATCCGGCCGGGGACGATCTGGCCCTGCTGCAGGAGGACGCCCGGCGCGCCTTTCTTGCCGCCGCCGAAACGACCGGAGTGGCCATTGCCTCCTTCGCCATCGGCAAGCTCAACGATGTCCCGCTGAAGAACGATCCCCGGGCTGAGAAGTGGCTGGGACAAGCCATCGGCATCGGTGCGGCCATGAATGTCCGGCTGGTCCTGGTGCCGTTCTTCGGCGCGGGCGACCTGCGGGGGGATGCTCCCGGAATCGACGCCGTGGTCGCCGCCCTCCAGCGGCTGGCGCCGAAGGCCGAGAAAGCGGGTGTCGTCCTGGCCCTGGAATCCTACTTAAGCGCCGAGGAAAATCTGAAGATCCTGGCGCGCGTCGGCTCGCCCGCCATCCGGATCTATTACGACGTGGCCAACTCGGCCGAGGTTGGGCTGGACATCTTCAAGGAGATCCCCGCTCTGGGCGCCCGCATAGTCGAGATCCACGCCAAGGACAACAAGGACCTCTACGGCCGCGGCGATATCGACTTTGCCCGCGTCCGCGCGGCCATGGACGCGATCGGTTACAAGGGCTGGTTCGTCCTCGAGGGGACCAAGTATCCCCTGGGACGGGAAGCCAGCCTGCAATACGACCTGAAATTCCTGCAAGACGTCTTCAGCCGGTAGAACGACGCCGTGAATCGCCGCTCCGAGGAGGAATCACCGATGCCTGCCATCCCATCCCGATCCGCCGCCCGGATTGCGGCCCTCGCCGCCGCCGTCTGCGCGATAGTCCTATTCAGCTCATGCGCCAAGCCCGCGCCCGCGCCGGATAGGAAGCCGGCCGTGGGCCTGGAAGCCCTGGCCCGGCCGGATCTTCTGGCCGTCCTCGATCCGACGGCCAAGGCGGGCATGATCTCGAGCTATGACCGCACGGGCGGCAACGATGACGGATTCTCGGGCAAGTATTCGTTCATCCGCAAGGAGCCGGGCGGCCTCGTCCTGGCCGACCTCGCGGGGCCGGGCCTCATCACCCGCATCCATACGCCGACGCCGACCGACGACGTCATCGAGTTCTATTTCGACGGCGAGGTCTCGCCCCGCCTGAGCCTGAAGGTGAACGAGCTCTATGACGGCCGCCACTCGCCCTTCCTGGCGCCGCTCGTCTGGACGGGCGTGGGCGGATCGGTCTCCTATGTTCCGTTGGCTTACCGGAAGTCCTGCAAGGTCCTGGTCAAGGCCGAGTCGTTCCAGTTCATCCAGATCAACTTCGTCACCTTCCCGGCCGCGGCCGCGATCGAGACGTTCGAAGCCGCCGCTTCGGACGCTTTCCTTTCCCGGATGGAGGAGATCAGGAGCCTGTTCGGGCGGACCGGTTCGGATATCTCGGACAAGATCGCCCCTCCCGGCGCCAAGATCGAGACCGAGGCGGTTCAGGCGTCATTGGCGTCCGGGCAGTCGGTGACCCTCTTCGAGTCGTCCCGGCCCGGCCGCGTCGTCGGTCTGCGGCTCGGCCCGGCCTCGGCCTTCGCCGGGGCGGAGAGAGACATTGTCCTGCGGATGTTCTGGGACGGCGAGGAAAAGCCGGCCGTGGAGTCCCCGGTCGGAGATTTCTTCGGCTACAGCTTCGGCCGACCGTCGATGCGGTCGCTCTTCGCCGGCACGTCGGACGATACGTGCTATGTCTATCTGCCGATGCCGTTCGACCGCTCGGCCAAGATCGAGCTCGTCTCGGAGCGGGCCGATGGACCGCCCGTCCCGATCCGGGCCGATGTCCTGCACGTCGCGGCCGGCCGGGCGGAAGCCGAAGGCCGGTTCTACGCCCGCTGGCGCCGCGAGAATCCGCCCAAGGAGGGCGAGTCCTATACCTACTTGAAAACCACCGGGCAGGGACGCGTCGTCGGCGTCGCCCTGCAGGCCCAGGGGCCGCAGCCCGGCCAGACGCCCTTCTTCGAGGGCGACGATCGGGTCTTGATCGACGGCGAATTCGCCATCCCGGGCACGGGTTCCGAGGATTCCTTCAACGGCGGCTGGTATGACGTCCCCGGCCGCTGGTACGGCCGCGGCTCGTTCCCCTTGAGCGGCTGCCTGGACTACCTGAAGCCGCAGGCCCGGACCGGCGGTTATCGCTGGTTCATCGCCGACGGCTTCGGCTACAACCAAAACATCGACTTCAACATCGAGCACGGTCCGGAGAAAAACCTGATCGCGACGGATTACGCCAGCGTTGTGTTCTTCTACGCCCGCCCGACCACGCCGGCCGCGGAGCCCCTGCCTCCGGCCGCGGCCCGCCGCATCGCCGATCCCGCCCGGATCGTCTTCATCCCGGGCTGGAACGTCCCGATCCGATCGTTCTCGCTTCAGGCTGCGACCCTGGTCAAGACGGTTGCGACGATCGGCGGGGAGAGGACGCGGATCCTGTCGATGCGGGCCGAGAACGAAGACGTTTTCGGCCCCCATCACATCGCCTTCGGCTGCGACGTCCCCTCGTCCGGGCGCTACCGGATCGGGATCAAGGCCATCCTGGGGTCCGAACAGGGCATCGTCCAACTGACGAAGAACGACAGGCCGGCGGGCGAGCCTTTGGATCTCTATGCGCTGAAGCGGAGCAAGAGCGATCTCCTGCCGCTCGGCGAGCTGGAGCTGCTCTCCGGCGAGAACGAGATCGTCCTTCGCATCGTCGGCAAGAACAAGAAATCCTGGGGCCAGGGCCTCGACCTGGCCGAGATCGTGCTGGAGAAGAAATAGGGATGGCGTCTTAGCGCTGTCTGACCAGGAAGACGTAATCCAGCCCGAACAGGCTGCCCGGCTTGGCCTCCGCGTTCGGGGCCAGGGCTTCGACCGTCAGGATGTTCTCGCCCTTTTTCATCGGGAAGACGCCCAGCTTGGGGTGGAGCCAGAAGAGCTTGGCGGAATAACAATCGACGGCGTCCGCCGCGGCTGATCCATTGACGGCCGGCTTGAAGCGGCCGTAATCGGCGTTCATGCCCAGGTTGAGCTCGACGGAATAGAGGCCTTCTTCCGGCGCCGTGAACTTGACCGTCAGCTTGTCGCCGGGCTTGGCGTCGCGCCAGACCAGGTGCTCGGCCTCGGAGCAGTTGGCCAGCCGCTCCTTGGCCGCCGTTCCTCCCGAGGCCTCGAAGGGCAGCCGCTCGCCCTCTTGCGGCTCGAGCATGTCGGCCCGCACTCCTAAGTCGATGGGGCCCAGCGAAGTCCGGTCGATCTCCCGCGGTCCGGGCGTCCCGGGAGCGGCGTACCAGTAAACGACGTGCGACCAGGTCGGCCGGCAGGGCATCCAGTGCCACATCTCCTGCTCGAAGCGCAGGCCGTCGCGGTAGGGGAGGGCGTCAAGGACGTACCAGCGGTTGAGGCTGATGTGGCCGCCGCTTCCCGGGCCGTCGACCCGTGTCTGGGCATGATACGGCCGGACAAACGGCCGGTTGTCGCCGTAGGCGTAGCCGTAGTCGTCTTCGGTTCCCGTCCCGAACGTGCTGGGATAGGGCTCGCCGTCGACGAAGATCTTCTGATCGCCCTCGCCCCACCAGATGAGGACCGGGTTGGCGATCTGGTAGACCGTGCCGACGACCTTGCCGGCGCCGCGCGCGGTCAGAACGTTCCAATCGAAGGGGGGCCAGCTGTCGCGCGTCAGAACGTCCCATTGGGCCCGCAGGTGCATGTCGCGGTCGTCGAAGGCCCGCTTGCCGACGCGCAGCTTAAGCTCGACTTCGCGGGCGGCGAGCCCTGCGTTTGAGAGGCTCAGGCGCATCGAAGTCTTGAACGGCATCAACAGGCGGCTCGCCATCGTCCCGTCGGCCGCGACGGTGAAGAAAAGATTGGTGTAAGGATTGACGCCGGGACCGGAGCCGAAGAAGTCGCCCAACGGCGTCCGGACGCCCGCCCGGCCGTCGAAGTCGATTTCCAAAAGCAGATGACGATAGGCCTTCTCATCCTTCGTGCCCAAGACCCGGGCCGACCATTCATAGACGGCCGCGGGCCCGTTGATCTCGGGAACGGCTGCGCTCCGGCCCGGCGGGACCGTCAGCTTATAGGTCTTCCACTCCGTACCGGCGGGGGCCGGCGCCGGCTCGGGTCCCTCAAGAAGCTCGGCCGTCCGGGCCTGCGTCTCGGCCCAGGCGCCGGCCTTGGCCGGATCGAACGTCGCGACCCGGGCTCCGCCGCCGTACGTCCGGTATCCGATCTCGTAGTAGAGGCGCGGGAATTTTTCCTTCTCCTCGATCGTGATCTTGAGCGACCGCTCATAGGGCAGGGGATAATAGAGGTTTCCGCCCGTGCCGCTGATGTAGGAAAATGTCGGCCCGAACGGCGCCGTCTTTCCGGTGAACAGGTCTTTGAGAGGGAAAGCCAGCCGAGGCCGCGCCTCGCCGTCGAAATAGAAGCGGACGGTGTTGGCCCAGTCGGGATTGGCCGACCAGAAACGGGTCACGGCTCCCGGGCCTTTCAAATCGGCCAGGACGTGCTCCTTGCGACCTTCGTTCGCCTCGGCCCGGACATACTGGCCCACGTCGCGGTTGGCGAACCAGGCCTCGCCGCCCGCGATGGCGGCCCGGTCGTGGCTGCTGGCCGAGGCGCTCTTGTAGGGCGGCCACGGCTCGCGGGCCAGGTTTTCGAAGTCGATCATCTCCCGCAGTAGGGCGGGCGTATCGATCGTCCCGGACGCCGGCGTCAGGATGACCGCCGCGCCGCCTCCCGGCGCCGGCCGGGCGGCCGAGAGGGCGATGAGAATGAGGACGGGCAGAAGGGATTTCTTCATCGACATCTGCGGGCTCCTTCGTGAACGGTCAAGGCTCGGGGATCAATCCGTCGAATTCGCCGGGAACATAACACGGGCTCCGACCGGGGCGCAAGGCGTGACGGCCGTCGCGAGCCCGGACGCGAGCCCGGGCGCTTGACTCATCGTCCGCCCGGGCTTAGACTCCCCGAAAAAGCGAAGAAAACGGAGGCACGGTCATGCAACGCATTTCAAGTCTTCTCCTCGTCCTGACTTTCCTCATCCCCGCCGCGCTGGCCGGCGCGGACATTCCCCCGACCCACGACCGGGCCGCGCTGGACAAATTTATCGCCGCCCACGTCGACCGGACCTTGACGCCGCCGCTTTCGTTTCTCTACGGCGGCCGTCCGTCCGCCGGCCTAATTAAGTCCTGGCCGGCGACGACCGACGTCAAGACCGTCGGGGCCAAGACGATCCGAACGACGGTCTACACCGATCCCGCGACCAAGCTGCGGGTCACCGTCGTGACTACGACGTACGCCGACTTCCCGGCCGTCGAGTGGGTCGCCCGGCTGAAGAACGGCGGCTCGTCCGATACGCCGATCATCGAAAACGTGCAGGCCTGCGACACCATCTTCGCCGATCGCCCCGCGGGGGACGCCGTCCTCTATCGCGCCTTGGGCAGCGGCGCCGTCCGCGCCGACTTCGGGCCCGTCCAGGACGCCCTGGCCGTCGGCGCCGAAGTCGTCTTCGGCCCCGCCGGCGGGCGCTCGTCCGATACCTCGGCCCTGCCCTTCTTCAACATCGCCTCCGACGGCGCCGGCATCATGGCCGCGGTCGGCTGGAGCGGCCGCTGGACGGCGGTCGTGAAGCGTCCCGCGCCGCGGTCGATCGGTCTCAAGACCGGCATGACCGCCACCCGTTTCAAGCTTCATCCCGGCGAGGAAGTCCGCACGCCCTCGGTGGCCCTCGTCTTTTGGAAGGCCCCCGACCGCCTAGCCGGGCACAACCTCTTCCGCCGCTTCCTGCTGGCCCATCACGCTCCCGCCGCGGCCAAGCGGACCGACCTCCTGCCGCTGGCCGCCGGCGTCGGATTCGGCGGGCCCACGCCCTGCAACGAGTACATGTGCGCCACCGAGAGCTACGCCCTGGCCGCGATCGACCGGCTTCGCCAGTTCGGCATCGAGCCCGAGGCCTGCTGGATCGACGCCGGCTGGTATGAGAACGCCACCAAGTACTGGTGGTCGGGCGTCGGCAGCTGGCGGGTCAACAAGACCAACTTCCCGCGCGGGCTGAAGCCCGTCACCGACGCCGCCAAAGCCTGGGGGGGCAAGAAATTCGTCCTCTGGTTCGAGCCCGAGCGGGTTTACGAAGGGACGCTCATCGACCGCGAGCACCCCGAGTGGATCACCAAGCTGCCCAACAATCCCAACCGCCTGTTCAACCTGGGCGACCCGGCCGCCCTGCGCTGGCTCATCGACGACATCTCCGGCACCCTCAAGTCCGAAGGCGTGACCATCTACCGGCAGGACTTCAACTTCGACCCCGCTCCCTACTGGAAGGCCATGGATGCGCCGGACCGCATCGGCATCGCCGAGATCAAGCACACCGAGGGTTTGTACGCCTTCTGGGACGGCCTCCTGGCCGCAGTGCCCGGCCTGCTGATCGACAATTGCGCTTCGGGCGGCCGCCGCATCGACCTGGAGACCGTCAGCCGCAGCGTGCCCCTCTGGCGCACGGACTACAACTACTGGGAGCCCAACGGCTACCAGTGCCACACCTACGGCCTGCAGCTTTACCTGCCCTGGAGCGGGACCGGCAACGGCGACCCGCACAAATACGCCTTCCGCAGCTCCATGGGCGGGGCCGTGGTCACGGGCTGGGAGATGAACGCCGCCTTCCCGGTCGCCCTCGGGCAGGCCGCGATGGCCGAGTACCGGGAGATTCGGCCCTACCTGCTGTGCGACTTCTACCCCCTGACCGAATACGGAACGGGTGACGAGATCTGGTCGGCGATGCAGTGGGACCGGCCCGAGGAGAGGGACGGCATCATCCTGGCCTTCCGGCGGCCGGCGGCGCCCGTCGATGCCACCGTCGTCAAGCCGCATGGGCTCGATCCGGAGGCCGACTACCAGGTCTCTTTCGAGGACTACGGCATCGCGGTGATCAAGACCGGCCGCGAACTGGGCCAGGGGCTTGGGCTCAAGATCCCCGAGGCGCCGGGCTCGCTCCTCATCCGGTATCGCCGGGTGCGGTAGAAGCCGGCGCGGCGGCGGTCCGCGGAAACCTGATCTCGAACGCCGTCCCGCGGCCCGTCTCGGAGCGAACCTCGATCATCGCACCGTGCCGGTCGGCCACGGACTTGACGATCGACAGGCCCAGCCCCGTCCCGCCGTTTTCCTTGCACCGGGCCGGATCGACGACGTAGAAGCGGTCAAAGATACGGGGCAGGGACTCGGCCGGGATGCCGATCCCCGTGTCGGCGACCGTCAGAATCGGACGTCCATCCTCTTCCTCCACCTTGACTTCGATCCGTCCGCCGGGGGGCGTGTAGCGGATGGCGTTGTCGACCAGGTTGGCCAGCAGCCGCTCGAGCAACGAAGCGTCGCCCGGGACGTTCCCCGGGTCGGCGGCGGTAACGACCAGATCGACCTCTTGCCGGGCCGCGGCCGGCTTCCTTCCCTCCGCGACCCGGGCCGCGAGGTCGGCCAGCGAGACTTTTTCCAAGGCCCTCCGGGCGGAGGCTCCGATGCGCCCGAGAAGAAGGAGATCGTCAATGATCGCCTCCATGCGGCGGGCCTCCTCCAGCGTGCTCTCCAGAACCGACCGGTATTCCTCGTGGCTGCGCTCCTTGCGCTGCAGAACCTCGATCTCGCCGCGGATGATCGTCAGCGGGGTGCGCAGCTCGTGCGAGACGTCGGCCGAGAACTGCCGGATGCGGCCGACCGACTCCTCCAGCCGGGCGATCATGGCGTTGAAAGTCTCGACCAGCTCGCCGATCTCGTCCCGCCGCCGCCGGGTTTGGATCCGGAGCGACAGGTCTTCGGCCGTGATCCGGCGGGCTGCCTGGGTGATGCCGACCACCGGACGCAGGGCCTTGCGGATGATGAGGCCGCCGCCCAGGGAGGCCAGGACGAGGAACAGCGTTCCGGCCAGGACCAGCAGGATGGCCAGGTTCCGCAGCTCCCCCGCCATGCGGACGGTCGTTCGCCCGACCTGAATGACGGCGTCGTCGCGGGTTTCGAGGAGGCAGACGCGAAGCGGCGAGGGAGCCAGGGCGCTTCCGCGGATCGTCCGAAAGAGAGGACCGTCGCGGCCGGAACTCTCGGCCTGGACATAGAGGTCGCGGTCCAGCAGGAAGGCGCCGGTGGGAACGCTGCTTGAACGGGCCAGCTCCCGCGGTTCCTTGTTTTTATGGGCTTCGAACTCGACGACGAGGATGAAGGAGCGGCGGGACTCGGACTCCTCTTCCACTCCGGCCACGGCCTGCTCCCAGGTCACCCCCCGCCGCTGCCACAGGGTGGCTACGCGCAGGGCCGTCTCGCGCAGGCTTTCATCCAGATCCTCCCGGGCGTTGTTGCGGGTATGTTTGAAGGAGAAGCCCAGGAAGAGGGCCACCAGCAGGCCGAGCAGGACGACATACCAGATCGTCAGGCGGAAAGTGAGCGAGCGGAACCTAAGGGGCTTCATCGAGGCGGTATCCCTGCCCGCGCACGGTCTGGATCAGCTTGACCGGGTGTGGGTCATCGATCTTCTTGCGCAGGTAGTTGATATAGACGTTGACCACATTGCTGGTCCCCTCGTAGTTCATGTCCCAGACGTGCTCCAGGATCATGCTCTCGGAGACGATCCGGCCGGCGTTGCGCATCAGGTATTCGAGGAGGGCGTATTCCTTGCCGGTGAGAGGGACCCCGATCCCGGCCCGCGAGACGCGCCGCCGGGCGGGGTCGAGGACGAGATCGGCCGCGCGCAGGACGGGCGGCTGCGGCTCCCGGTTCCGGCGCAGCAGGGCCCGGATCCGGGCCAGCAGCTCCTCGAAGGAGAACGGCTTGGTCAGGTAGTCGTCGGCGCCCTCGGTCAGCCCGGCGACCTTGTCTTCGACCGCGTCCCGGGCCGTGAGCATCAGGATGGGGGTCCCGATCCCGGCCGCCCGCAGCTCGCGGCAGACGGCGAATCCGTCCTTCTTGGGCAGCATGACGTCCAGGATGAGGACGTCGTAGTCGTTCGAGGCGGCCAGGTCGGAGGCCTCCTCTCCGTCCCGGGCCAGGTCGACGGCATATTGCTCTTCGCGCAGCCCCTTCTGGAGGAAGCCGCCGACCTTGCGGTCGTCTTCGACGACGAGGATGCGCATCGAACCTCCGGCATTCATTATAGGCCATCGGGCCGGACCGCGGAACGGTCCCGCCTCAATATTGGTCGTGCCCGACGGTCCCCAGGCTTCCGAACCTCGGGTTGACGACGTTGCTGTAGATCGAGCCGAAGGTGTAGCTCAAGCCGATTTCCACGCCCAGGTTGTAGTCCGTGGCCAGCTCCCGGATTTCCATAAGGACTTCCTCGAGCGAGGCTCCGCCCTTGGGCAGGGACAACTGGTCGCGGATGCGCTCGTAGTATGCGTCGACGTTGAATTCCAACCCTTTGAAGATCCGGAAGGACAGCTCGGTCTCGAATTGAAGCCGGTTCTTGGAGAAGTCGTGGAAATAATGCGAACCTTCCAGACCGGCCGAAAGGCTGCCCCAGGGCTCGATGACCTCCAAGGTGGCCGAGAGGGACTGGCTGACGAGGGTTTCCCGCGTCTTGCCGTAGATCGTCTCCTCGCGGTAGCGGGTCAGCTCGGGACCGACCCGGTAGAGGACGCGGAGCTGGCGGCGGGTGGATTCGGAATACGGGAAAAAGTCGTATTCCACGGCGGCTTGGGGGGTGATCTTCGAGCTCAAGTTGCTGTAGGTCGACGAGGTCGCGTCCAGATAGACGCCCGCCGACCAATGCTCGCCCAGGCTCTTGACGATCAGCCCGGCCATCTGGCTGCTCTTGGAGTCGCTCTGGATCGTCGTGTCCTCGTAGTCGTAGGCCTCGCGGTTGAAGTTTCCATACGCGCCCAGCCGGACCTTGAAGTCGGGCGTGATCTTGTTGGCCGTGACCAACAGCATCACGGACTCGGAGGTCTTTTGCGTTTCCTGGTCCAGCTCACCGTAGAGGCTCAGGCTGAAGACCCAGAACTTCCAGGGATCGACGACGTCGGTGGGCTTGACCTTTTCCTTGAATTGGACGGCGATGAGGTCCCGGATCGGAGTCCGGGCGGCGTAGGGGATGAGGCCCATCTTGAGGACGGCCACATAGCCGCGCCGCACTTCCTCCTCGGTGTCGGTGGTCCGGGAGGCGTAGACGAGCTTGTTGTCGAGTCCGGCGCAGGAGCCGAGGCCGATAAAAGCCAGGGTGTATTCCTCGCCGCCGCTGCCCGTATCCTGGGTCGTGATCAGGACGTGGACGGCGGCTTCCTTGCGGTCGCGGACGTAGTTGACGAAGGGAATCTCGGTCCGAATGTAGTCGATGTCACACTCCTGGCAGTCCAGGAAAACCTTGGGCGCGCTCTTGCGGAGTTCGGCCAGGTTGGATGCGCCGGCGGGGGCCTGGGCCATGGCCGGCGCGGCGGCCAGGGCCAGAAGAGCGGCGAGGATGACCGCTTGCCGTCGGATCTTTTTCATATCGAATCTCCCGGCGGCCACGGCCGAAGATTTCCCCGGGGCCGCTCCGCCGGGAATCATTCTACTCGGTCCGGATTAGAAGAACATGAGAGCGGGACGATATTCCCAGCCCTTGAGCGTTGCCCTTTTCGAGGCTCCGTGGCATGATGAACCGGCCCGCGAGGGCGTTCTCCATGGAGGCACCATGATTCCCCCGAAATACGACACATCCTCTCCCGCCGAGCTCGACCGCCTGGCCGCGGACGCCCGCCTGAAGATCGGCGGCTTGAAAAGCCGCATCCTGCGCAAGGCCAACGGCGCCCTGCCCTACGACTACATCGTCCCCAACGGCGTCTACGAGGAGCAGTGGGATTGGGACGCCTTCTTCGTCGGGCTCCACCTCGTCTCGGCCGACCGGGCCAACGGCATTTACCTGAAGAACTGGTGCCTGAATTTCCTGCGCCACACCGAGCCGGACGGGCAGACGCCGGGCGGCATCCGGCCCTGGGCCGGGCGCGACGCGCGGCTCTATCACATCAAGCCGCTCATGGGCCAGGCCGCCTACTACGCCTCGATCGCGTTGGGCGATTTCGGCTGGATCGAGCCGGTCTGGGACAAGATGACCCGCTGCGTCACCTACCGCGAGCGGGCCATGTCCGACGCCGCGACCGGCTTGGTCAAGTGGTGGGACAGCATGGAATCGGGCGCCGACAACAACGCCTCGCTCGTCCGCCGCTATCACAACAGCATGGCCGCCGGCGACGTCAACGGCTTCATGGTCCTGGACTACCGGGCCATGGCCGTCGTCGCGGCCAAGCTGGGGAGGAAGGAAGAGGCCGCCGCTTTCGCCGAGCGGGCCCGCCGGCTGGCCGCTGCCGTCAACGCCGTCCTTTGGGACGAGACGGACGCGACTTACTATACTTACGATGCGGTCGAGAAGACGCTCGTCCGGCGGGACGTCTACAGCAACCTCATCCCCCTGTGGGCCCGGATCGCGCCGCTCGAGCGGGCCCGGGCGCTGATCGAGCGGTACGTCCTCAACCCGGCCAAGCTGTGGGCGCCCCACGGCGTCCGCTCGTTGGCCGCCGACGACCCGGCCTACAACAACGAGAACGTCATCAAGCCCTATTCCAACTGGCAGGGCCCGATCTGGCCGCACGCCAACTGGATGGTCATGCACGCCCTTCTTCACTACGGCTATCCGGAGGCGGCTCTGGCCGTGGCCGAGCGGGTCACCCGGCTCTGTCTCAAGGATTTGGACGAGAACGGGATGATGCGCGAAAACTACCATGCCGACACGGGGGCTCCCCTGGCGGCGCCCGATTTCATCAGCTGGAACCTGCTCGTCGCCCAGATGATCGACGAGGCCCGCGACGGCATCTTCCAGCCCGATCCCAGCCAGGCTCTCTTCCAAGCCTGACAGCGGCCTTCGGCCCCTCCGCGTTCCGACGGCTCAGAAGGACTCCGTGAATTCTTGCCCCGGGAGACCGTCTGGTCCGGTTTACTCCTTCCGCCGAAGCGGAGTTCCTGGCTCGTTGCGTTCTTGATTCATCGGACGTATTTTGAAGAGGGGGTTCATCGCCATGCCTGAAAACAAGCGCTTCGTCGTCATCCTTGCCGCGGCGGCGGTCGTTTTCCTGGTCGCCTGGACGACGGCTTCCGGGAGCCAGGCCGGGGAACCGGCCGGCCAGGACCTGAACGTCCTCTTGGACAAGCTGACCGCTTATGCCGCCCGGCTCGAGGGCGCCGTCCTCGACTTTATCTGCCGGGAGGTGATCTCGGAGAAGATCAATTACGCCCTGGACCAGACGCAGGAGCGGCACGACGCCCTCAACGATTGGGCGGTCGGTGGCGCCTTCGGGAGTTCCTGGATCAGCCGGCCTTCGGCCCGGACGACAAATGACTATGTCTACGACTACCAATGTGTCCGGAGCCGGAACGGGCTCATCCGGGAAACCCGAACCCTCCTGGAGGAGAACGGCAAGAGAAAAAACGAACCGGACGCCAAGCTCAAGACCCAGGTTTTCGTCTTCGGCACGCCGCTTCTGGGGCCCGTCGGCATCTTCGCCGAGCGCTACCGTCCCTTCTACGACTACAAGATCAGCGGCCGGGACGAGGTCAACGGCCGGCCGGCGCTGATCATCGAGGCGATCCCCGCATCCGAAAGCTCCGATGTCACCAACCTTTACGGCAAGGCCTGGGTTGGGGCCGAGGACGGGGAGATCTTCAAGCTCGAGTGGAGCGAGTCGCGCGTCGGCCGCCGCGACATCTTCGCGCAGCGGGGGGAGCGCTACAAGCTCAAGCCCCGCATCACCCT
>JAQULS010000134.1 GCA_028749235.1 Acidobacteriota bacterium | reverse complement strand
CGACGGCCGGATGGAGACAATCGTCTCCGGTCCCGAATGGCGGGCGCTTCTCTGCCGGGCCTGGCAGCCGGGGCACTACAAGCGCTGGTACCTGCGCTCTCTTCAGGAGGAGTACGACGCCCGTCTCGATCCGCGAGGCTGGGCGGAAGCCGGGTTCAAGGAAGGCCTCGACTGGCTTCCGGCGATGCCCCTGGCCGGCTCGCCCAACAAGCCCAGCGTCTGCACGGATTACTACGAATACCAGACGGATATCGGCGCCGATCCCTCGGCCGCCGAATTGAGGCCGCGCTCCATCCCGCTTCTCGGCGAGACGATGGTTCCGGTCAAGCGCCTGACCGAGTCCTATCGCCTGGACTGGATCCGCCCGGTCGAGGAATACTTTGAATGCCGGGTCCCGGACGCGTTCCGGGCCTCGCCCGGCGGCCCGGTGTCCGAGACGTCGCCCGGCTGCTGGACGGCGGCCTTGAGCGGCGGGCGGGGCCAGGTCCTGACCTTCGAATTCGAGGAGCAGGTCGTCGGCTGGCCGCGCTTCACCGTCGAAGCGCCGGCCGGGACGACCATCGAGATGCTCGTCCACGAGGCCCACCAGCCGGGCGGCCCGGTCCTCCTCAACACCCACTTCGACTCCTGGGCCCGCTTCGTCTGCGCCGAGGGCGAGAACGCCTTCGAGCCGTTCGACTTCGAGAGCCTGCGCTGGCTCCAGCTTCACATCCACGGCGCGAGCGGAGAGGTCCGCATCCGGGACGTGGGCGTCCGCCGGCGCGAATTTCCCTGGCCGCATGCGGCGCGCGTCCGGGTGGGGGAGCCGGCCCTGCAGCGGCTCATGGACGCCAACCTCAACACGCTCCGCAATTCCTCGCAAGAGACCTGTGTCGACGGCATGGCCCGCGAGCGCCAGCAGTACAGCGGCGACGGGGCCCACCAGGTCAAAGCCCTCTACTACGCCTTCGGCGAAACGCGGCTTCCGGCCCGCTTCCTGACCACCTTTGGTCAGGGATTGACCAAGGACGGGTATTTCCTCGACTGCTGGCCGGCCTGGGACCGGCTGGCCCGGCTGATGGAACGCCAGCTCGACCTGACCGGCTGGGGGCCGATCCTGGATCACGGCGTCGAGTTTATCTTCGACGGCTGGCTTCACTATCTCTACACGGGGGACCTCGAAGCGGTTCGGGAGACATACCCGCGGCTGCTCAAGTTCGGCCGCTATCTTCGGTCCATCCTGCGCCCGGACGGGCTGCTGCCCGTCGAATCGATAGGCATTCCCTCGGTCTGGATCGACCACATCGCCTTCAAACAGCAGCGTCACAAACAATGCGCCTTCAATCTGTTCGCGGCCGCCGCCCTGGAGCACGGGCTGGCGCCCCTGGCCGGAGCCTTCGGGGACGCCGCGAACGCGGCCGAGGCCGCCGGTTTCGGGCGCGGCTTGCGCGAGGCGGCCGTAAAAAAGTTTTGGAGCGAAGACAGGCGTCTTTTCGTCGTCAACAAACCGTGGCTGGACGAGGAAAAGGCGATCCGGCTCTGCGACCGGTCGCTGGCCACCGCCGTCCTCTACGATCAGTGTCCCGGCGGACGGACGCGGGAGGCGGTCAAGGTCCTGGCCGAATGCCCGCCCGAAATGGGACTTTCCTACCCGGCCAACGCCGGTTGGCGGCTGTGGGCCTTGGGCAAGGCCGGCCGGGCCGACGTCATCGTCGACGACTTCCGCCGCCGCTGGGCGACCATGGATTCCGTGCGCCTGAACAACACCCTGCAGGAGGATTGGACGGCCATTCCCGATTCCGGCCAGCAGTGGAGCCACTGCGCCGTCGCCCCCCTCTATGTTCTTTATATGAGCCTGTTGGGCTTGCGGCCGCTCGAGCCCGGCTATGCCCGCTATGAGCTGCGTCCCCAATTGGCCGACTTGGGACCTCTCGATGTCCTGGCCCAGACGATGAAGGGCGCGCTCTCCTTCAAGGCCGAAGGCAAGCCGGGCGGACGCACAATCGTCATCGAGACGCCGCGCGATGGGAAGGGCGAGATCGTTCTGCCGAAGGGGGAGTCGGTCAAGCTGGAAGCTTTATCCGGCGCCGCGCCGGAAGGGTGCGCCCGCTACCGTCTGCCCGCCGGCGCGGTTATCAAGCTTCACCTGACGCGCGTTTAGGGACGAGAAGCCAGTCACTCCCACTCGATCGTGCCGGGGGGCTTGGACGTGACGTCCAGGGCCAGGCCGCTCACTCCCGGTAGGGCCAGGATGTCGCGCTTGAGTTCGGCCAGAAGCGCCTCGGGCAGTCGGGCCGGACGGGCGGTCATGGCCCGCTCGGAGTGGATCGGGCGGATGATGACGAGCTCGCGCCCACGGCCGTCGATCCGCAGGGGGACCATCACCGTCGGGCACTGCCAGATCTCGTCGTAGATGCCGTGCCGGCGCAGGCCGTCCATGACCAGGGCGTCGGCTTCGCGCAGCAAGTCGAGCCTTTCCCGGGTGATCGTGGCCGCCAGCGGCTCGAATTGTTTGGGCGAGCCTCCGGCCAGGTTCCAGACGCAGCGGTTGACGCCGTCGACGTCGCGAAAGATCGTCCCGGCCGTCTCCAGGATCTTCTCCCAGGGCTTGTCGGCCGAAAGGAACGCCGGATGCTCGTAGGCCCGCAGGTCGGCCTTGACCCCGACCGAGCGGAAGGGCGGAACCTCGGCTTCCACTCCGAACTTGGCGGCCGCCTTCTTGACCTCGGGGACGATGTGCTCGAACCCGGCCGTGTCCGGAATCCCCGTGCCGCAGAGGAGCCGCACGCCCAGCCCCGGCCCGGGGAAGGGGTGCTTCCAGACCATGTCCCTCTCCAGGCCCAGCAGCTCGCCCAGCTCCCGCACTTCGACCTTGTAGAGCTCGGCCAGCGGCTCGATGATCCGGCCGGCCTTGATCATTTCCTCGACCAGCGGAACCCGGTTGTGGTGGGTCTTGATCGTATCGGCCCGCTTGGTTCCGCCCGTCTCGATGGTGTCCGGATAGATCGTGCCTTGGCCCAGGAGGTGGCCCTGGATGTCCAGGGCGCGGGCCTCCCGTTCGAAGACCTCGATGAAGGTGTTGCCGATGGCCAGGCGCTTGGCCTCGGGCTCGACGATCCCGGCCAGGGCTTTGAGAAAGACCTCCGAGGCGTCCACGAAATGGAGGTTGCGGCCCAGGCCCATGGCTCGGAAGCGCTCGATCACGGCGCGGCTTTCGTCCTTGCGCATCAGGCCGTTGTCGACGTGCAGGAGATGGAGCCTGTCCGGGCCCAGGGCCTTGCCCAGGAGGACGGCGCAGACCGTGGAGTCGATGCCGCCCGAGGCCAGCAGGAAGACCGACCGGCTCCCGACCCGCTCCCGGATCGCGCGAACCTGTTCCTCGACGTAATTGCCCATGGTCCAGGTCGGACGGCAGCCGCAGATGTCGAAAACGAAGTTGCGGATCATCGTCTCGCCGTTGACCGTGTCGTCGACTTCGGGATGATACTGGAAGCCGTAGCGCTTGAGCTTGTCCGAGGCGATGGCGGCGAAGCGATGGACGTCGCCCTCCGCGCCCAACTGGGAGTAGCCGATCTCCTCGAAATCGGGGCCGATCTCGGTGACCGTGTCGAAATGGCTCATCCAAACCTGCTCGACCTTGCCCAGGCCCTTGAAGACGGGCGACTCGGCGCAGACGTGAAGCTCCGTATGGCCCCATTCCTTGCCGCCGTGGACGATCTTGCCGCCGTAGTGCTTGGCGATCTCCTGGTGGCCGAAACAGAAGCCCAGGATGGGGATGGGCAGATCATAGATGGCCTGGGTGTAGCCGGAATCCTCCCCGAAGGCGGAAAAGCTGGGGCTGCCCGAGATGATGATGCCTTTATAGTCACGGTACAGGTCGATCGGGTCTTCGGGCTGGCGGATCTCGGCGTAAACGTGCATCCGCCGGACTTTATTGGCGATCAGGTGGGCATACTGCCCTCCGAAATCGATGACCGCGATCGCATCGTGTTTCATGGGAGATCATCCTTGCCGGACAATATAACGGCCGGAAGGGGGCAAGTCAAACGATCCAAGCCGCTCAGCGAGCTTGCTTATGGCCGTGTTCGGCCTTATATTTGTTAAGACAGGCAGTCCTCCTGTCTCTTCACCACAAAATAAAGACCGGAAGGAGCGTCTCATGGCCAAGAAAATCACTCTGACCAAGACCGATTATGAACGATTACGGGCCTTGGCTCCGGCCGATCCGAATCCCCTGGATCCCGATAAAGGACCTATCCGGGAGCTGATGGCGGAGCTCGACCGGGCCGTCATTGTCGAAGGGAGCCGGGTCGATGCCGAAATCGTGACCATGAATTCGCAGGTCCGGATCCGGGACCTGGACACGGGGGAGGAGAATGAATACACGCTCGTCTACCCCTTGGACGCGGATATCCGCCAGGGCAGGATTTCCATCCTCGTTCCCTTGGGCACGGCTCTCATTGGATATCGCAAGGGCGATGTCCTCGAATGGAAGGTGCCGGGCGGAATCCGAAAATTCAAGATCCTGAAGGTTCTCTACCAACCGGAAGCATCCGGCGATCTGGACTCGTAGCGGCGCGCGCCACGGGGGGCCTCGGCCGTATCAAAGCTGGAAGCAGTAGGAGAACTTGATCAGGAAGACATCGTGGGGGTGGAGGTCGAACAGCCCATTGATGTCCCGACCCAGCTCGAAGGAGCCGTCCTCGAGCATCGTCGACCGGCCTTGCGACCAGACGACGTAGAGGGCCGAGCCCGGAATGTATTCCCAGCGCAGGACCAGGTTGGAGCGGAACTCCCTGACGTTGAAGTCGGGGTTGGCGAAGGCGTAGTCGGGAGACCCATCCCCGTCCTCGTCCACGCTGTAGACGCGGGACGCGGCATCGTAGCCGGACTCGGATGAGCCGAACAGGTGATAACGGACGTCGAAATCCTTGGCCCGCGAGTCGGTGATCCGTTTGAAGTCGGAGAATCGTCCGGCCGAGACGAACGGCATGCCGTAGAATTGAATGGACAAGTCGGGCGTCAGGCTGTAGTTGAGCCGAACAGTCAGGTTCAAGGTGGTCTGGTCGATGGCCCCGAAAAGATAGCGGCTCTCGCCGTTAAAAGTCTCCGTCCCCACGTATTGGAGAATGTTGCGGTAGGTGCTGTAGCCGGGCTTGAGCGAGATCTGCAGCGCCGGGCTGGGGATCACGGTCAGGGTGGGGCCCAGGGACAGGTATTCCGACTCACCGTTGGTCCGGTGGTTTTCATTGCCGGAGAGGGACAGCCGGATCTTCCGGCGCGAGTCCGTCTCGGCGGAGAACCAGATGTTCCGGCCGCTCGGGATGCGCAGGGCCGGCCCGCCCCGCAGGGCGCTCTGGGACAGAGATTCGCCTTGGATGTTGTAGCCGCCCCCGGCGTACCAGTAATTCTTGAAATTGAGGTTCAGGTTGACGTTGCCCCCGGAGAAGATCTTTTCGCCGCCGAAGTTCCAGCCCAGCCATTGGTTGAAGTTGACGTTGACGCTCCGGAAGGGGCCGAAGGGCTCGTAGATCCGGTAGCCGACCCAGACGTACTCCATGGACGTGTCGGCCTGGCGCAGGTAGCCGATATCGTTGAGCTCGAGCCCGGGCGACCGCCAGGTGTATCCGGCGGCGTACATCCAGTGGCCGCCGCCCTGCTTGCCGATCTCGAAAGTGCCGCCCGTGCCGCTCAGGGATGTCCGGCTCGGATCGACCTCGAGATAGTCCGCGTCGGGACGCTGAAAGTAGTGGGTCGAGGATCGCTGGGTCCGCAGCAGGGAAAGGGGCGTCCCCTCGACCCGGCTGGCGACGCCCTTGAAGGAGACGTAGTAGTTCTTGGCTTTCCAGCTGTGGAAGAGGTCGATCCCGGCGACATAGGCGGCTTCGTGCAGGAAGCTCAAGTCGTCGCTCTTCAGGCTGCGGTTGACGGCGGTGGCCATGGCGCCGACGATCGTCGCGCCCTGGTTGAAGTCCTGCTGGGCCCGCAGGGCGAAGTAATTGGTCAGCGGCTCGACGGCGACGTCGTTCGCCGTGCCGCCGGAGAACACGCCGGCGCTCTCGAGCGAAGTCAGCCCGTCCAGGACGCCGATCGAAAGCCCCGACTTCGTCTTGCCCGTCAGCTTGAAGGCGCCCAGGATGGTCGTCGCTTCGGGCATGTCCAGGAAGCCGTCCGTCGAGGGGGTGTACTGCGGGCTGCGGCCGATCCGCCGGGAGTAAAACATGTTGTCCTGGGAGAAGTCGCCGTCGCCTCCCATGAGCTGGAAATTGATGATGTTCCGGCCTTCGACGAAGAAGGGCCTCTTCTCCTCGTAGAACGTTTCGAAGGCGGTCAGGTTGACGACCGAGGGATCGGCCTCGACTTGGCCGAAATCCGGGTTGATGGTGAAGTTGAGCGTCAAGTCGCCGGTGACGCCGAGCTTGCCGTCGATTCCGCCCGCCGCATCCGCACTGCCGCCGTCGGCGTAGGGATTGCCCGGCACGGCCCGGAACGATTGCAGGCGTCCGACGGCATAGGGCATGATCTCGACCTGGTGGGGCGGCACGAGGCCGGTCAACCCGCGAAGGTCCCCGAACAGGTGGACCAGGCCCGAGGCGTTGCGGGGGATGGGCTGCCAGTCCGAGGATTCGTTCTTGCGGAAGAGCGTCCGCCTCACCTGGAGCCCCCAGACCTGCTCCGGCTTGTTGCCGAAGCGAAGCTGGGAAAGCGGAATCCGAAGCTCGGCCGACCAGCCTTCCGCGTCGACCGAGGCGGCCGCGTCCCAGATCGGGTCCCAGCTCATGTCGTCTTCCTCGCTCGAGGAGTAGCCGTCGTTCGTCAGAAGCTGGTCGGACTTGACCCCGGTCGCGTTGACGGTGAAGACGAACGCGGTCAAGCGGTCGAAAAGGCTGTCGATGCCGATATCGATCGTGTCTCCGTCGGCCTCGTCGCGCCGGGCCAGCCGGCGCTCGATTGAACCGGCCTGGGAGTCGAAGGCCCGGACCGCCACGTAGACCGATTTCTGGTCATAGAGGATCTTGAAGGCCGTCCGCTCGGACGGTTCCCGGCCCTCATAGGGCTCGCTCTGGACGAAGCCGCTCTCCCAGGCCGCCTTGCCCCAGGCCGGGTCGTCGAGCCGGCCGTCGATCGTCGGCGGGGCGGACTCGACCCGGGCGGCCGTATAGCTTTTACGGAGCGTATCGACGGACGGAACCTTCACTTGGGGAGCGGCGGAGGCTTCCGGAGCAGTCCTTAATAATCCAACCGCCGTGGCCGGGATCGTAAGGGTCAGGGCGAATCCCGCCACAACGGCGGTGAGCCATGGCCAGGCGGACAGACGGCGATAAAACATGGTCAACCTCGAGAGACACAACGGTGCGGTCTTGAGTATAGACTCGCCTACCCCCGAAAAGGTTGACCAAAAGAAAAAGGCGGGGCTTTCGCTCCGCCGCATCAATCCGGGATCACGGCTCCGAAGCGCAGGACGAAAGCCACCGAGACCTGGAAGAAGGACGGATTGACGTCGAAGTCGATGGCCCGGCCGAGGCTGGCGATATAGTCGATTTCCGTCTGGCCGAACGGGTAATCGTTGATTTTGTTGAAGAATATCCCGTCATAGCTCTTCTGGGTGATCTCCCAGAGCAGGGTTTTGACCGGGCAGTAGAAATATCGGACGTCGAACCGCAGAGACGTCTTGGGGCTCATTTCGACGTCGATACCAGCCCCCACGTTGGCCCCGATCTGCGTCCAGCTTTGTTTGGGGATCTTGATTTCAAGCGGCAGGACGTCGACCGACTGGTAGATGTAGAGGTAGGGATCTTCGTAGACGTAGGTGATCTGGTCCACCCCGTAGCCCAGGTTGGAGTTGGCCTGATACGTGTTTTGGAAGAGCGAAACGCCCGCCGAAAAGACGCCCTTGATGCTGTCCTCGCCCAGCCGGTAGACGAGGTTGAGGGAGAACGGCGTGCTGGTTATACGTCCCGTCCCTTCCCAGGTCCGGGACTTCAGGTTGTCCACCTCGTCCGACCACATCCAGGCGAATTCCAGGTAGGACGTGGTGGGTGTCGTCGTCGTCTGCGTGGCGGCTCCGATCTGGATCCCGAAGTGGGGCGTGAAGTACCAGGTGGCGAAGGCGCCGGCGCCCAGGCTTATTTTGTAGGCGGCCTCGATGTCCGACCATTCCTCGACTTCACTCAGGTTGTATTTGTACCAGCTCCGACCCCAGGTCTCCGTCCAGGTGTTGGCGCCGTCCGTCAGGGCTCCATAAATTCCGATCTCGAACGGCCAGCGCGATGTGGGCGCTTGGGCCGAGGCCAGGGAGACAACCGCCGCGGTCATGATTAAAAAAGCCAGGCATTTCTTCATGAATAGGGCACTCCTCGCTTCTTGGAACGACTCCCAATGATAGAGCGTTGCAGGCGAAAGTCAAGCCGGTCTTAAGTCACGATCCGGCCGTCCTGAAGGGAGATGGTCCGGCCGGCGATAGAAGCCAGGGTCGGGTTGTGGGTGACGAGCAGGACGGTCAGCTTCTCCTTCTCGTTCAAGCTCTTCAAGATCCCGCCGATCTCCGTGCTCCGCTTGCTGTCGAGGTTGCCGGTCGGCTCGTCGGCCAGGAGTATCTCGGGCTTGTTGACCAGGGCCCGGGCGATGGCCACCCGCTGCATTTCGCCGCCCGAAAGCTCGGAGGGCCGGTGGTTGATCCGCTTGTCCAGGCCCAGGAAGGCCAGGATCTCCATGGGGTCGGTCCGGGCCTCGGCCTTGCGGAAGAAGGTGAAGGGCAGGAGGACATTCTCCCTGACGGTCAGGGTCGGCACCAGGTAGAACTTCTGGAAGATGTAGCCGAAGACGACCCTCCGGATCCGGGTCAAGTCGGTTTCGGACAAGCACGTATTCTCCGAGAAGACCGTCCGGCCGCCGATCTTCAGGCTGCCGGAAGTGGCGTTGTCGAGGCAGCCGAGGATGTTGATCAGGGTGGTCTTGCCCGAGCCGGACGGGCCGATGAAGGAGACGAACTCCCCCGGGCGGATGGAGAGCGACACGTCGTTCACGGCGACGATCTCCTCGGCTCCGCGCTTATAGACTTTGTTCAGATGATGGGCTTCCAAGGCCGGTGTTTCGGGGCTCATGCTCAATCTCC
>JAQULS010000133.1 GCA_028749235.1 Acidobacteriota bacterium | reverse complement strand
CGGCATCTCCGGGACGACGGAATGGGCGCCGGCGGCGCCGAACAGCCTGGAAGATCTGCTGTTTTCCGCGGGCTTTGATTATGGCTTTCTGGATTTCCGAAATCCCGCGGCCGGCGGTGCTTGGCTCCGGGAGCCGCTTTATAGCCGCTCTTTCGGCGCCCAGCCCAGGCTGACGGATTGGACCCGTATCATGGATGGGATGTTCTTCATCCGGGAGATGTTCCCAAGCGATCGGTACGTCCGCGAGATGCCCCTACCGGCGGCGCGGTAAAGGCTCGCTTTTTTATGTCCGAAGGGAACAGAACATCTTGTGTTATGACCGCTTTTTCAGCCAATCGTCGATTTCGAACGTATAGGCAAAAACCTTTGACCTTATGGATTCGGGATCGATTCGATGGATCGGCAGTCCGAATTTCTTCTCCCATGTGCGGCAGGTTTTAATCGAACGATTCAGGTAATCAGATATATCTTTCCAGGAATCCATTCGAAACATATCTTTCATCGGCTTTTCCTCTTGGATCGTTCGCGGGTATTTAAAGCGGCTGACCGCATGGCGTTGCCCCGAGAACAAATAATCCCCCAATTCGATTATTTAGTCGCTGTTCGGCCGGGGAAATGAAAACAAATATAAATAACGGAAGATAATGGAAACGGGCGCGAGAAAAATTGACTCATAAGCAACGGCCCGTTACTTTTCAAACAAGGGAAGGGATACGGCAATGGGGCGTTGTCCGGTCTATCCCGAGACGAGGCACATCTCAAAAAGGAGGTTTCTTATGAGAAGAACCGTTCGGAGAGCCGCCGTTACGGCGGCGCTGGCCTTCCTCGTGATCGGTCTGTTTTGGGCCCAGCCGCAAGAGAAAAGATTCGTCCCGATGGCGAATGCGAATCTTTATCAACAGAGAGAAAGAACCGCTCCGGAATCCATCAAGCAGAAGCTCCTTTCTCTCCGGGAGATGATTCGGGCCGAAGGCCTGACCTTTGAGGTCGGCTACACGAAAGCCATGGATCTTCCGCTGGAAACGCTGGCCGGGACAAAACCGATCGACAACGTGCAAGAGATCGACCGGGCGCAGCGCCCCGTCGCGGTCGAGCTTGTCCAGGCCGAGGCCGACGCCGAGAAAGAATTCCTGGCCAAGAATCCCAAGATGGTTGTTGAATTTAGGCGCTTCGTCGTCCCTTGCGCCGTGGACCGCGCCGAATTCAACTGGAACAGTTGGGGAAAGGTGACGCCCGTCCGGGACCAGGACGGCTGCGGAAGCTGCTGGGACTTCGGCACGGTGGGCGCTTACGAAGGAAGCTATGCCATCCGCAACAACCGGCTCATCGACGCCTCCGAGCAATACATCCTCAGCTGCTGCAAGGCGACCATCTCGAACTGCGGAACCTGCAGCGGCGGCTGGCCGCAAAAAGCGGCCCAGTTCCTCGTCTCCAAGGGCATGGCGACCGAAGCCGCCGTTCCTTACACGGCAACCAACGCCGCCTGCCCGACGTCTGCGGCGACGCCTTATAAAGCCGTGGCTTGGTCGTTTGTCGCGTCCGGAGGCGGCATTCCCTCCGTCGCGGCCATGAAGCAGGCGCTCTGCACATACGGTCCTTTGTCCGTTTGCGTGCGCGTGACCGCCGCTTTCCAGGCTTACAAATCCGGCCTGTTCAACGAGCATGATCCCGGATCGATCAATCATTGCGTGACGCTCATCGGCTGGGACGAAGCTCAGAAGGCTTGGCTGATCAAGAACTCCTGGGGGCCCACCTGGGGAATGAACGGTTATATGTGGATCGCCTACGACAGCAACAGCATCGGGATGTACGCCCTGTGGGTCAAGGCCGCCAGCCGTTACTTCGTTCTACCCCTCAAGTACAGGGATCTTCTGAAAAAGTACGACTTGATCATCAATCGGTAGTCCATTCACGGCCGATAGACTCGAGGCAGATCATGATCATTCTTATGATCGCGGGGATTATCGTCGCGATGGCGGGGGGGGCGACGGCGTCCGTCGCCCCCGTTCGAATCGCCCCTCCCGATACCGAAGTCATCGTCACGGACAAGGACAACGACAAGACGATCGCCATCGCCCAGGGAGATATCCTCGTCGTTCGATTGGAAAGCCAGCCCGGTACGGGATACGCGTGGCGAATCGCCAAATATGGCAAAGCCAACCTGGATTTTCTCGAGGAGACGGCGGCGGCGGGCTCCGCTAAACCGGGAGGAATCGAGTATCAAATCTTTCGTTTCAAGGCGACAAAGGCCGGTTCGTCTTGCGTCGAACTGGAGTATGTCCGGGCTTGGGAGCGGGATAAGCCGGCGCTAAAAAAATTCATTGTTCATCTCAATATTTTAGACAAACCTCAACCTTAAGCGGTAAACCCGCGACGGAATCGAAAGCGGAAGGCTTTTTAGGCTTTCTTCGTCTTGCCGGTCAGGAGGTCGATAAGGAGGATGATCGCGGCAGCGCCGACGACGATGTAGACTATGCGTACAATGTCCCCGGTGCCGAAGATTTTGGTCACGAGATCGAACTTAAACAGAGCGATCAAACCCCAGTCGATGCCGGCGACCACGACGATGATCTGGCAGATCCATCCCAAGAGGCTTAGCTTTTTCATAGGTCCCTCCGTTACGGCTATCTTAGTCAAGATCCATGGAAATATCAATCTAACGAATCTTGGATCTATGGACCATACGTTCGCGGCGCGAAACCCCGATTTTCAAATCGGGGTTTAGGCGCCGCTCAGTATTACCCTGGATATACCCCGGGCTCGGCTTCCGCCCCGGCGGTTCGACGACGGGGTTGCAGTCCTCGTTCGCGGAGCGAATGAGGGCGAGCTTCAGCCCGGGGAGTCCAACGGGTTAATTCCTAAAATAGTTCCGGATAGTGTCTCCGGATCAGCGTTTGTTCTTCCGCCGTGAGGGCCGATAGGGGCACCGGCGCATCTTCCGGACGGCGGTGCTTCTGGTTGATGCGATTGATCAGACTCCAGTTTCGCGAGGGTTTCCCTGCCGCGGGATCCGCGGGCTCATGGGCGGTCAGATCATACCGCGTGAAGTCGATGACCTTGCCCGGTTCGTCCTTCCGCCAGTCGCGCAGGATCGCCAACCGAAAGGCGTCGTTCATGAACCAGCGGATTTCCAGATTGGGCTCGGAGCCTCCAATGCCGGTGCCGCGTTGCACGAACCGGTAATCCAAGCCGGTGTTGTCCGGATGCTCGCGGCGCCAGGCCTCACCGAACTCGCCCTGCGTGACCACCCGGGCGTCGGGCCAGCGCCGCCGTACATTCCGTAGCCAGGTTGTGAGACAGCCGAGGACTTCGGGTTTGAGGCTTTTGACCAGACTGATTTCCCAGCAGACCGTGACCCAGCCAAAGCCGTTGCGCTTAAAGCCGTCATCGAAATGATTTGCCGTGACGGCCATGACTTCCGCCATGCCCTTCTCGACACCGAGATTGTGGTACGCCTCGATCGGTCCCACGCCGAGCCGGCTGTTGAAGCCGCCCTCGAAACCGAAACGCCGCGCACACAGGAAATCACACGTCCAACCGTCCAAATTCACGCAGTCGATGAAATCGGCCCGTCCCTGCGCGGGCTTGCAGGCGTGTTCGCGGCTGGGGTAGTACGGATAACTGATGGAACCGTCCCCGTCGCCGTTGTCGATGCCGTACTGGCTCCAGATCGTGCCCTGACAGACGTGGATGCCCTCCTCCTCGGCCAGGTAGCGCAGGTTCTCGGCGGAGAGGAATCCGGCCACGATGCTCTTGGGCCGGTATCCGTTCCCGACCATGTCGCTGACGCGCTGAAGCGCCTCTTTGATGTCCCGATTGACCTGCGCGCGCGGGCTGTACATCGGCGCAAAGTATCCGCCCGGAATGAAGGTGATCTCGTCGCCAAACGCCGTGTGATAACCCACGACGAGCTTGCGGATGGCGACATAGTTCGGACGTTCGTCCCGCAAAGCCAGCCAGGAAAAGGCCCACGTCACCTTGGCTCCGAGAAAACCCGCCGCCACCGCGGAGCGAAACGCGGCCACGGTTTCCGGCGTGTGGATCGCGGCCTCGTCGGAACCGACGTTGAGGTCGCGCGCCGATTCGATCTGATTGACGCGGATGACCGTGTTCAGGGTGAGAAAGCGGTGATTCCGTACCGTCAAGCGTTCTTCCAAAGGCGCTTGGGCCGCGTTCAGCGCGCCGCCGAGAACCCCGACGAGTAACGCCAGATTAAACAACGAATATTTTTTCGTCATCACGATGGAATACTATCGGCGTCAGGGCGTCGCTGTCAATTTTCCCATGAAAATCCTAAAAGCCTTTTGATTCTGGGGGATAGAAATAATCTTCGCCGCGTCATCGCCCGCCGAGGGTTTGAACCGATCACGCTCGGGGGGCGCATTCCAATTCGCGGAAAGCCACGCTGAAAGCCGTCCCGTTAAGCTCCAGATTATTTCTACGTCAGCCGCTTGATGATATCCGATGTGGGGATCGAATAGAGATGGCCTCCCTCGCTCTGAAAGAGAAGGCGATCTTCGCTTTGTTCCAGGATCCAGCCATAGAGAGGCGTTCCCGTATATTTGATCCCGAAATCTCCCCTGCCGTGGGTCAGTCGAACCCTGATCCCGACTCTCTCTTCCATCGGCCTCGCGGGAGTCTTGCGGCCCGCGTAAGGCAAGGCCGCATTGAGCATCTTCACCGTTTCTTTGATCCCAAGGCCAAGCGCTTCGCGATAGAGGGCCGCCTCATTGTCGGCCCAAAGCTTGATGGCCGCTTCATTCTCCTCTTCATTCCGTCCGATCCTCTTTGAAGCATAATAGACCGATCCCGAAGATGAAGCTGTGGTGTCTCCCTTCAAATAAAACGCGAATCCCGTCGTCATTTCGAGAACATCGGCCGTCGACGAAAGTCGATAATCGGTATAAAGCCGAAGCACCGAGTTGTCCGTTACATCGACCGGCGTGACGGCGAGTGATTTCGCGCTCATTTGGACGTCGAGCACACGGGGCCACGGGAGCTCTTTGAGCATTGGGGTAAGGGCGTTCAGCAAGTCGTCGCTGAGCTTGATGTCCTTCGTCTTTTCCCGGAGCGGAGCGATCGTCTCTTCGGCCCCGCTTCTCCGCGAAGAGTTCACGCCGGCATCGACGATCGCCCCGATCAGGCCGAATCCGGACCCATATCCCGAGGCCATGACTTGAATCGAGATGTTGTCCTGATTGATGCAGGCGGAAGCACGGACATCTCCGACGCGATCGACGCTGACCGGATCGAGCTGGAACGGGATTGGAGTCACGCATCCGATGAACAAAAAGAAAATGAAAACGAGCGACGCCCAGACTTTGAATGATCGGAGCTGATTTCCGCGAGAAATCGATTGTTCCATATTTCCTCCCTTTTCAACGTGGAATTCACGCGCATTATAGTCCCTCTAACAAGGATGTCAAGAAAAACGCCCGCTGGAACCGCCCAGCAATGACCTGCCCCAACGCAGTTATTGCAGGTCTAGTATCGAACTGGGAACTCAAGGGTGTAAATACAAGAATCCAATGGAATAAGCTATTCGACATACTCTTTGAAATGGGGCAAATTAAAAAGTGGGGTACCGTTATAAAAAGGGGAATTCGGTCTAGCCGTGCTCAATAAATTAATGAAAATGGCTTTTGAAATTTGCAGTTTTCTTCCATAAGGACTTTTGCTTTTTCCGAATCCACGATTAAGAGTTGCGATTGCATAGTATTAGAACCAATAAGTACCGGAATATTAAAAACAGTTATTATATCTAACGATGATTTCAATATTTCGCCGAATAGTTGGATGTAGTAAGTCTTTCCGTCCAAAATATTCAACGATATAATAGGATTTTCATGATGCGAATCGGGATTCCAAAATGCTTTTATTTCTCTATTACCAGGTTTCGCATAAAACCATGAAAATCCGTAGTTCTTTAGTTGTACAACCGGTCTCCGGTCAATCGTAACAGTCGAGGCCTCGGTTCTAGGGACAGCAAATACGCGATAAATGTATACCAGCGCATAGCCGGGTTTTACTTCAGTCGCTTTTGATTCTAAAAAAACTGGCCCTCGCGCCATGCAACCTGTAAGAAGAATTATTATACTTAAAAGACCGCCAGCACGGGAATAATTGTCCATTTCTCCCCCTTTATTCTGACTGGAGATTATTTCAACTTAAACAAACAATAAATCAAATAGACCGAAAATGTCAAAATGGTTAAAAAATTCTCCTCTCCGACTCCATCAAAGACAGAATCGGTCCCCTTTTCCTTGCCGCCCACAATCGTATTGGAATGCGAAAACCATTGCCATAATTGGCATAAATCAATTAACATATCTCCATAGGAGCGCAATCATGAAAGAAAAAAAACTTCGCAAACCTGAAGCCGAGAAGGAAATCCAGATCGAGAAGCCGCGTCGAGGACGGCCGAGAAAAACCGAGGCGGAAAAAGCGGCCGATCCCAGAAAGTCCCTCGTATGGGAAATAAAGGCGGATTTAAAGAAAGTCAAAAAAAGCAAAAAGAGATTAACGCTCTTATTGGGGAAGGCTCAGGCTGAGCAAGTCATCCTTATGGCCGCCCTCCTGGAGAGCCTGGAGAAGGTCAAGACGGAGCTTAAAAAGAAGCCCAAGAAAGCCAAGGCCGCCAAAAAAGCTAAGAGAGGCCGTCCTGGCAGAAAGCCGGGCAAACCCAGCAGGAAGCCCGGAAGAAAGCCGGGCAGAAAACCTGGCCGCAAGCCCGGAAGGTCTGGCCGTAAGCCTAAAGCTGTAAAAGAAAGTACTCCTATCGTCAAGACGGGAAGGAAGCGCGGCCGGCCAAGGAAGACAGCGCCCAAGAAAGTCGAGATAGAGAAGAAGCCTCAGCCCGTTAAAGCACAAACTGCCCAATCGGACAAATTTGTGACTCCCATCCCAAAGCCCGGCATGAAAACTTTCAAGAAAGCTGTCTCAAAGGCAGTCAAATCTGTGACTATAGAAGCCCCCAAGGAAGAAGTCGCGGCAGTAACGCCAGACGAAGGACCCAAGGCCGAATAGTTACAAATCATTCTAAAGGAATTCCGGATTAAAATTCATTCGGCGAAGGAAGGTTCTTGTACCAGGTGAAATACAACACCGCCGCCGCGGTCATACTCAGGAGCAGCCAGACGCCGGACTGGAGCCAGTTCTTGAGGAACATATAAAAAAACATCACGCCCAGGCTGAATTGGAAGAAGCAGGCGATGAACGCGTTAACGATGTCCCATTTCGGCATCGGATCCTTCAGCGGGACGAGCCCGCGGCGTTCGGCTTCGCGTCTGACCGGTCCCCATAGTCCGAACGGCCGCACTTTGGCATAGAAGCAGACCAGGGTCTCGCGATCGGCGGGTTTCGTCAGGAACGAGATAAGGACGGTGACCATCAAGGACGCGCCTATCAGGAACAGGATCGTCCAATATTGCGCCAGATCGGCCAACCAGATCTTCTGGGCCGCCACGATGCCCGTCGAGGCGAGCATGCTCCAGAGATAGGCCCGGGCCCCGAACCGCCACCAGTGCCAGCGAAGGGCGGCCGGGACGATGATCATGGCGAGCATGACATACAGAAGAAAATCCCAGGCGGACACGATCTGATCGAACATGAAGCTCAGAACGCAGCCGAGAATCATGACGACGGCCGAAGCGAGCATGCCAAGTCGGATGAGGGACTTTTCGGGGAGGTTTTTCGCAAAATACCGCTTCAGGAAATCATTGAGGATGACGCCGCTGGTGACGTTGATGATTGCGCTGAGAGTGGACATCAACGCCGCCAGCAGAATCGCCATGAAAAGCCCGGACACGACGACGGGGAGATTCCGGACGACCAGGGGCATGATCTTCTCCGCGTCGAACGAGCCGGAGCTTCCTAGGAAATGAACGCCGAAACAGAGAAACGATCCGGCGATGAGCCAGCGGACGCCGTGTCCGAGGGTCCAGGCTCCGGCGGCCAGGGAGGCGGACCGGGGGTTCTTGGCCGTCAGGAAGAACGTGAAATCCCATCCGAGCGGACCGGCCAACAACCGGAACAGGACCCAGACGATGCTGGCGCCGATCAAAGGACCAAAAAAGAAGTATTGATGATAGCCAGCCGGAGCCTGTCCGAGATAGCCGGCCCATAGGTTCCAGGAGGGAGTGAGAGTTCCCCATTCGGGGCTCCGGGCCGCCAGCGCGGCGATGCCATCCGGAAGCCGAAGCGCGGCGATGCTCAGGGCGATTGCCCCGATGATGATGAGGGCGGTCTGGAACATATCGGTCCAAATCACGCTGAAAAAACCGCCGACGGTCACATAAATGCCCACCACGACGAATATGAGCGAGGTGGACGCCCAGCGGGGAATATCAATGAACTCCTCGGCGAATTTTCCGGTTCCCACGGCGACATACATAAGCGTGAGGATCATCTGAAGGAGGATGAAGGAGGCAATGGCGATCCGCAGGCGCTCGGTATCCCGCGTGTTCCCAAAGCGGGTCGCGTTCCACTCCGCCAGGGTCATCACGCCGGAACGCCGGATGTATTTCGCCTGATAGGCCATGAAGATCGCCATGGTGAAGAAACCCCAGACGACATGGAAGATGAAGACCGATTTGATACCGACGTAGTACATCACGCCGATGATCAGCATGGTGCCGCCGATATCGACGTAGCTCGAGCAACCCGAGAGGCCGACCATCCACCAGGGGACCCCCCGCTCCGCGAGGTAATAGGCGTCGAGTTTCTTCGTCGCCCGCTTGCGGAAATGGAATCCGATCAAGACCATCGCCGCAAGGTACAGAACAACGATTACCAGATCAACCGGCTTCATGGTCATGGGCGCCTAACGGACACCCTCCTTTTTCCCGCCCCATGAAAATCCGCCTCTTCATTCCGGGGAAGCTTAAATGGGCCCCCGAACATTGTCAAGGAGAGGCACAAACCCGGTCCGCGACCTTGACACGACCTTGACACATCGTCAAACGCTGATTTACGATGGCTTCCAAAGACCGGAGCCGAAGGCGGGTTATGAGGAGCGAGGCGATCGCCGCGACTCGAAAAGAATGGGAAATGAAGATTACCGATCTCAACGGATTGCTTGAATCCATCCGGCGGATCAAAGCCGCCGTCGTC
>JAQULS010000014.1 GCA_028749235.1 Acidobacteriota bacterium | reverse complement strand
CACCAGCGTCATGGCCTTCGAGAAAATCCCGTTGAATCAACTGCTTACGGAAACCACTCATCACGAATCGCAACCAGATGCCTGTATCCAACTTAAACTGATCAACTTATAATGGGACACGACTGATACTGTACCCCTATTTTGGTATAATCGCGGCGGGAGAACGATGAAGAAGCCGGGCAAGTCCGAAGCCGCCTTCCGGGTCGTGGCCAAGCGCTATCCCGGACTGGTCGAGAAGATCAAGCGCCTGGTCGAGGAATCGGAACGGGCCTTCGCCGGCAACGCCCCCGAGACGGAGGGGAGCTATCTCTGGGAGCACACCGTCCACGTCGCCTCCCTGGCCTTCAAGCTGGCCGAGGAGGAGCGGCGCGATCCCCTGCTGGCCGCGATCACGGCCCTCTTCCACGACGCCGGAAAGTTCGCCGGCGGGAGCTATCACGCGGGCGGGACCACGGAGGAGGACGAGGCGGCGAAATTGGCCGGGCCCGTTCTCAAGCGTTCCCGCGTTCCGGCCGCCGATCGCTACGCGATCCTGGCCGCCCTCGGCTCTCTCTACAAGGAAGGCGCCTCACCCAACCCGACGGCGGCCATCGTCCACGACGCCGACTTCCTGTCCAAGTTCGGGGCCCTGGGCGTAGCCCAGTTTTTCATCAAATCCGCCCTACGGGGCAAAACGCTTCATGCGACGGTCATGAATTCCCTGAGCAAGGAGCTGACCTACGCCGCCTGCCTGCCGCTCAACATGAGGACGAAGGCGGGCCGGGCCCGGGCCGAAGCCAAGGCCGAAGAGACGATCCGATTTTACGAGACCTTGCTCAAAGAGCTGGGCGAAACTCACGGCGGGGCCTTCCGTATCAAGACCGTCTCGGTGCCGCATCCAAGCCGCCGCGGCAGAAAGATCGAGGCCCGGCTCGTCCTGAGCGCGGCCTGCGAAGACTGCGGCGGAGGCTGGACGGTGGCGCGGACGATCAAGGCCGGAGTCAAATGCACCCGGCTGGAAGCGCGCCTTCGATGCCGGAGTTGCGGCGCCAGCCATGAGATCGGCTTCTGCCTGCCCGAGCTCTAATTACCAGACACATACGCATTTCTTTTCCCGCCAAGTCGAAACGCCAGGGAATTCCTAAAATATCCAGCCCCCGCCTAACAAAATAGGCAAGAAACCGAATAATTCGGTATGTGTCTGCTATTTCGCGGCCAAGGCTTTTTTCATCTTGCCGAGGAAGATGTTCTTGTCCTCGAAGCCCACGCCGCGAAGCTCCGCGATCTCGGCCCCGTCGGGCTTCAGCCAGATGAGCGTCGGGCAGCCCTTGGCCGCGAACTTCTTGTAGAAAGCCTTGACCTTCTCGTCGTCGTTGCGGGTCAGGTCGGCCCGCAACATCACGAAACTATCGGCCTCAGCGATGATCTCGGGCTGGGAGTAGGTCTTCTTGTCCAATTCGTGACAGGCGATGCACCAGTCGGCCGTCGAGTCGATGAAGACCGGTTTGCCGGACTTAAGAGCATCGGCCAGGGCTTCTTCGGAATAGGGAACCCAGGCGATCGTATCGAGCTTGATCTGCCCGCCGGCGGCCGCCAGCGCCTGCAGGCGGGTGTTCATCTGCTCATCCGCGTAGCCGCGCACGCCGTTGACGGCGAAGATCAGGGCCAGGGCGAAAAAGATCACCCCGAAGACGTTGCGAATGAACGGGAAGGCCTTGCCCGTCCCCTTGGTCGGCTCGATCCAGGCCAGGTAGACGCCCGCCACCAGCGCGATCAGGGCCATGGCCAGGTTGTAGGTGAGCGCATTCGGCAGCAGCGTCTTGATGAAATAGAAGGACATCCCGACCAGGATAAAGCCGAAGATCTTGCGGACCCAAACCATCCAGGCGCCCGAGCGCGGGATTTTGTTGATGCTGCCCGAGAAGATGCCGAGCAGCAGGAACGGCACACCCAGGCCCATGGCCAGGACGAAGAAAAGCGAGAAGCCCAGCAAGACGTTGCCCTTGTCGCCGACGTAGGTCAGAAGCCCGAGAACGAACGGCCCGATGCACGGCGCGGCGATGATGCCGACGGTCAGGCCCATGAAGAACGATCCGCCCAGTCCCTTCTTGGAGGTCCCCGCGGCCTTGTTCAGGAAGGCAGGCATGCGGAACTCGTAGACGTCGAACATGGACAGGGCCAACAGGATCATGACCGCGGCGATGGCGATCAAGACGGGCGGGTAGGTCAGGGCCGCCCCGAACAGGCTGCCGGTGAACGCGGCCACGACACCCAGGATGGAATAAGTCATGGCCATGCCCAGGACGTATATCAACGAGTGGAGGACGACGCCGCCCTTCTTGCCCTCGGCCTGGCCGCCGAAGTAGCTGATGGTGATCGGTATGAGAGGATAAATGCACGGCGTCAGGTTGAGGGCCAGCCCGCCCAGGAAGACCAGCAGGAACATCAGCAGGAGGCCCTTCTTCCCAAAGTCGGTCCCGCCCGCGGATTTGGGAGCGGGTGTGTCGTTTCGCGGTTCGACGGCCGGGGTCTCCGACGCGCCGGCCGGATGGACCTGCTCCGTATCCGGTTTGGCGGTGTTCACGCTTGTCTGCGTCACCGAGGCCGCCGGATCGCCCGGCTTTTCCGCCGGCTTCTCGGCCGTTTGATGCTCAGGCTTTCCGACCGGCTCGGTCTTCGCCGATCCGGCGAGGCCGGCCTCCGTCTTAACGGCCGGGGGCTTGACTGCCGCGGGAACGCCGCCCGCGACGGGAACCGTCGCTTTAAAAGCGGCGTCGGTCGGCGGCTGGCACGACGCGTCGTCGCAAGCCTGGTAGCCGACCGAACCCTCGATCAGGAGCTCCGGCCCGGCGAAATCCGCGGCCAGCGTGACTTCGAAAGGAACCTTGAACGTGCCTTCGAAGATCGAGAGCGGATTGTCGGAGAACGAGAACTTCTTGTTCTGGGGTATCGGAAAAACCAGCTTGCCGAACGTCGCGCCCTGCCGCGGCTTGAAATCGACCATCGTACCGATGAGGTAGGCCTCCGAAGGCTGATCGGAGTTGATGTGGAAGGGCGCCCGGATGCTGATCTCGAGGCTGAGGGCGGCCGTTTGGCCGGCCTTAAGGGGCACCGCGGGCGGCAGGACGGTCGCTTTGACGATGGGTGCGTCGTTCTGGGCGCGCAGGGGGACCGCGGCAAGAAAGAGCGGGATCAGCAGGGCTATGGCGAGAGCGGCCTTTTTCATGACGACTCCTTGGCGCATCCTCTCCGGCGGGACGCCGTGGCCCTGCCGGAGTGACGAGGTTCGCGACTGCGATACTATAGACGGCTTGCTCCTCGAAGTCAACGCGGAACGCGGCGAGGGCCAATGGAATCAACGGCTTATAGGCAACCCGAAAGCCCCGCTCATCGGAGATGACAGGGCCGGGCGATCATGGTATTTTGAGGCCGGAAATCGTCCCTTCAGGAGACCCAACCGAAATGTCCACGCCGTCCGCCGACAAAAGCCGCAGCTCACGGGCCGAGTACACGGCCCGCATCAACCGGGTCATCGATTATATCGACCGGCACATCGGCGAAAGCCTGCGCCTGGAGGATCTGGCCCGGGTGGCCAATTTTTCGCCTTTCCACTTTCACCGCATCTTCGGGGCCATGGTCGGCGAAACGCTCAATGCCTGGATTCAACGGCGGCGGGCGGAGCTCGCGGCCGCGGCGCTGATCGCCTACCCCGCGACGCCGATCACCTCGATCGCCCTCGACTACGGCTATTCGGGATCGGACGCCTTCGCCCGGGCCTTCCGCGAGCGTTTCGGGATGAGCGCCACGGAATGGCGGTCCGAGCCCGGCGAGGAATGGCGCAAGAATCGTCAAACGGATCGCAAGAACGGCCAAGCCCCGGCCAAGGCCTCCGGCTATGATGGCGGCGAAATCCACGCCGCAAGGAGGCTGTTCATGGACAAGTCGAAGTACACGGTCGAGGTCAAGGAGATGCCGGAGATGACGGTCGCCTACGTCCGGCACATCGGGCCGTTCCAGGGCATGGGCGAGGCGTTCCAGAAGCTCATGCAATGGGCCGGGCCGCGGGGGCTGCTGCGCTTCCCCCAGACCAAGGTTCTGGGCGTTTACCACGACAACCCGCACATCACCGAGACGGACAAGCTGCGCTCGGACGCCTGCATCACCGTTTCGCCGGAGGCCAAGGTCGAGGGGGAGATCGGCAAGATGGCCATCCCCGGCGGCCTGTTCGCCGTGGCCCACGCCGAAATCGCCCCGGACGAGTTCGGGCAGGCCTGGGACGCCATGGTCGATTGGATGGCCGGGAGCGGCTACCAGCCGGACGACCGGATCTGCTACGAGCTTTATCTCAACGAGCCCCAGAATCACCCCGAGGGCAAGTTCATCATCGACATCTGCGAGCCCATCAAGCCGCTGTAACCTCTCATTAACCGAGCCGCAAGTCCGGCCGAGCTCGCTTTCGCCCGACATCGAGATTCGCTATGATACAAAAAAGGAGGGGATCATGAAGAAACGCATTTTCGTTTTCGCCGCGTTGATTGCGTCGCTTGCCTGGACGGCCGCCGCGCAGCAGCCGCCGGTCGACGATTCGCTCAAGGCACCGCGGATCATGACCAAGCCCGCCCAAAAGATGCTGGTGGTCGAGGCCAAGGGCGATCCGAACACCGCCGGCCAGGCCGCTTTCGGGCTCCTCTACAAGACATTCTTCAGTTTGCCCGGAGTTAAAACGGCCCCCCCGCGGGCCCGCTGGTCGAGCCCCGACTTCGGCAAGGACGCCAAGTCCGAGTGGGTCGGCTATTACGCCCTGCCCCTTCCCGAATCTGTCACCGGACTCCCGGCCGGCATCCAAGGCGTCAAAATCGAAGTCTGGAAGTACGGAGAAGTGGCCGAGATCCTCCATGTCGGGCCCTACGCCACCGAGACACCGACGATCGAGACCATTCACAAGTTCATCGCCGAAAAGGGCTATGTGATCGTCGGCCTGCATGAAGAGGAATATCTGGTCGGCCCCGGCATGGGGAACACTCCGCCGGAATCATACCGGACGATCATCCGCTACCAAGTTAAAAAGAAGTAGCCGCCCGCGGCCATCGGGGGAATCACTTCCCGAAGATCTCGGGCAGGTTCTTGATCCTGTATTCCCGGTAGGCGAAGGAATCGCCCTCCATCTCGAGGACCGCGAAGCCCGTTGAGAAGAACTGCACCTGCCTAAGCTCAATGCCGACGGGGGGGACGAGGGCATAGAGATACTCACCCTTGGGGCTGAAGACGTCGATCTCGAATTGCTCCGGCCCAGTCACACGGAAAGCCGCGAGATAGCCCTTGGGCAAGGAGAAGATGTCCTTGATGGCTACGAATCGATCCGGGTAGGCGGAAAGAATCCACTTCGTTCTTTCTTCTTTGGCCGCCCAGGCCATCATCTTGGCTACATCGTCCCGCTTAGCTTTAACATTCTCGAAAGCCCGTTGGATGACCAGGACGTCCTTGCCGGCCAGATCCTTGATCCAGATCTCGTATTTCGTGTTGATGCCGCAAAAGATGTATCCACGCGAAGGATCGGCGGCATAGAAGAGGCCCGGCGTCGCCCACGGTTCGGAGATGCCTCCCCGGCCATTGGGATTGCGGATCATGCCGACGTTCACGGCCTTCAGCAGATCGGTCTTGTTCTCCTTCTCTTTAAAGTCGAACTCAACGATCTGGAGCGTCTTGGTTTGATTTCCCTTCTCGTCCCTGACGATGTTCTCCGTCAAGAACCGTGTGGCATCGACGGAAGCGTAATGATGGCTCTTCAGGGTCCGCTCCTGGAGCAGCTTGCCGTCGGAGTCGAAACGGGCGACCTTTTGGCCCCCGAAGACGAAGACATCGTTCCCGAAAAGATAGGCGTAGTAGCCCTGTTGCGGGCTGAACTCGCCGGGCCCTTGGCCTTTCTTGGTCAGGAGTCCGAGGTATTTCCCGTCAGGCCCAAAGCGATGGCCCTCCGCGCTATTGGGATCTAAAAGGACTACGCCGCCCTTCTCTCCGCGGTGAAAGAAAAGGATCATCCTCATCCCCACCTCAGGCTGTTCGTAGGGATCAATGGTCCGGGTCCGCTCGATCTCCAGCTTGATCGTCCCCTTGAGCGGCTTGGCCGGGTTGAAGACGTGCGGCACGCCGTCGATGGTTTTGAACTCGATCTTGTCCTTGGTCGGAGCATACCCGGACGCGGAAACGGCCGCAAAAGCAAAAATCGCAATCTCCGGCCAAGCGACATGTTTGAATCTCATTGTTCCCCCCCCCCCATCAAGTCGAACTCTTATTCCGCGATTGATATTATCGAAGGACACGCGTCTCGTCAATGAAACGGCCACAGGATGAAAACCGCCAGATCCCAGGCCGTATGACTGACGGCCACGAGCAGGACCGAGCCCGTCTTCAGGTAGAGAAAGCCCCAAAAAAGCCCGCAGACACCCGCCGCTAAAACCAGCATGACGTTGCCGCTGGCGAGATGAACAAGCGCATAGAGCGCGGCGGCCGCCAGAAAGCCCGACCAGGGGCCGAAGCGGGCCTGCCAGCGGCGCTGGAGATACGCCCGCCAGAAAATCTCCTCCCCCGGACCGATGAGCAGAGTCATGAGCAGGACGACGCGGACGATGGGGACGCCGGACTTGAAGCCATAAACGCTCCCGATATCCGACGCGGCGAAGGGGAAAAGAAGCCGCGACGCCTCGTTCCCCGTCCAGAAGACGCCGTAGAGCGCGGCAGCCGCGATCAGGCCGAGCGCGATCTTACACGCCGCGCCCGATGAGAGATCCCGGGCCAGCGCGGGAAGATATCCCCGGTCGAACGCAGCGGCCAGCCCGACGAGAAAGATGATGGCCGCGCTCATCGCCCACCAGAAATCGAGCGGGCCGAAACCGCGCCGCGTAAAAAGGGGGATGAAGAGAAGCGCCGCCGCGGCGGCAGGCACCCATTCGGCGGCCGACAAGTGGGATGAAAGACGGTGCTTCCCGGGAGGAGCCGGTTCCGCGGCGCCGTTCTCTTTCATGTCCGCTTCGCCCCTGTCATGACTCCGTTTCTTTCTCTTTCCGGATGGATTCGCGGCTCGATGGGCCGGCTCCGCCCCGCCCGCGTCCGGCCCGTCAGCGGATGAAGAACCACAGCCAGAGCGCGGCCGTGCAGAGCGATCCAAAGAGCAGATTGTATTGGGCCGTGGCCCCGTCCAGGATGATGAAGTCCATCGGCTGCCGCGGGGCGCGCCGCCGCCTGGCCCGGCCCCAAAGACCGAACGCCTTGGGCAAAGCCAGCAGGACGATGCCGAAGGTCCAGGGCAAGGCGGGGAGCCCGAACCCGATGAGCCTGGGGACGACGACGAAAGCCAGAACAATCGCCATGCTCCCGAACAGGAGGAAGCCGTAGTAAGCCTCGGCGCCCTTGTCTCCCAGGAGCGAGGCGAACGTGCGGACGCGGCGCTCGGCATCCGAAACGGCATCCCGCCAGTTGTTGGCATGGAGAATGGCGATGACCAGCATGGCCATCGGCACCGTCCAGATGACCGGCAGCCAGGAGAACGCGCGCGTCTGGACGATCCAGGCCCCCAAGGCGCCCAGCAGCCCGAAATTGAGGAAGACGGCCAAGTCGCCCAAGGCGTGGTATTTGAGGAGCGTATAGCCCGCCCCCACCGCTACCCCGGCCGCGCCGACGATGAGGAGCGCGGTCCCGGTCACGGCCGCCAGCCCCAGGCCGATCCCGCTCCCGAGCACGAACAGGATGATCGCCGCCCGCGTCACCGCCCCGGCCGGCAGCCAGCCGCGGGCGATGGCCCCGCTGACCGGGGTCACGTCCCGATCCAGGCCGCGCTTGTAATCAAAGACGTCGCTGAGCATGTTGGCGGCCGAGTGGAGGATGACCATGGCCAGCAAGGCCAGGGCAAAGCGGAGAACGTCCGCCCGGGCGCCGCCGACGACCACGGCCAGCGAGGTGCCGAAGACGCCCGGCATGGTCGAGGCAGGCAGAGCCCAGGGACGGGCGGCTGTGATCCAGCGGCGAAAAGCGGACGGCCAAGCGGATTCAGGCATGCGGGCCACCTCTTTCTTTCCTGCCTGACAATTTCCGGCCGAGCCCGGCCGGCGAACATCGGCTGTTTGTTATTATAATAAAAATTCCGGGCGGACAGAATGCCGCGGCGGGCGTCTTAGTCGGACTAAAATCATATGGTATAATTAACCCGTTAGACTCCCCGGGCTGAAGCCCGGGGTATATCCAGGGTAATACTGAGCGGCGCCTTTACCCCGATTTGAAAATCGGGGTTTCGCGCCGCGAACGTATGCCCCCTCGTCAAGGAGGTATTATGAGCGAAAATCCCAAGACCCTCGGACGTCGGTCCTTCATCAAGAGCGGCTTGATCGGAGCCGCCGGCTTCGGCACCCTTTCCTCCCTCCCCTCGGCCCTGACCGCCGGCCAGAAGCCGTTCACGGCGCCGGCCGGGAATGCCAAGGCATCCGGGTTCATCACCCGGAAGCTGGGCAAGACGGGGGTCACGCTGCCGATCGTATCCATGGGCGTCATGAACTCCAACAACGAGAACCTGATCAAGGCCGCCCTGGATGCCGGCATCGTCCATCTCGACACCGCCAACGGCTACCAGCGCGGAACCAACGAAGGCATCATCGGCAAGGTTCTGCAGGGCCGTCCTCGCGACTCTTATTTTCTGGCCACCAAGGTCCCCGGCGAGCCCCGCGACCGGATGACGGGGAACTTCTCGCCCGAAACCTCGGCCGAGACCTGGCTCAAGAGCTTCGATGTCAGCCTGCAGCGTCTGGGCCTCGACTACGTCGACATCATCTACCTGCACAACGTCCAGACCCGGGAGGCGACCCTGTTCGAGCCCCTGCTGAAGGCGCTCGAATCGGTCAAGAAGGCCGGCAAGGCCCGCTTCATCGGCGTCACCTCGCATAGAAACGAGCAGGATGTCGTCCGGGCGGCCATCGAAAGCAAGCTCTACGAAGTCGTCCTGGTGGGCTACAACTTCCGCAAGACCAACCTGGCCGAGCTCGACGCGGCCATCGCCGACGCGGTCAAGCTGGGCATCGGCATCATCGCCATGAAAACCCTGGCCGGCGGCTACTGGGACGACCGCGCCCGCACCCAGCCGATCAACGTCAAGGCGGCCTTGAAGTGGGCCCTGAGCAATCCCAACATCACCACCGCCATCCCCGGCATGACCTCCTTCGACCAGCTCGAGCTCAACATGCAGGTCATGAAGGACACCAAGCTGACGGACCAGGAAAAGGCGGACCTCAAGCTGGGCGAACCGCAGGCCGCGGGCGGATTTTACTGCCAGGGCTGCAACGAATGCTCGGGCCAGTGCCCCAAGAACCTCCCGATCCCCTCTCTGATGCGGGGCTACATGTACGCTTACGGCTACCGCAACCTGGGTGAGGCTTACGATCTGGTCTCGTCGCTCGGCGTGTCCGAATCCCCCTGCGCGGACTGCTCGCACTGTGCCGTCAAATGCGCCATGGGCTTCGACGTTCGGGAGCGGGCTACGCTCCTGGCCCGTTTGCAGGCCGCCCCGGCCGAGCTCTTCGGCTAAAAGCGTAAAATCGCTGCTTGACTTGAGTCCGGCCGGAATCTATCCTTGGCTCCGGCTGCAAGACGGGATTTCTTCGGGAGATCGCGCCCCGAAGCGGGACGATTCGGGACGGAAATCCCCATCCGCGTAGCTTGAGATTCCGTGATCCAAAGAAAGCCCATCTCCATAATCTTCGGCACCCGCCCCAAGGCGATCGCCGCGGGGACGGCCCGGCCGATGGGGCGATAGGGCCGCCATGCCGCTTGCCCAGGCCGGCCGTCTCCCGGACAAGGCCCGCCGGTTCACTTCCTGGCTGCAAGCTTCCCCGCTCGGCTCGCGGCTCGTCCGTGGATCGTTCTGGTCGCTGCTGGGCGCGATCGTCGCCCGGGTCCTGGGATTCCTGGCCTTCGTGGCCGTGGCCAGAGTCCTGGGCAAAGAGGGCTACGGCCGCTTCGGCATCATCCAAAGCACGGTCGGCATGTTCGGCGTGCTGGCCGGATTCGGCCTGGGCCAAACCGCCACCAAGTACATCGCCGAGCTGAGGGCCGAAGATCCCCGGCGTGTCGGCCGCATCATGGCCATGACCAGCACCGTCGCGGTCATAACCGGCTTGATCATGGGGGCGCTTCTCTTTTTCCTCGCGCCCTGGGTGGCGGTCCGAGCTTTAGCGGCGCCCGAGTTGGCTCTGCTGCTGCGGATCGGCTCTCTGATCCTGGTCCTGGAAGCCGTCAACGGGGCCCAATTGGGGGCCTTATCGGGCTTCGAAGCCTTCCGAACGACGGCTCGAATCCAAATCTGGGTCGGGCTTTCAAGTCTGCCGATGATGCTTGCGGGCGTCTATGCGGCGGGATTGGAGGGCAGCGTCTGGGCCATGGCCGCGAACCGGGCGCTCAACGCGCTCCTCAACCGCCTGGCCTTGCGCCGGGAGACCGCCCAAGCGGGCATCCCGGTGACCCTGCGCGGCTCCTGCCGGGAGCGCGCCATTCTATGGCGCTACAGCCTGCCGTCCATGCTGAGCGGGGCCATGGTCAGCCCCACACTCTGGATCTGCAACGCCATGCTGGTCAACCGCTCTAGCGGCTACGAACAGCTGGGGATCTTCCAAGCCGCAAGCTCCTTCCAACAAGTGCTCTTCTTCGTCGGCAATTCCCTCAGCGCTCCGCTGCTGCCGATGCTAGCCAGCCAATTGAGCTCCGGCCGGCCGAACGAGCGCCTGGCCCGAGTCAACATCCTGTCCACTTGGTTCCTCGGGGCCGTCCCCGCCGTCGTCTTGTTCGGCATCCCCGAGATCGCCCAGGCCGTCTACGGCCGGGAATACGCCGGGCGGGAATTCATCCGCGTCTTCCTGTTGGCCGTCCTATGCGCATGCATCGTCATCTACAGGCAAGGATTGACCCGGGCCCTGGCCGCCCACGGGATGATGTGGTGGGGCGCCTTGGACAACCTGACCTGGGCAGTGGCCTTGATCGCCGGCACCAAGCTTCTGCTTGCCAAGGGCGCCTTCGGGTACTCCATCGCCTGGGTGCTGGCCTACGGGATCAACACCATCCTGTTCATCCCCCTCTATGTCCGCAAGGGCCTGGTGCCCCGCGGGACGCTCGTTTCGCCGGCCGCCGGCCTGATCTGGCTGGTGCTCCTGGCCTTGATGATCCCGGTCTTTTTCGGCCTACCGCTCATTTGGCGACTGGCCGTGATACCCGTGGCCCTTCTGATCCTGATCCTGTTATTTTGGCGCCTCCTGAAGGGGGACAAGGACGCCGCCGCATCATGACCGCATCGATCTCCTTTGAGGAACGACCGCTCCGGAAGCGCCCTCGGGTGCTGATGTTCGCGCCGTATATGCTGCCGGCTTCCTCCCCGGAAGCGATCGTCAACGCCAAGCTGGCCCTGGCCGGCCTGCGGGCGGGATGGGACCTGGACGTCGTCTCCCGGCAGCCCCGCGAGCCCTTATGGTACCCGGAGGATCGAACCTTTTGGGCGGATTTGGACGGCCGCGTATCGATCCTCGATACGCCCCGGCGCGCCGCTCCGCGCGATATCCTGGGACGCGGCCGATCCAAGCGCCTCTTCCCCGGTCTGCACCCCCTGTTCGGCAACGCCTGGGCTGCATCCGCCGTGGCTGAGGCCCGCAAACTTATGGGCCGTAATCAGTACGACTTCATCCTATCGCGAGCCCTCCCTGAATATGCCCATCTGCCGGCCTTGGTGATAGCCCGCGAGACCAGGGTTCCCTGGATCGCGAACTGGAACGATCCCGCCCCCTTGGAGATCGCTCCTCCCCCCTACGGGCGGGGACCCGACATCCATCTCGACGGGCCCCGTCCGCTCAAGGCGTTCAAGGAAAAGTCCCTGCGGCGCTTTCTCATGGCCGTGGCCGCGGAGGCCTCCTGGCATACTTTTCCCTCGGAGAAGCTGCGACGATATATGAGCCTCCTGCTGGGGCCGGACCTGGCAGGCAAAAGCTCGGTCGTTCCCCACATCGCCCTGAAACGCGATATCCTGGATTTGCCTCCCCGGGACCCGAACGCATTCACCCTAGCCCACATAGGCAGCTTGAAAGCCCCCCGCAGCCCCCGCTGTTTCCTCGAGGGCCTCAGCCTGTTCCTGAAACGGGCCCGCCCGGCCCGTCCGGTTTCGGCGCACTTCTTGGGCGACCCCGGCGCGGAAGCCGCCGCCCTGATCTCTTCCCTGCGGCTCTCCTCCGTCATATCCATCTCGCCTCCTCTTCCTTATCCGCAGGCTATGGCCGAAATGAGCCGCGAGACGGTGCTGGTCGTCATTGAGGCCCCCATGGCCGAAGGCTTCTGCCTGCCTTCCAAGATCGCGGACTATGCCCAAGCCGGCCGGCCGATTCTGGCCGTCTCCCCGCGTCCCAGCACTCTGGCCGACCTTCTGGCCGAACACGGCGGCGGCTTGGCGGCGGATGGCGGCTCGCCCGAAGACGTCGCCCGGGCTATCGAGGTTCTCTACGAGGGCTGGTCCGGCGGCAACCTCCGGGACGATTGGAGCACGCGTCGCTTAAGCGCCTACTTCGCGGCGCCCCGCGTCCTGGGCCTTTACGAACGGCTGTTTGAATCCCTCGGACGCGGCTAGGATCGTCATGGACATATCCATCGTCATCCCGCTCTACAACAAGGCCCCCTATATCGAACGGACCCTACGATCGGTTCTGGCCCAGACCCATGACCGATGGGAATGCCTGGTCGTCGATGACGGATCGACCGACGGAGGCGCCGCGATTGTCCGGGCGCAAAGCGATCCGAGGATTCGGCTCCTGACCCAGCCGAACGCAGGGGTCGCCGCGGCGCGCAACCGGGGGGCGAGGGAAGCCCGTCATCCGTTCGTCGCCTTCCTGGACGCGGATGACGAGTGGAGCCCGGCTTTCCTGCACAGCATCGCGACTTTAATCCAGATCTACCCCCAGGCGGTCCTGTACGCGACCGCCTACGCCGTCGAAACAAAGCGGGGCCTGCAGACGGTCGGCATCCACGGCGTTCCCGCCGATCCGGCCTGGACCGGCGTTGTGCAGGACTACTTCCAAGCGGCGGCTCTTTCCACCGACCCTCCTCCCAATTCGTCCTCCGTCTGCGTGAACCGGGCGGCCTTTTTCTCCAGCGGCGGATTTTCCGAGAGCCGCCGGCTCGGAGAGGACATCGGCCTGTGGATCACGCTGGCGCGGTTGGGCCCGCTGGCTTATTCATCGACGGTGGGCGCCGTCTATCACCGGGACGACGTCGAGAGCAACACCTTCGGCGCGTATTATGGACGCGCGAACCATTTCGATTTCCTGTCCCTCTTACGGGACGCCGGCGCGGCGCCCCCGGGCTACCGGGCCTATCTGGCCAAGCTCGTCTGCCGGCAGGCGAGAGCCGCCCTCATGAACGGATACCGCGAGGATGCGGTCGCGCTGACGCTGGATTTCCCCGGAAAAGAACGCTTTCTGGAGCGCCTCTTGATCCGTTTGGCCGCGGGCCTGCCCCGCCGGGTCCTGGCCGCGCTGCGCTTCATAAAGAACATCCCCGGCCGGATAAGGATTGGGGTCAGGTCTTAAGATTCAAGATTTCTCGGCCGTCGAACCAAGAGTGCCAACAATCGTTGTCAGAAATCTTGAATCTTAAGACCTGACCCCCTGCGGCTTTCGGTCGGCGAGATAGACGACCAACCCAAGCAGCGTGATCCCGATGCCGGCCAGCGATTCCTTGGGCCGGTAAAGCAGCCCATAGACCAGGATGTAGGCCTGGATCAGCAGGAACAGGACCGGCACGAAGGGATAGCCGATCGTCCGGTAGGGGCGCGGCAGGTCCGGCCGTTTCTTTCGCAGGATCATAACCCCGAGCACGGTCAAGAAGGTGAACAGGTTCAGGGTGAATCCGATGAAGATGATGACCTGGTCGAAAGTCGCCGAGAGGACATAGAAGACCGAGATCAGCCCCTGGACGACGATGGCCACAGCTGGGATGTCCTTGCGCGTCGTCCGGGCCAGGCCCCGGAAAAGCCGGTAGTCCTCGCCCATGACCTTGGACAGCCGCGGCCCGGCGATGATCATGGCGCTGATGCTGGAGAGCAGAAGGAAGGCGATCAGCCCGCCCATGATCCGGCCGCCGTGGGCGCCGAAGACGCGCCCGGCGAAGATGTACCCGACCTCAACCTTGCCGGCCATCTCACCCAGCGGCACGGTGTAGAGAAAGACGAAGTTCAGCAGGACGTAGATGACGATCACGAACAGCGTCCCGGTGATCAAGCTGCGCGGCAGGTTCCGCTGCGGGTCTCGGATCTCCCCGGCCACATAGGCGGCCGCGTTCCAGCCCGAATAGGCGAAGGTGACGAAGTACATCGAGATGGCGAAGGCCGGGCTCAAGATGTCCTTCCAGGCCGCCGCTCCCGGCGCGAACGACAGCCCCGCCGGTTGGCCCAGGGCGAAGCCCAGGGCGATCAGGACGAAGATGAAGACGACCTTGAAAGCCGTGATGACGTTCTGGAAACGGGCCCCGACGACTTTGTCCAGGCTGTGGACGGCCGTCACGGCGGCGATGACGCCGATGGCGATCCAGGATGACGTAGCCAGGAACGACAGGGCGGGCGGCCGCTCGGGCAGGGCCAGGGCGCTGCTCGCGTAACGGCCCAAGGCCATGGCCGCCGCCGCCACCGGGGCGGCGAACCCGACCAGGAAGGAGATCCAGCCGGCCATGAAACCGACCGCCGGATGGAACATCTGGGTCAGATAGTGGTATTCCCCGCCGCAGCGCGGGAACATGACGCCCGCCTCCGAATATGTCAGCGCCCCGAGCAGGGCGATCAACCCGCCCAAGCCCCACAGCAGCAGGAGGGCCAAGCCCGAAGACAGCCCGGCCACTTGGAAGCCGAGGCTGGTAAAGACGCCGGACCCGACCATGTTGGCGATGACCAGCGCGGTGGCCGTCGACAGCCCGAACTTGGCCGGTTTCACCGCGCCGCCCCGTTGGCCGGGACGTCCAATCGCTCGAAGTACAGGTAGGAATCCTTGTTCGTGCCCCAGTGATAGCCCAGGTGGAAGGGCAACTTGCGGACATCGGAAGCCGGGTCGGAGTACGCGGCCTTCAAGTCCCTCTGTTCGACGCCGGAGAAGTCCTTGACCGGCTTGATGTATTCGCCATAGAGGCGCGCCCGCCAGGTGTCAGGCATGAAAAAACGGAACGGGATGCCGGTGTCGTCCTCCAGGACGAACCGGCTCTTAGCCAGGACAAGGTCGCGGATGTTGACGAAAGTATCATAGTGCATCAGGTAAGAAGCCGACTTGATGAAGGTCGATTCGAAGGTCAGCGCGTCCATATATCTATAGAGGGCCGATTCGAGCTTGAAGACCTTGTCGGCCAAGTCGCAGGAAAAATAATAGAGCGACTTCGCCGCTCCCCCCGCTCCCGCCTGATACTCGACCTTGACACCGTACGGCCGGTACTGTCTCTTGGCCGGATAAACGACGGCGCTTTCCATCATTTCGCCCGTTGCCAGAAATTCGCAGCGCTTGACCGCCAGGATGCGGCTCCCGGTCCGCTCCAGGAAGAGGCAGAGGATGGGCAGGACGCCGTCCACTTGGTCGCGCCCCAGGGTGGCATCCATGTTGTGGGTGATGAAATAGCTCTTCTTGAAGAAATCCGACAGGGCCCCCTCGACGGCGCGGGCATAACCGGCCGCGCGCTCCGGGGTGAACGCGGCGGCGTCGGGAAGCCGGCCGACGAACTCCAGCCCGAGCAGGATATGCGTCTCGGCGTCCGGGAAGAGCTCGAAAGAGGTCAGAAAGTCCGGCCCGCCGAACGGGTAGAAAAGAGTCTTGGTCGCCGCCCGCGCTTCGGCCAGTTCCACGGCCGCCCAAGCCCGCATTGGTTTCAAGCGATTGGCCTCCAGGTCGGCCCAGGCGCGGTCCATGGCGGCCATGAACGCCGCGCCCGCGGGCGTTTCCTGGAGTTTGCGGAGGCTCTCGGACGTGCAGGGAAGGCCGCTCAGGAAGCGGGCCGTCTCATCGAAAGAGACGGCGGATGCCGGTGCGGACGCCTGCCGGACTACCGGCCGGACCGGCCGGAACGCATCGGGCGCAGCCGGGGCGGGCTGGGCGGCCAGCCAAAGAACGAGCGCGCCGATTCCGGCGAATCCTCGGCGATATCGATTCATGGCGGCACCTTTCTCAGGCCAAGATTAAGAGGGATATCATAAGGAAATCGAACAAAAATTGCCACCCGCGGCGGGAAGGCGGCCCGGTCAGAGAATCCGCTTGATCACGACCAGCGTCCGGTCGTCGGCGCCGGCTTTTGTCCCCGAGAAAGACTCCAGGGCGGCGAAGACGCGGTCGATCGCGTCGGCCGCGCCGCCTTCGCCCGCGCAGGCCAATTCGGCCAGCCGCTCGGGGCCGTATTCCTCGCCATCGGCCCGGCGGCTTTCGGTGATGCCGTCGGTATAGAGGATCCAAGTCTCGCCGACCGCCAGAATCTCCTCCCCGATCTCATAGACCGCCCCCGGCAGCATGCCCAAGGCCAGCCCGGTGCCCTCCAGAAGCCGCTGCGGGCATCCCGGTCCCGGGCCGCAAATGACGGGGGCGGGATGGCCGGCGTTGATGTAGCAGAGCCGGCCCGTCTTGCGGTCCAGCTCACCCCAGAAGAAGGTGATGAAGTTGTTGATCGGCGAGCTCTTGAGCACGAACGCGCTCAGCTTCGCGGCCAGGGCGGCCAGGTCATGATCCGGCCGCATCTCCGAGTGCAAGGCGGCCCGCAGCGAGGCCATCAGGAGCGAGGCGCTGACACCCTTGCCCGAGACATCGGCGACGGCGATGCCCATCCGGCAGTCGTCGATCGGGATGAAGTCATAATAGTCGCCGCCGACCTCAAGACACGGGACGTTGCGGCCGGCGATATCGAGTTCGGCGCACGCGGGCGGCTCCTTGGGCAGGAGGTCCTTCTGGATCTTGGCCGCCAAGGCCAGCTCGCGCTCCATGCGATCCTTCTTGGCGGCGTCTTCCGCCAGGACGACGTTCTCGATCTTGACCGCGGCCAGGTTGGCCAGCAGGGTCAGCAGCCGGAGATCCTTTTCCGTAAAGGCGCGGGCCAACGAAAGACGGTCGGCGTAGAGGACGCCGATGACGGCCTTGTTGTTCCAGAGGGGGACGCAGAGGGCCGACCGGATGCCCGCCGCCATGATGCTCTCGCGGGCCATGAACCGGGGGTCGGCCGCCGCGTCGGTGATCATGACCCCCAGCTTGCCTTCGATGGCCATGGCCGCGATGCCGCGGCTGACTTGGATCTTCTCGGACTGCAAAGTCGGGCTGTTGACCCGGACGGCCTTGGTCTGCAGCCTCGGCGGCTCGCCCTCGAAAAGCATCAGAACGCCGCGGTCCATCGAGACATGGACGTTGATGAGGTCCATGATGTGGTCGAGCATCTCCTCCAAAGGGCGGTGCAGGAGAAGCTCCTGGCTGACCTCGCCCAGAACGGCCGCGATCTCGCGGTCATCGAGCGAGCTTTCCGAACCGGAAGCCCCGGGGCCGGCCGACCCGATCGGCCGCCGCAGGAGGTCCTGCACCGGCACGACGGTGTTGACCCGGGTGATCGAAGCGGATTCGTCGGTCATCTCCACGGCCACGGAAAGCGGCCGGTCGAAGACGATCCGCGCTCCGCCCAGCCGGATCTCGTCGCCCGTCCGGAGCAGCATCGGGGCCCCAAGCTTGCGGCCGTTGAGGAAGGTTCCGTTCTTGCTTCCGGCGTCTTCCACGAGGTATCCGTCCGCCGTCGGCCGGATGACGGCGTGGCGGCCGGAACAGAACGGATCGCTCAGGGGAACGGCGTTATCGGCCGCCCGGCCGAGGGTGATCGCCTGGAGGCCGAGCTCAACCGAAAAGCCCGGGCCGCGCTTGGGGTAAACGTAGAGCAGCGCCATGGCGTCGCCATGATTATAGCAAAAATCGGTCCTTATCCGTCAGGCGGCCGCGCATCTCCCGGCAGCGGCGGGCCTTGGCCTCGTCCGGCCCCTGCTCCAGAAGGGGCAGAACGACGTCCTTGTCCTCCCGCCGGAGCATATGTTCGAGCAGGTCGATGGCATAGTCCACCGCCCGCCGGTCGCCCCGGGCGAAGTTCTGCCAGGCCCGAACGACGTCCTCGAAAGGATAGACCAGGCTGAGCAGGTCGAAGACACGCTGGAAGGCCCGTTCCAGACCGGCCGTTCCCGCCCCGGGCTCAGGGCCGGGCTTGCAGCGGACACGATCCTCGATCAGGCGGCAAGCCGAGGCGACGGCCCGCCGGATTTCGGCCGCGACCAACGGCCCCGGGAAGAGGAGATCGGGATGCTCCGCCCTCATCCGGACCAGGCCGCCGACGATCTCGTCCGGGACGTCGGAATCGCCCCGACGCAGAGCCCGGAAGAGAACGGCGGCGGCGCGAGGAGTCCCGGCCCGGGCCAGGATTCCCGGGACGGCCTGGCGCACGGCCGGGGCGAACGAAGCATCGGCGAGGGCGTCCCCCAAGGTCCCGGCGATCCGGTCGCCGTAGGCGGCCAGGGCGGCCGCCGCGGCGTCCGCGAGAGCGGAATCTCCCAGTCGGGGCAGGATCAAGGGAACATGCTCGCGCCGGCCGTGGCGGGAGGCGCTCTCCATGGCGTAACGGACGACGTCGGGCGACTCGTTCCGCAGCAGTTCGCGCAGCCGGCCGACCAGGGGCGAATCGGGTGCCATCAGGCCGATGGACTTGGCCGCCTCCATCTGCTCGACGACGCCGGCCGGACCCTCTTGTCCCGCCATCTCGTCGAACCTTTGCTTCATGATTTCCTGATAGACGTCAAGGGCCATCACCTCGCGCACCTGCGCGTCGAGCTGCTCTTCCTGCAAGCCGTCTTCCCAGCCCGGGAAAAGGGCCGCGCCGCCGGACTCGATCAGGTCGCCGAGCGATCCGGCCCTGACCCGGGAAGCCTCCTCGTTCAGAATGGCCCGCAGCTCCGGGCCCACCTTTTCCCGGCGTAGCAGGTCCATCAGGTTCATGGCATAGAGGACGGAGCTTCGCCCCCGGCTGTCGATGGTGTCGAAGACAAGCTTGGCCGCGTCCACGTCCATCCGCCCCTGGATGATCTCCCCGGCGTCGGGACGGCGGGCGCGCAAATTGGCCTTGATGACCCCGCCGTAGGCCCGGTTGATGCCGAAGACGAAAAGGATCCAAACGCCCAGGCAGGCGCCCGTCACCCAACTCATGCCTTTCCAGGAGGGCGCGAAAACGGCCGTGACGCCGGCGATGAGGAGGGCGGCGACACCGTCGCCCACCTTGTTGAGGAACATATCGATGAAGACCTTGGCCCGGGCCCGCGTTTCGGGCGGGACCGGAACATAGAGGATCTCGCGGGTGGACTGGTTGAAAGTGTGGGCCAGGCTCTTGTCCGCGCCCTTGATGAAGACGGCCCAGGGCAGAGCCAGGGCGGCCGGGATGACGGCAACGGCCGCCAAGCCCAGGAGGAGAACGGCCGGCGTCACCATGACCGCCACGCCCAGCCCGAAGGTCCGCAGAACGCGCTGGGTCAGGACGGACTGGAGGACCAGGGAGACGATGAGCAGGCAGGTGAAGAACATCCCCAGGAACGCGGTCCGCTCGTCGGCCCCGGCGATTTTCCATTCGAGTACCCGGTTGAATTGGAAGTCGATCAGCGTCGACGCGGTGACGGCCGCCAGCATGGCTCCTCCGAGGAGCGCCAGGTAGCGGTTCGAGAGCAGGGCCTTGAGGCCGTACCCGAAGCCCGGGCTGGACGGGGATGACGCGGACCGATCGGCCGCGCTTCCGGCCGCGGCCGCGGACGTCGGCGGCTTCCGCAGGACGGTTCCGGCCAGGACGATCGCGCCCAACAGAAACGCCAGGCCGAGGAGAAGCAGGTTTTCCGACCCGAGCCGGCCGGCCAGTCGCGAAGCCAGGAACGAGCCGGAGATTCCCCCCAGCAGCCCGAATTTGACCAGCGGGCTGACCATGCGCTTGGCTTCGCGCGGCGTAAAGACGTCCCCGACGATAATCCAGAACTGGGTCACCGACATGGCCAGAAAGATGTCGCTCCACAGCCAGTAGAGAATGATCAGCCAGCGGCCGTGGCCGGGAAGGGCCAGGCGGAAAAGGGCCAAGGTGACGGCGAAGAAGGCCAGGCTGCCCAGGACGTACGGCCGGCGCTTCGTCGTCCGCAGCAGCCGCGTGTTGAGGCTCACCACAAAGCCCATGACCACGGCCGTGATCAGGTAGGCCAGGGGCAGGCGCGAGGACTTCAGCCATTGGAGAAAGAGCGAGATCTTGACGGCCTTGAAAACATAGGCGGACGCGGTCAGGAGAAAGAAGAGGCCGGCCAGGCTGCGGCCCTCCGCGGCGCGCTCGGGCGCCGCCTCGTGGATGTCCTTGAACGGGAAACCGGTCCAACGGCTCATGCGCCCTCCTCGGGATGGGCCAGCCGTTCCAGGACCGGAACGATTTTATCCTTCAGGTCGAGGGGCAGGACATGGTCGAGAAGCTCCAGGGCGAAAGCCGTTTCGGCGGCCGAACCGCGGACATAGCATTGTCCGGCCCGGGTCAGGTCCTCGCCGGGAGAGAGCAGCCCGATGAGGCGGAACAGCCACAGGCCTTCGGCCCGGGACGCGGCGGCGGCCACCCGTCCGATCTCGCCCTCGACCGCGATCCGGATGACGGCCGGATCGAAGACGAGGCCGGGGGCCTGCTCCCGGACCCTGTCGAGGGCGTCGATGAGATCGCGCTCGAGGCCCGGGACGCGCGCGGAAAGGGCATCCAGAAGGGCGTCCGCCGTATCCTGCGACGGGATCGCGGCCAGGACGGCGGCGATCCGGCGGCGGACTTCGGCCTCGACGGCGGTATCGAGCAGGTAGTCGCCGAGGGTACCGGCCGCCCCGGCGCCGTAGCGGGCCATCGCCCCGGCCGCGTCGCCGCGGGCGCGCGGATCGGCCAAACGATCGACGAGCCAGGGCACGGATTCCCGCCGGCGAAGCTTGCCGGCCGATTCCACCGCGTAATGGACGACCTCGGGCGAGGCGTCGAGCAGAAGATCCTCGAGCCGGCCGGCGAGGAGCGAATCCGGGTCCATGAGACCGGCCGCCTTGGCCAACTCCATCCGCGCCGTCTCGCCGCCCGTATCGCCCCGCAGGACCCGGCCGGCATAATCGTCCAGCAGCCGCTGGTATTCGGGCAAGGCCAGGATTTCGCGGATGTCGGCATCGGCGGCTAAAAGGTCGGCCGGGGGAGGCGGCAGCCAGGGCCTTTCCTCGCCGTCGGAGAGCGGCGAAAGGGGCAGTGGGCCCAGCGCCGCCCGCTCCTCCTCCAGGAAGCCCGCGATTTCGGGCGTCAAGCGGCCGTCGCGGGCCAGCTCGTAGAGATGAAGCGCGTAGAGCGAGGGGCTTCGCTCCCGGCTGGCCAGCGCGTCGACGATGGCCTGGGCGGTCTCGACGCCGGCCTCCCCCCCGACCAGGGCCTCGCCCCGCTCCCATTTGCTTTTCAGATGTCCCGTCACGGCCCGGCCGTAAGCCTTGCCCAGCCGGACGTTGAGGAGAAGCCAAGCCACGATCAGGAGCACGGAGGCCGCGCCGACGACGGCGACGGACGGTCCGCCCGGCAGGAGGAACAGGAGGAGCAGCAGCCCGGCTCCCGCGGTCTTGGCGAACCGGTTAAGAAACATGTCGATGAAAATCTTGGCCCGGTACTTTTTATCGGCCGCGACCGGGATGTAGAGAAGCTCTCTCGAGGATTGCTGGATGGAATAGGAGAAGGCCTTATCCGCGCCCTTGACGGCCAGGGCCCAGCCCAGGACCGGCCAGATGGCCGTTCCCCCCGAACAGACGAGGAGCACCAGGGGATAGATCATCAGGGCCGGGCGCAGGCCGAAGCGGCGCAGGAAGCGGCCGGTCAGGGCGAGCTGAAAGAGGAAAGCCGCCGCCAACAGGCCGGCGTTGAAGCGGCCGAAGAAGGACGCCAGGTTGATCTTGGCCGCCGGGGCGGCGTCGATGATGGCCTTGGATTGCCAGTCGATGAAAGTCGAGACGATCCCGGCCAGGAGCGCCAGCGCGGCCAGAAGACGGAGATAGGAATCCGAGCGGACGGTCTGGAAGGAATCGGCGAAGCCGGGATGAGAAGCCGCGGCGTTCGAGGAAGCCGGGTCCGCGCCCTGCCGGCCCTTCAGCCGTCCGGCAAGCGCGAACGCGGCCGCGCCCCCCAGGACGAGAAGGGCGGCGGCGGCGAAAAGAAGGTCCTCCGGCCGGCCGGGCCGGGCCAGGTATCCGGTCGCCAGGCCGCCGGCGATGCCGCCCAGGATGCCGCCGCTCCCCAGGAAGCCGACCAGGCGCTTGGCCTGGCGGGGATCGAAGGCGTCGTTGACCAGGAACCAGAACTGGGTCGTCAGGACGACGACGAAGATGTTGGCCCACAGCCAGTAAAGCAGGGTGATCCAGGGTCGGTTCAGGCCGAAAAGATACCGGAACGCGGCGGCCGAGGCGGCGAAGAAAAGCAGGCTCCCCGTGAGGAGCCCCCTCCGGGGCAGGCGGGCCTGGAGGCGGGCGTGAACGGCGACCACCGCCCCGACCAGGACGGCCGTGCCGTATGCCCAGGGCAGGTACCGAACGCCGATGTTGTCGAGATAGCTGGCATCGCGGATGGACTTGACGATGGCGAAGGGAGCCGTGATCAGGAAGAAATAGACGAAGAAAAGGACGGCCTCACCGCCCTCCCCGGGGCGCAAGCCCAGGCCGCGCGCGATCACTTCCGGAAACCGGCGCCCGGTCATGAAGGGATCCCGCTGCGGCGCGCGTCAGTCGCGGAGAAAGCTGCGCAGGGCCGCGTCTTCGTCCTCGAAGATATCCAGGACCTTGGTCAGCATGGTCACTTGGAAGACGAGAGTGAGCTTCTTGGAAATGCGGGCCAGTTTGAGCTTGCCGCCGAGGTTGTGGGTGGAGATGTAGCTGGCCAGAATCTCGCCGACCCCGAAGCTGTCGATGAACCCGACCTTCTCGAAGTTGAGGAGGATGAACCGCCGCCCTTCATCAAGCTCCGTTTTGACCCGGTCGTGCAGGGTTACGTCCGGGACGTCCGAGCGCTTGATCTCCCCTTCAACGTCGAAGATGACGATGCCCTCTTTCTCGCGCTTGTCGATGACCATGAAACTCCCTTGTTCTTGTATCAAAAGGAGGGCCGGGAAGTCAAACGGAACCGGTCCGCGGCGCCCGGGAGCCTCCCCCTTGACAGCTTTCCCCGTTCCTCGGATAGTAAGGGCAGATTCATGAGAGGGAGCCCCGCGAGCAGGACCGGATTCGGCTGCGCCGCCGTCCCCAGGACGGCATCGCCTTCGATCGCTTCGATCGCTTCGATCGTCATCATCATCGCGACGGCGATGATGATGATCATGCCGAAGGCGGCGACTCCGAGAACGGCTTCGCCGCAGGTTCTCCCGCCTCCCCCGCACGCCCAGCGCGGCCTCCCGCCGGGCGGCCGGACAAACGGGCGGCCGCCCGGACAGGGCGCCGTCTGGACGGGCGTTTCCCGGGTCGTGGCCGTGGGCGACCTGCATGGCGCCTACGACGAATTCGCCGCCATCCTGCAAGGAACCGGCTTGGTCGGCCCCGACCTGCACTGGATCGGCGGCCAGGCGCACCTTGTCCAGATGGGCGACGTCCTGGACCGCGGGCCGCGGGCCAAGGACATCTTCGACCTCCTGCGCCGCCTGGAAGCGGAAGCCGCCGCCGCGGGTGGCCGCGTCCACATGCTCATCGGCAACCACGAGGCCATGGCCCTCATGGGCCTGTCCTTCGATTACAAGGACTTCGTGTCGCCCGAGCAGTTCATCGCCTTCGTCCCCGAGCGTCTCCGCCGCCGGGCCGAGACCGAGTTCCGCCGCAAGAACGGCCCCGGGGCCGACGTCAAGAAGATGTGGGCGAAGGCCATGCCCACCAACTCGAGCGCGCAGGCGGCTTACTTCGAGTTCCTGCGGCGGGACTACGGCCGCTGGATCGCCTCGCACGACACCATCATTCGGATCGACGACACGGTCTTCGTCCACGGCGGGCTGAACGACCGCTACGCCGCCTGGCCGTTCGAGAGGATCAATCGGACGGTGCAGGACGAGCTTCTTTCCTTCGTCACCGGGCTGGCGCGGCCGACCCGGGTGCTCTACGACAGCCTGGGGCCGCTTTGGTACCGGGACCTAGCCATCAAGCCCGAGGGCGTCATGGCCAAGGAGCTCGATGCGATCCTGGCCGCGGTCAAGGCCAAGGTCATGGTCATCGCCCATACGCCCACGGGCGGCTCGCGGACACTCGACGGCCTGTCCCGCTTCGGGGGCAAGGTCTGGATCATCGATACGGGCATTTGGGACGGCATCGCCGGCCGGGTCGGCGCGCTGATCATCGAAGACGGAATCCACTACACGGTCTGGGGGAAGGACGATGGCTCAAGGGCAAACGGCCCGATCGGCGATTAAGGCGGCCATGATCGGGGGATTCGTCGCGGCCTTGGCTCTCATACTGCCAAGCACAGGCGTGAGGGCCGCGGAAACGGCTGGCCAGGGAAAGATCACGGCCCAATGGAGCTGCGCGGACTTCGAAAAGTTCCTGCGCTCCGCGGCCGTGGTGAACGTTGAAAAAGAGGCTCAAGCGGGACGCACCCTGCCCTGGCTCGTCAGCCTCGAGAAGGACGGGGTTCGGGCCCGGGCCGTCTTCAAGTACGTCCACCGCCCGCAGCCTCATCCCCTCGCTCACAGCTTCCGGTACGAGGTGGCCGCCTACGAGCTGAGTAAGCTCCTCCAGCTGGAGATCGTCCCTCCCACCGTGGAGAGGACCATTCGGGGCGTCCGCGGCGCCCTGCAGCTCTATGCCGAGAACAGCCTCTCCGAGCGCGACCGCATCCGGTCCGGCCTGGAGCCGCCCGACGCGGCCGCTTTCCGGAACAGCCTGGACGCGGTGCGGCTCTTCGAGGCCATGGCCGGAGATGCCTGCGGCAACCTGGACGACACGCTCATCGACAAGGACCTGTGGCGAGTCTGCCGGGTCGACCTGGCCGAGGCCTTCTCGCTCAGCCCCGAGCTGGCCGAAGATTGCCTGATCGAAAGGTGCCCCCGGGATCTCTACGAACGGCTGCTGCGGATGGACCCGGCCGCGACGAAAAAACGGCTGAGAGTCTGGTTGAGCGGGGACGAGATCGCCGCCCTCTGCGGACGCAAGGATCGGATCATCGCCCACCTGCGGGAACGGATCCGGGCCATGGGCGAGGCGGCGGTCCTTTACCCCGCCAAGTCCGAATGAGGCGGAAACCGTGACCAACCCTCTCTATCGCCTCCTGCGGCTGAACTGGGACATCCGTCCCGGCGAAGGCGCCAAGGCCTTCTGGCTGGGGCTCAACATCTTCGTCCTGCTCTTCGCCTATTACATCCTGAAGCCGATCCGGGAAGCCCTGATCCTGACGGGCCAGGATCCCCAGACCAAGAGCTACCTGGGGGCGCTGCAGGCCGTGCTGATCATCTTCGTCATCAAGGCCTTCAGCCGCCTGGCCTCCAAGGTCCCGCGCCATGTCCTGATCACGTGGGTCACGCTCTTCTTCATTTCCAACCTCGTTCTCTTTTACGCTCTGCATCTGGCCGGCCTGTCCCGGGGAACGATGAGCATCGTCTTCTTTCTCTGGGTCGGGATCTTCAACCTGATGGTCGTGGCCCAGTTCTGGAGCTTCGCCAACGACCTCTACGGCGAGGCGGACGGCAAGCGCCTCTTCCCGCTGATCGCCCTGGGCGGAAACCTGGGCGCCTTCTTCGGCGGCAAGCTGGCCAAGCGGCTGTTCGCCCCGCTCGGCTCGTTCAACATGATGCTCGTGGTCGCCGCCCTGCTGGGGGTCTGCATTCTCCTCGTCTGGACCGTCCACCGGCGGGAAGTCCGGCTGGCGGCCTCGGGGACGGCGGAGGGAAAGGCGGCGGCCGGCGAAGCGGAGCGGCCGCTGAAAGCCGGCGGCGGCTTCCAGCTTATTTTTCGGAAGCGTTATCTTCTCTATATCGCCCTGCTCATCGGCGTCTACAACTTCATCAACGCCAACGGCGAGTACATGTTCAGCTCCCTGCAGACCAAGACGGCGGAGAGGGCCATCGCCTCGGGCACGGCGGGCGGGCTGTCCCTGGAAGCCTACATCGGCCGGGCTTTCGCCGACTATCAATCCCTGGCCGCCCTGCTGACGATTCTCATCCAGCTCTTTCTCGTCTCCCGGATCTTCCGCTGGGTGGGCATCGGCGGGGCGCTTCTCGTTCTGCCCATCTTCGTTCTGGGCGGCTACGGCTACACGGCCTTCGGCGCCTCTCTTATCGTCCTCAAATGGATCAAGGCGGCCGAAAACGGCACGGATTACTCGCTGATGAACACGACCAAGGCGGCCCTCTTCCTGCGGACCTCGCGGGAGGAGAAATACAAGGCCAAGGTGGCCATCGACACCTTTTTCCAACGGGGCGGCGACACCCTCTCCGCCCTGGCCGTCTTCGTCGGATCGTCCTGGCTGGCCATGAAGCTCGAGGGGCTGGCCATCGTCAATCTCGCCGCCATTGTCATATGGATCGCCCTGGCCATCCTGATCGCGCGCGAGTTCCGTCGGAACGGAAGCGGCGGCGGAAGCGAGGCCAAGGCGAAGAATTGACCCAGGGAGGGGGACCGATGCACAAGAATACCGTTTTTGTCATCGCTGCATGGACCGTGTTGATTCTCGGCGCCGCCTGGGCGGCCAGCCAGGCCATCGACCCGGCGGGGGACAAGGCCGCCGAGGAGTATCTGGCCGCGGCGGAGGTCAAGGGCGCCGAACAGCTCACCGGGCCGTCCGCCGTGACCAATCCTTATAAGCTGACCCTGGAAAAAGACGGGGTTCGGAAGTTCGCTTTATGGAAGGACATCGACAAGGCCGAACGGGGCCGGCCGGACCGCTGGCAGTACGAGATCGCCGCCTACCGCATCGACCGCCTGATCGGGCTCGCCATGGTGCCGGCGACGATCGAGCGCCGCTACAAAGAGGTCCGCGGCTCGATGCAGGATTGGGCCGAAAGCAGGATGACCCTCAACGTCAAAAACGACAAGAAGATCCCGGTTCCGCCCCGCTTCGTCTTCGGCTGGAACCGGTCCACCTACCTGCAGCGGGCCTTCGACAACCTGATCGGCAACGAGGACCGGCACGGCAACAACCTCCTCATCCGCGACGACTGGAAGATCATCCTGATCGACCACTCCCGCTCCTTCCGGACCGGCAAGCGATTCACGGACGAGCTCATCTACACGGAGAAACACCGCGAGGGGCCCAAACCGATGAAGGAGCTGCCGCGGGCCTTCGTCGAAAAGCTCAAGGGATTGACGGCCGAAACGGTCAAGGCGGCCGTCGGCGAATACCTGGACGAGGCCGAGATCGCCGCCCTGCTGAAGCGGCGGGACCTCATCCTGGCCGAGATGGACCGGCTGGTCAAGCTCAACGGAGAAGAAGCGACGCTCTACTAAGACCTCGTCCCGTTTCCCCGGAAATGGGGAAAGCCGTTCAATAAACCCGTTCGATACCCCGGGCTTTGCGGGGTTCATACGGAGCGGCGCTTTTAACTCCGATTTGAAAATCGGGGTTTGGCGCCGCGAATGTATCAATTCGTGAACGGCAGACAGCGGGAGAGGGTGACGATGTTTTCCTCGTTCTCCCGCTTGTAGTCGAAGTCATCCACCAGTTTGCGGGCCAGGTAGACGCCCAAGCCGCCGCGCCGGCTCGAGGCCAGCAGCCGGTCCAGGTCGGGCGGAGGGAGGAGGCGCGGATCGAAAGGCACGCCGGAATCCCGGATTTCCAGGCAGATCCCCGGCTCAATCCACAGAGTCAAACCGATCGGGCCGCCGCCGTCCGGATAGGCGTAGCGGGTGATGTTGACGCAGATCTCGACCAGCGCCAGCTCGAGCTTGAAGATCTCTTCCTCATCCAGGCGGCAAGGGGCCAGGGATTCGCGGAGGAAGGCACGGGCTTTGTCGATCTCGGACAGTTCGGACCGGATGGTCAGGGTGCGCCGGCTTGCCTCGTGCGGATCGTCAGGCATCATCAAACCATTCTCCCTGTTCCGGCCCGGCCGGGTCCGCGTCTCTGGATGGAATTGTAGCAGAATTTCCGCCGTTCCATCCAACGAAAAGAAAAAGGTTCATCTCCCAACTCCGGGGGATGGTTAGGCGGCACGGTATTTGGCCAACGGCGAAACCGCGCGGGTTTAGCCTTTTTCCACACCTTTTCGAGGGTACCCAACGGGCGCCGGAGTATGTTTGAGCACCCGATTATCTATCAATATAGAGATGGAGTGGGAGATCGTATAAGTCCGTAAGATCAAGCATGCGGAGTTACGGAGGCACCGAGAAAAGAAGTGGGAAAAGGCGTGAAGAACCCGCGCCGCCGGGCCAAATACCGTGCTGCAGGCCCCGAAGATGAGAGATGAACCAAGAAAAAGCCGTCCATCGGCATGAGAAATCCGGGTGAATCCGAGGCCCGCTGAATTGACAGTCCTGCCGAGTCGCGGTTAGAGTAGGGGAAAATCGAAGCAAGGAGCCCCCATGTCCCAGGACGACATATTCATCCTGACCGGAGAGAACGAGGTCGCGCGCCCCGGAGCCGTCAGCCGCCGCGGCTTCCTGCATACCGCCGCGGCCGGAGCGGCCGGTCTGGCCATGATCCGGACGGCTTCGGGCCAGGACCGGGCGGCCGCGCCGGCTCCCGCCGTCCCCATCAAGACCAACATCGACGAGATCAAAAACATCCCCCGGACGCCGGCCTCCATGCCCGGGCGCTATCCCGGCCGCGTCGTCAAGGTGTCCGCGCCCGGGGCCTCGACCGGCGGCAAGATCGATCCCGCCAAAGCGGCGGAGGCGGTCCGGAGCGGCATGGCCGGGCTGACCGGCGAGACCGACATGGGCCGGGCCTTCCGCCAATTCGTCTCCCCCTCCGACGTGGTCGGGATCAAGATCAACCCCATTGGCCGGGCGCTGCTTTCGACCAAGCCCGAAGTCGTGGACGCGATCATCGCCGGACTTCTGGCGGCTGGACTGCCCAAGTCCAACATCGTCATTTGGGACCGCCGCCATTTCCAGATGGTCGAGGCCGGCTATACCCCCGAGCGCTTCCCCGGGATCGAAATCGTCGGCACGGAGCACACCGGCCCCAACGGCGAATACTACGACGACAAAGGCGAGATGTGGGCCAAGGACTCGATCGACCGCGAGGCGCCCTTCTATTTCGCCGACGTGGAGATGAAGTACAACCGCGACGTCCTGCCCCTGATGCTCAACGAGGGCAAGGAGTCCTACTTCAGCAAGATCGTCACCCGCCGGCTGACCAAGATCATCAACGTCCCGATCTTCAAGAACTCCGGGACGACGGTGACGCTGTGCCTCAAGAACCTGGCCTACGGCTCGATCAGCAACACCGGCCGCCTGCACAAGATCTGGGCCGAATCGGTGGCCGAGCCGAACGCCTTCCCCGCCCTGCGGGACAAGCTGGTTCTCAACATCGTGGACGGCCTGCAGGGCTGCTACGACGGCGGCCCCGGCGCCAACCCCAAGTTCTTCTTCGACCCCAACCTGATGCTCTTCGGCACCGACCCGGTCGCCGTCGACCTCGTCGGCCATGAGCTGATGATCAATGAGAGGATCGACCGCGGCATCCAGCAGTTCGACGACAAGAGCCGCCGCCGCTTCGTCGATATAGCCGCTTCGCTCGGCCTGGGCGTCGGCAAACGCGAGGCCATCGTCCTCAAGGAGCTGATCCTGGCGTGAGAACAGGACGTTTTCTGGCCGCGGTCCTGGCGGCGTCTTTCGCCGCCGCCGGAGCCATCGGACCGGCCGTCCCGCAAGACCGGGCTTCGGCGCCCCCAGCCCCGGCTCCATCCGCGCTTCTTCCGAAGGCCGGACAAGCGGGCGAATGGGCCGCGGCGGCCGAACCCGCGCGATACGTCAGGGAAAGCCTCTACGGCTACATCGACGGCGGGGCCGAGCTCATCCTGCCCTACGGCTTCGAGGAGCTCGCGGTAGGCCGATACGGCCGGGCCGGGGGGCGCGAGGTCACGATCGAGATCTACAAGACGGCCACGGCCCTGGACGCCTTCGGCTTATTCTCGGTCCAGAGGGACGGCCGGGAGGACATCTCGTCCGCGATCGCCTCGCCGCATTGGCTGAGCCCCAGCCAGGCCTGCCTGGTCAAAGGGCGGTATCACGTCAACCTGGTCGGATACGAAACGCGGGCGGACGACCTGGAGGGTATGCTGCGGACCGTCGAGGCCTTGCTTCCCAGTCCCGGCCGCGGCGGTCCGGATCCCCGCTTTGGCGCGCTTCCCGCCGAGGGCCGCGTGCCGCGAAGCGAACGCTATATCAAGGGCGAGGCCGCGGCCAGGGCCGAAACGCAATTCTTCTCGGATGAAGCCTGGGGCTTCGGCCGCGGGGCGACCGCCGTCTCGGCCCGTTACGAGCCAGGAGGGATCAAGATGATCATCGTCGAAGCCGCAAGCGAGCCCGCCGGCCTCGAGGCCGCGGTTCGCGCCCAGTTCGCCGCCAACCTCGAAGCGGTCGAAGCCGAGTCGGGCCGGCTCACGGCGCGCGGCGGTTCGGGGCAGACGTTTTTCTACCAACGTCTCGGCCGGACGGCTTACCTCATCTGGGGGAAGGACGCGGCCGCCGCCTCCGCTCTTCTCGGGCGAACCGCCCGCTGATCAGGTCCGCAGGCCGGAGATGTCGATGGCCGCCTCGGTGACATAGCGCTTATATCGGGCCACGATGTCGTGGGCCAAGTCGTCCTTGTCCATCTTCAGGATTTCGACGGCCGGGGTCCTGGGCAGGAAGGGAAACGACTTCTCCTGGGTTTCGCCGCCCGGGGAAGGGCGGCCGCGCACGGTCAGGACCAGCGTCAGATCGACGGCCTTGGCGGGCGCCGAGAGGATGTACTCGAATTGAACCTCGCTCCGGCCGGGGAAGGCGGCTTGAAAATGGAGCGCCTTTTCGCGCGTTCTCCAGTATTTGCAGCGGACGCCGTATCTCTTGAGCTCCTCGGCGACTCCGGCGAAAGCGGGCTCCACCGCGGTGTCGGAGAGAGAAGCGAACTGCCCGTCCACTTCGTTCCGGCACCGTTCCAGGATGCGCAGATCGTCGAAACAGGCTTGGATATCGTCCTTCCAATCGGGTTTGGTCACAGCCGGTATTCTATCGCGGACGGGGCTGGAAATCGAGCCAGGGCGGCCCGCATATCCGCCGGGGGGATGGCGGACGGTTCGGAGGCCCGCAGGATCGCGGTTCGGCCGCAGGGACGCCAGGCGGGCAGGTTCTCGTCGCGGAAAAGAGCCAGAACCGGGGCGCCCGCGGCCGCGGCCAGGTGAGTGACGCCCGAGTCGTTTCCGACATAGGCGGCGCAGCGGGCCAGCAAACCGGCCAGATCCGCCAGCGGCAGCTCCTGGAGAAGGCGCCATCCGCCCGGAAGTTTCCGCTCCTTCATCTCCGCGAGAAGGGCGGTTTCAGCCGGGCCGGCGACGAAAAAGCCGTCCAGGCCCTTTTCCGCGAAGGCTTCCGCCGCGTCCCAAAAGACGCGGAGCGGCGCGTTCTTACGGGGAGATCCGCTTCCGGGATGAAGGACGGCGAACGGCCGGGCCGGGAGAGGGACCGCCGGGGGACCGAAATCGGGCAGGCGGGCGGAGGATTCGTAAGCGGATTCGGACGCCTCGAAGCCGAGAGCCGCGGCCGTGCGCTCGAAAAAATATCGGCCGATGGAAAGGCGCGAGGCGAAGTCGTAGACGACGATTCGTCCCTCGCGGCCGAAGAGACGGGACGCGGCCGTCCGGAATTCGGGCGGCGGCTCCTTGAGAAACCAGGCCCATAGCGCGTCGGGTTCGGCGCCGGAGCGCCGGAGAGGCCGCCGCGGCCCGCCGGAATTCGAGAAAAGCCCGGCTAAGGTGGGGCCGTCGAGCGAGAGGATCTCCCCGGCCAGCCCGGCCCGCACGGCCAGCCGGCCCGGCGCGCCGGCCGCGGCCAGCAAGGTCTCTCGTCCGGGGAACGCGACGCGGAGGAGACGGATCGAGGGAAAAGCCGTCAGAAGATCGCCCAAGCCGCCGGGACGATAGATAAGAATCGGCCCGAGCGGAGGCATCGCAGGGAGTCGTTTAGAGGGAGAAATGCCGGCTGTTTTTAACAGCAGAAAAGGGAAAAATGATGTTCATTAGGTTGAATGAAGTTTTCTCCAGCCGGCACAAGAAAACTTGCTTTTATTATAGCCGATGGGCCGGAGGACGCAAGCGATTTTTTTAAGAGGGGACGCCTTCACGCTTTTTATCGATATGGTGTTTGATCGTCTTGCCCACGACCAGGTAGATGACGTCCTCGCCGATGTTGGTGGCGTGATCGGCCAGGCGCTCGATGTTGCGGCTGACCAGGATCAGAGCCACCGCCCGCGAGATGGCGGCCGGATCCTCCATCATATAGGTCAGCAGCTCGCGGAAGATCTGCTCGTCAAGGGAGTCGACGCCGTCGTCGCGCTCGCAGACGCTGCGGGCCAAGGCCTCGTCGCGGTTGATGAAGGCGTTGATCGAGTCGCGGACCATGGCCCGGGCCATGCGGGCCATGTGGGGGATGTCGATGAGCGGCTTGAGCAGGGGCAGCCTGGCCAGGATAAGGGCCTGCTCGGCCACGTTGACGGCCAGGTCGCCCATGCGCTCGAGCTCGCTGGTGATCTTCATGGCCGAGGTGATGAAGCGGAGGTCGCCGGCCATGGGCTGGCGCAGGGCCATCAGCCGCAGGCAGGTCTCGTCGACCTCCACGTCCAGGGTATTGATCTCGGACTCGTGCAGAAGAACCTCCCGGGCGGGCTCTTCCTTCTGCTCCTTGAGGGCTTCGATGGCCAGGTCGATAGCTTGCTCGACCAGCCCCGCCATGCGCAGGAGCATTTCCTTGAGGTTCTTGAGCTCTTCGTCGAACAGGCGTTCCATGGGCCTCTCCTGACTTCTTGATATCTTTCTAACACAGTCCGGAGCCGTTGTCATGCTCCGACGGCCTGCCCGGCTCCAGATTGGGCTCCGACGGTTAAGATTCGATGAAGAGTTCATCAAGAATTGATGAATCGGGCCGCTTGGTATTGACAGCCGGAAAGGCCGTTTCTATGATGGGCGGGAGCCGACCATGATCGCTCGATTCCCGTCCCGAAGCGCCGCCGAACCGGCCCTAGCCGCCGCGATCCTGGTTCTTTTTCTGTCCGCCTGCGGGAACCGGGGCGGCGGGACGGGCGCCCGTTCCCAAGCCCTCCAGATCAAAGGCTCGGACACCATGGTCAACCTGGGGCAGGCCTGGGCCGAAGCCTACAACAAGCTCCATCCCGAAGTGAACGTGGCCGTCACGGGCGGCGGCTCGGGGACGGGGATCGCCGCGCTGATCAACGGCACCTGCGAAATCGCCGAATCCTCCCGCGGGCTGGAGGCCAAGGAAATCGAACAGGCCCGGGCCAAGGGCTTCGCCATCCGCGAGGACATCGTCGCCCTGGACGGCATCGTCGTCGTCGTTCATCCCTCGAATCCCATCGCCGCCGTGACCATGGAGGAGCTGCGCGAGCTCTTCCTGGGCGACATCCGGCGCTGGAAGATGCTCCGCGGTCCCGATTGGCCGGTCGTCCTGCTGTCGCGCGAGGTCAACTCCGGGACCCACATCTTCTTCAAGGAGCACGTCCTGCGGCGCGGCAAGAGCAAGGGCCCCGAGGAATTCGCGCCCCTGGCCCTGATGATGCCCTCCTCCTACGCCATCGCCGAGGAGGTCGCCCAAAACGAAAATGCCGTCGGCTACTACGGCCTGGGATACATCAGCCCGCGGCAGAAGGTCGTGCCCGTGGCCAAGGACGAGCACTCCCCGGCCATCGCCCCCACCATCGAGACCATCCGCGCCAATACCTACCCCATTTCCCGCCCCCTTTATCTCTTCACCAAGGGAGAGCCGGCCGGCTCGGTCAAGGACTTTATGGACTTCATCCATTCGCCGGCCGGCCAGAAGATCGTCCGCGACACCGAATTCGTGCCGATCCAATGAAGAACCTGCGCCGGGCTAAGGAATTCGTCATCGAGAAGCTCATTCTTCTCTGCGGCCTGGCTTCCATTCTCTTCGTCGTTTTGATCTTCGTCTTCCTCCTGCGGGAAGGCGTCTCGATCCTCAAAACGACGGGGATCCTGAGCTTCCTCGGCGGGCGATTCTGGTACCCCATCTCCAGTCCGCCCCGCCTCGGCATCCTGCCGCTCATTCTCGGCTCGCTCCTGGTCACGGCCGGGGCCGTGGTCATGGCCGTTCCGCTGGGAATCGGGGCCGCGTTCTATATCGCCGAGGTCGCTCCCAAGCGCCTGCGGACGATCCTGAAGTCCTGCGTCGAGATCCTGGCGGCCATCCCCTCGGTCGTCCTGGGCTTCGTGGGCATCACCGTCCTGGTCCCCTTTCTTAAGAACTTCCTCCACCTGCCGACGGGCCTGACGGCCTTCGCCGGCTCGCTGATGCTGGCCTTCATGGCCCTGCCCACGATCATCTCCATCTCCGAGGACGCCATCAACGCCGTGCCGCGCGAGTACAAGGACGGCGCCCTGGCCCTGGGCGCGACCCACTGGCAGGCCCTGCGGCGGGTGGTCATCCACGGCGCCCTGCCGGGGATCATCGCCGCGGCCATGCTGGGCATCGGCCGCGTCTTCGGCGAGACCATGGCCGTGATGATGGTCACCGGCAACGCCGCCGTCATCCCCCACAGCCTGTTCGAGCCCGTCCGCACCCTGACCGCCACGATCGCGGCGGAGATGGGCGAAGCGGCCAAGGGCAGCCCGCACTATTTCGCCCTGTTCGCGATCGGCATCGTTCTCTTCCTCATCTCCTTCGCCATCAACCTGACGGCCGACCTGCTCCTCAACCGGGGGAAGAAGAAATGAAGCCGCGCAACGAAGGCCTGCGGCAGAAGCTCGGCTTCGGCGTCCTCCTCCTGGCCACCCTGATCGTCGTCATCCCCGTTCTCGGCATCGTCGGGCTGATCATCGCCAAGGGCTGGGGGGCGCTGTCCTGGTCCTTCCTCTTCAGCATGCCGCGGGACGGCATGCGGGCGGGAGGCATTTGGCCGGCCATCGTCGGCACGTTCTATCTGGTTTTCGTCTCCATCGCCTTCGCCCTGCCGATCGGGGTTGCGGCCGCCATCTATTTGAATGAGTACGCCAAGGACAACGGGCTGACCCGGGCCATCAATCTGGCCATCATCAACCTGGCCGGCGTTTCCTCGGTCGTCTTCGGCCTGTTCGGCTTGAGCCTGTTCGTCATCTTCCTGCGGTTCGGAGTCTCCATCATCTCGGGCGCCCTGACTCTGGGCATCATGACCCTGCCGGTCATCATCACCACGACCCGGGAAGCCCTACGGGCGGTCCCCAAGTCCTACCGCGAAGTCAGCTTCTCCCTGGGGGCTTCGCACTGGCAGACCGTCCGCCACTCCGTCCTGCCCCACGCCCTGCCGGGCATCCTGACCGGAGCCATCCTGAGCATCGGCCGGGTGGCCGGGGAGACGGCGCCCATCCTTTTCACCGTGGCGGCCTTCTACCTGCCCAACCTGCCCACGTCCCTGTCCGACCAGGCCATGGCCCTGCCCTATCATCTTTACGTCATCACGTCCCAGATTCCCGGCATTCCCGAAGGCTTCCGCTTCGGCACGGCCTTCGTCCTGATCGCGCTTGTCCTGATCATGAACGTGTCGGCCTCCATCATCCGCTCACGCTATAGGAAGAAGAAATGAACGCCGCCGAAGGCCGGGTCAAATTCGAGGTCCGGGACCTCTCCGTCCGCTATGGCCCGGTCCGGGTCTTGAACGGCCTGACCCTGGACATCCGCGAACACGAGATCTTGAGCATCATCGGCCCCTCCAACTCGGGCAAGACGTCCTTTCTCCGCTCGCTCAACCGGATGACCGACCTCGACGACCAGGCCCGGACGTCGGGAACGATCCGCCTGGACGGGAAGGACATCGTCAAGGATCTCTCGGCCGAGGACCTGCGCAAGCGGGTCGGGATGATCTTCGCCCTGCCCCTGCCCCTGCCGCTTTCGATCCGGAACAACGTCACCTACGGGCCGCGCATGGCCGGCGTCCGCGACCAAGCCGTCCTGGACGGCCTGGTCGAGTCCAGCCTGCGCTCCGCCTACCTTTGGGACGAGGTCAAGGACCGGCTGGAAATGCCGGGCCAGAAGCTTTCCGGCGGCCAGCAGCAGCGGCTGTGCATCGCCCGCTCGCTGGCTCTCGACCCCGAGGTCATCCTCTACGACGAGCCGTGCTCGGGGCTGGACCCCATCTCGACGGCCAAGGTCGAGGAGTCCATGCTCGAGCTCAAGAAGACGCGGACCAT